>NZ_VTZN01000088.1 GCF_008370645.1 Mycobacterium simiae
GGTGGGCACATCGGGCATTTTCCCGGTAGAGACCAGTGTGGCGCACGTGACAAGAGGTGTTACGGTTGCTCCTCCTCGGGCCGCCACGCGGCCCGCATCGTCGCCGCGGGGCAACACAGTGTTACGCTCCCGGGCAGTCGACATCCTTTAACGATCCGTCCGGAGAGGCGGAGAAGGAGGTCATGTTTCTCGCATGGGTGCTACCGGTGATTCCGCTATTGGCCGGGAATCCCGAGAATTGATGTCCGCGGCCGACGTTGGTCGCACCATTTCTCGCATCGCACACCAGATCATCGAAAAGACTGCGCTGGATAGCCCTGAGGCGCCGCGGGTGGTGCTGTTGGGCATCCCGACTCGCGGTGTGACCCTGGCTAAGCGGCTGGCCAGCAATATCGGCGAATACTGCGGTGTTGAGGTCGGCCCCGGCGCGCTGGACATCACGCTGTACCGCGACGACCTGATGAGCAAGCCACCGCGGCCGCTGGAGGCGACGGCTATCCCGGTCGGCGGCATCGACGACGCGCTGGTGATTCTCGTCGACGACGTGCTCTACTCGGGGCGCTCGGTGCGTTCAGCGCTCGACGCGCTGCGCGATGTGGGCCGGCCTCGTGCGGTGCAATTGGCCGTGCTGGTCGACCGCGGCCACCGCGAACTGCCGGTGCGCGCCGACTACGTGGGCAAGAACGTTCCCACCTCGCGCAACGAGAGTGTGCATGTGCAGCTGCGCGAGCACGACGGTCGCGACGCCGTGGTGATATCCCGATGACCCCGCGCCATCTGCTGGCCGCCGGCGACTTGAGCCGCGACGAAGCCACCGCCATCCTCGACGACGCCGACCGGTTCGCCCAGGCGCTGGTAGGCCGGGAAATCAAGAAGCTGCCCACGCTGCGCGGCCGCACCGTCGTCACGATGTTCTACGAGAACTCGACACGAACCCGGGTCTCGTTCGAGGTGGCCGGCAAGTGGATGAGCGCCGACGTGATCAACGTCAGCGCGACCGGATCGTCGGTGGGCAAAGGCGAGTCGTTGCGCGATACTGCGCTGACGCTGCGCGCAGCCGGCGCTGACGCGCTGATCATCCGACATTCGGCCGCGGGCGCCGCGCGTCTGCTGGCCGACTGGACGTGTGCGAACAACGATGGCCCGTCGGTGATCAACGCCGGCGACGGCACCCATGAGCACCCCACGCAGGCGCTGCTGGATGCGCTGACCATCCGGCAACGACTCGGCGGCATCGAGGGCCGGCGTGTGGTGATCGTCGGCGACATCCTGCACAGCCGGGTGGCCCGTTCCAACGTGGCGTTGTTGCGCACGCTGGGCGCGGAAGTGGTGCTGGTGGCACCGCCGACATTGTTGCCGGCAGGTGTCGAGGATTGGCCGGTTACCGTCACCCATGACTTTGACGCCGAGCTGCCCGCCGCCGATGCGGTGCTGATGTTGCGGGTTCAGGCCGAGCGGATGAACGGCGGCTTCTTTCCCTCGGTACGTGAGTACTCGACGCTGTACGGACTTTCCGCGCGGCGCCAGGTGATGCTGCCCGGCCACGCCGTGGTGCTGCATCCCGGGCCGATGCTGCGCGGCATGGAGATCTCCTCATCGGTCGCCGACTCGGCGCAATCAGCTGTGCTGCAGCAGGTTTCCAACGGCGTACACGTGCGCATGGCGGTGTTGTTCCATGTGCTGGTCGGCACAGACACCGGTAAAGAAGGTGCGGCATGAGTGTGCTACTGCGCGGAGTTCGGCTTTACGGCGAAGGGGAGCGGGTCGATGTGTTGGTCGATGACGGCCAGATCGCCGAGATAGGTCTCCGACTAGTAATCCCCGAGTCCGCAGCTGTCATAGACGCCACCGATCACGTGCTGCTGCCCGGGCTCGTCGATCTGCACACCCATCTACGCGAGCCCGGCCGCGAATATGCCGAGGACATCGAAACGGGTTCGGCGGCTGCGGCTTTGGGAGGCTATACCGCGGTATTTGCGATGGCCAACACCCATCCGGTGGCCGACACCCCGGTGGTCACCGACCACGTCTGGCACCGCGGCCAGCAGGTGGGCTTGGTCGACGTGCATCCCGTTGGTGCGGTCACCGTCGGGTTAGGCGGCGTCGAGCTTACCGAGATGGGCATGATGAATGCCGGTGCCGCCCAAGTGCGGATGTTCTCTGACGACGGAGTTTGCGTGCATGACCCGCTGCTGATGCGCCGCGCCCTGGAATATGCCACCGGCCTCGGTGTGCTGATCGCCCAGCACGCCGAAGAGCCCAGGCTCACTCTTGGCGCCGTCGCGCACGAAGGCCCGAACGCCGCCAAGCTGGGTCTGTCGGGATGGCCCAGAGCCGCCGAGGAGTCGATCGTGGCCCGGGACGCCCTGCTGGCCCGCGACGCGCGCGCTCGGGTGCATATCTGCCATGCCTCCACCGCGGGCACTGTCGAAATAGTGAAATGGGCCAAGGCGCAGGGTATCTCGATTACCGCGGAAGTCACCCCCCATCACTTGCTGCTCGACGACAGCAGACTGGCCAGCTACGACGGCGTGAACCGCGTCAACCCCCCGCTGCGCGAAGCCTCCGACGCCGTCGCGCTGCGGCAGGCGCTGGCTGAGGGCATCATCGACTGTGTGGCAACCGACCACGCGCCCCATGCCGAGCACGAGAAATGCGTGGAATTCTGTGCAGCACGCCCAGGCATGCTCGGGTTACAGACCGCCTTGTCGGTGGTGGTACAGACCATGGTGCGGTCCGGCCTGATGGACTGGCGCGGTCTCGCGCGCGTGATGAGTGAGAATCCGGCGCGGATTGCAGGGCTGTCCGATCAGGGTCGGCCGCTGGAAGTGGGCGAGCCGGCCAACCTGGCAGTGGTCGACCCGGATGGCGCTTGGACGGTCACCGGGGCCGGCCTCGCCAGCCGGTCGGCCAACACTCCGTACGAGTCGATGACGCTGCCTGCCACCGTAACGGCGACTCTACTGCGCGGGAAGATCACCGCCCGAGACGGAAAGAGCCCGGCATGAACACCGGCACTCTGATTGGCTCCCTGATTTTCGCGGCGGTGTTGGTGGTGGCGATTGGCCTGGTGTTTGGGCTGATGATGCGAGGCTGGCGCCGCCGCGCCCGGCAGCAGGCGGAGCTGATTGGCGACCTGCCCGGTGTGCCAGACGAGGTCGGCGCCGCGGCTGGCACTTTGCGGGGTATCTATGTCGGGTGCACGGTATCGCCGGCGTGGAACAACCGGATCACCGCCGGTGATCTCGGCTACCGCAGCACTGCGGTGCTGACCCGCTACCCCGCCGGAATGCTACTCAAACGCACTGCCGCTCAACCTATTTGGATGCCGCACGAGTCGATAACCGCCGTTCGAACCGAGCGCGCTATGGCCGGAAAGGTCGCCGGCCGCGATTCGATACTGGCGATCCGGTGGCGACTGCCGTCCGGTGTCGAGATCGATATCGGGTTTCGGGCGGATAACCGTGATGATTACCACTGCTGGTTGGAAGGCTGGCTGGAGCCCCGAACGGAGGATGTGGCGTGACCAAAGCCCTGCTGGTACTCGAAGACGGCCGCGTCTTCACCGGGGCTCCGTTCGGCGCGATCGGCCAAACGCTGGGCGAAGCCGTGTTCAGCACCGGCATGTCCGGCTATCAGGAAACGCTGACCGATCCCAGCTATCACCGCCAGATTGTGGTGGCCACCGCGCCGCAGATCGGCAACACCGGCTGGAACGGTGAGGACGCCGAGAGTCGCGGCGACAAGATTTGGGTCGCCGGCTACGCGGTGCGCGACCCGTCGCCGCGTGCCTCCAACTGGCGTGCCACTGGCACACTCGAAGACGAGCTCATCCGCCAGCACATCGTCGGGATCTCCGGCATCGACACCCGCGCGGTGGTGCGGCATCTGCGCAGCCGTGGCTCGATGAAGGCCGGCGTGTTTTCCAGTGCTGCGCTCGCCGAACCCGACGAGTTGCTGCAGCGGGTGCGGGCCCAGCAGTCGATGTTGGGTGCTGATCTCGCCCGCGAGGTCAGCACACCGAGTACTTACACCGTCGAACCTGAAGGGCTGCAGCGCTTTACCGTGGCAGCACTCGACCTAGGGATCAAGACCAATACCCCACGCAATTTTGCTCGGCGCGGCATTCGCAGCCACGTGCTGCCGGCGACCGCCACCTTCGAGCAGATCGTTGCCCTCAAGCCCGACGGCGTGTTCTTGTCCAATGGCCCCGGGGACCCGGCTACCGCCGACCATGTCGTTGCGGTCACCCGCGAGGTGTTGGCCGCCGGTATTCCCTTGTTCGGCATTTGCTTCGGCAATCAGATCTTAGGTCGGGCGCTGGGCCTGTCGACCTACAAGATGGTGTTCGGGCACCGCGGGATCAACATCCCGGTCATCGACCACGCCACCGGACGGGTGGCGGTGACCTCGCAAAACCACGGGTTCGCGCTAGAAGGGGAGGCTGGCCAGCGCTTCGATACGCCGTTCGGTCCAGCGGTGATCAGCCACACCTGCGCCAACGACGGAGTGGTCGAAGGCGTCAAACTTGTTGACGGACGGGCGTTCTCGGTGCAATACCACCCGGAGGCCGCAGCCGGTCCGCACGATGCGGAGTATCTGTTTGACCAGTTTGTCGATTTGATGGCGAAAGGGGACTGCTAGTGCCGCGTCGCACCGACTTGCGCCACGTGCTGGTCATCGGTTCGGGGCCGATCGTCATCGGACAGGCCTGCGAGTTTGACTACTCCGGCACCCAAGCGTGCCGGGTGCTACGCGCCGAAGGGCTGCAAGTCAGCCTGGTCAATTCCAACCCGGCCACCATCATGACCGATCCGGAGTATGCCGACTTCACCTATGTCGAACCCATCACCGCGTCGTTCGTCGAGCGGGTGATCGCGCAGCAGGCCGAGCGCGGCAACAAGATCGACGCTCTACTGGCGACTCTGGGTGGGCAGACCGCGCTCAACACCGCGGTCGCGCTGTACCAGAACGGGGTGCTCGAGCGTTATGACGTCGAACTCATCGGCGCCGACTTCGACGCCATCCAGCGCGGTGAGGACCGGCAGCGGTTCAAAGACATCGTCGCCAAGGTTGGCGGCGAATCTGCGCGCAGCCGAGTCTGTTTCACCATGGACGAGGTCCGTGAGACCGTCGCGGAGCTCGGCCTGCCGGTCGTGGTGCGGCCCAGCTTTACCATGGGCGGTCTGGGTTCAGGTATGGCGCGTTCGGCCGACGAGGTGGAGCGGATGGCCGGCGCCGGGCTGGCTGCCTCACCCAGCGCCAACGTGCTCATCGAGGAATCGATCTACGGCTGGAAGGAGTTTGAGCTCGAGCTAATGCGCGACGGCCACGACAACGTGGTGGTGGTGTGCTCGATTGAGAACGTCGACCCGATGGGCGTGCACACCGGTGACTCCGTTACCGTCGCCCCGGCCATGACGCTGACCGATCGGGAATACCAGCGGATGCGAGATCTGGGCATCGCGATCCTGCGCGAGGTCGGCGTGGACACCGGCGGCTGCAACATTCAGTTCGCGGTCAACCCGCGCGACGGCCGGCTGATCGTGGTCGAGATGAACCCGCGGGTATCCCGGTCTAGTGCGTTGGCGTCCAAGGCCACCGGCTTCCCGATCGCCAAGATCGCCGCCAAGCTGGCCATCGGCTACCACCTCGACGAGATCGTCAACGACATCACCAAGGAAACACCCGCCTGCTTCGAGCCCACCCTGGACTATGTAGTGGTCAAGGCGCCCCGGTTCGCGTTCGAGAAGTTTCCTGGCGCCGATCCCACGTTGACCACCACGATGAAATCTGTCGGGGAAGCAATGTCTTTGGGCCGCAATTTCATCGAGGCGCTCGGTAAGGTGATGCGCTCGCTGGAGACCACCCGTGCTGGGTTCTGGACCGCCCCGGATTCCGGAGGTGACGTCGATCAGGTACTGGCCCGCCTGCAGACGCCCACCGAAGACCGGCTCTACGACATCGAACTGGCGTTGCGGCTGGGTGCCGGTATCGAACGGGTGGCCCAGGCCAGCGGCGTCGATCCGTGGTTCGTCGCCCAGATCGATGAGCTGGTAGGGCTGCGTGCTGAGCTTGTCGACGCACCGGTGCTGGACGCGGAGCTGCTGCGGTACGCCAAGCACAGTGGGCTGTCCGATCGCCAGATCGCCGCGCTGCGACCGGAATTGGCCGGGGAAAACGGGGTGCGGTCATTGCGGGAACGGCTGGGTATCCACCCGGTGTACAAGACGGTGGATACCTGCGCGGCGGAGTTCGAGGCCAAGACGCCCTACCACTACAGCAGCTATGAACTTGACCCGTCCGCCGAGACCGAGGTGGCTGCGCAGACCGAGCAGCCGAAGGTGTTGATCCTGGGATCCGGGCCCAACCGGATCGGCCAGGGCATCGAATTCGACTACAGCTGTGTTCATGCGGCAACCACGTTGAGCCAGGCAGGCTTTGAGACGGTCATGGTCAACTGCAACCCAGAGACGGTGTCCACTGACTACGACACCGCCGATCGCTTGTATTTCGAGCCATTGACGTTCGAGGATGTCCTCGAGGTGTTCCGGGCCGAGGAGCAGTCGGCCATCGGGGGCCCGGGTGTGGTCGGGGTGATCGTGCAATTGGGCGGCCAGACGCCGCTCGGGCTGGCGCAACGGCTTGCCGACGCCGGAGTTCCGATCGTGGGTACCCCCCCGGAAGCCATCGACCTGGCCGAGGACCGCGGCGCCTTCGGCGACGTGTTGACCGCTGCGGGGCTGCCGGCACCGAAATATGGCACTGCAACGACTTTCGCGCAGGCCCGCCGGATCGCCGACGAGATCGGTTACCCGGTGCTGGTACGGCCTTCGTACGTCCTGGGGGGTCGCGGCATGGAGATCGTCTACGACGACGAGACACTGCGCGGCTACATCACCCGGGCTACCCAGCTCTCGCCCGAACATCCGGTGCTGGTCGACCGTTTCCTCGAAGATGCGGTCGAGATCGACGTGGACGCGCTGTGTGACGGCACCGAGGTCTACATCGGCGGCATCATGGAGCACATCGAGGAGGCCGGGGTGCATTCCGGTGACTCCGCCTGCGCGCTGCCGCCGGTGACATTGGGCCGCAGCGACATCGAGAAGGTGCGCCAGGCCACCGAAGCCATTGCCCACGGTATCGGCGTGGTGGGTCTGCTCAACGTGCAGTACGCACTCAAAGACGACATCCTCTACGTGCTGGAGGCCAACCCGCGGGCCAGCCGCACGGTGCCGTTCGTCTCCAAAGCCACCGCTATCCCGCTTGCCAAAGCATGTGCGCGGATCATGCTGGGTGCCAGTATTTCTCAATTGCGCGAGGAGGGAATGCTGGCAGCTTCCGGAGATGGCGCCCACGCCGACCCCCACGCCCCCATCGCGGTCAAAGAAGCCGTGATGCCGTTCCACCGGTTTCGCTGCGCCGACGGGGCCGCCATCGATTCGCTGCTGGGCCCGGAGATGAAATCGACCGGTGAGGTGATGGGTATCGACCGCGATTTTGGCAGCGCTTTCGCCAAGAGCCAGACGGCGGCCTACGGCTCGTTGCCTGTCCGCGGGACGGTATTTGTGTCGGTTGCCAACCGGGACAAGCGCTCACTGGTGTTTCCGGTCAAGCGGCTCGCCGACCTGGGTTTCCGGGTCCTGGCCACCGAGGGAACAGCGGAGATGTTGCGCCGCAATGGAATTCCGTGCGACGAGGTGCGTAAGCATTTCGAGTCACCGCAGCCTGGCCGGCCCGAGATGTCGGCCGTGGACGCTATCCGCGCCGGTGAGGTCGACATGGTGATCAACACGCCCTACGGCAACTCCGGTCCGCGCATCGACGGCTACGAGATCCGTTCGGTCGCGGTGGCCGTCAACATCCCCTGCATCACCACGGTGCAAGGCGCGTCAGCGGCTGTGCAGGGCATCGAAGCCGGAATTCGCGGCGACATCGGGGTGCGCTCGCTGCAAGAGTTGCACCGCGCGATCGATTCTCGGGGTGCTGTTCAGTGACCGGCTTCGGCGCCCGGCTGGCGCAGGCACGAACGCGCCGGGGGCCGCTGTGCTTGGGCATCGACCCACACCCCGAGTTGCTCCGGGCTTGGGACCTGCCGCCCACCGCCGACGGTCTGGCCGCGTTCAGCGACATCTGTGTGCAGGCTTACGCCGGTTTCGCGGTGGTGAAGCCGCAGGTGGCATTTTTCGAGGCCTACGGTGCGGCGGGGTTTGCGGTGCTGGAACGCACCATCGCCGCTCTGCGAGCCAACGGCGTGCTGGTGCTGGCGGACGCCAAGCGCGGTGACATCGGATCTACGATGGCCGCCTATGCCGCGGCCTGGGCCGGAGACTCGCCACTGGCCGCCGACGCGGTGACCGCCTCGCCGTATCTGGGGTTCGGGTCGCTGCGCCCGCTGCTGGAGGTCGCCGCAGCCCACGACCGAGGCGTGTTCGTGCTGGCGGCCACCTCAAATCCCGAGGGCGCGACGGTGCAGCGCGCCGACGCCGCCGGCCGCACGGTGGCCCAGCTGATCGTGGATCAGGTCGGGGCCGAAAACCGGGCCGCCGGATCCGAGCACGGTTCGGTGGGCGTAGTCATCGGCGCGACCGTCCTGCAGCCACCCGACCTCAGTGCCCTGGGCGGACCGGTGCTGGTGCCGGGTATCGGCGTTCAGGGCGGCCGGTTGGAGGCACTCGGCGGACTGGGCGGGGCTACGTCGGGTCAGCTGTTGCCTGCGGTGTCGCGCGAGGTGTTGCGCGCGGGCCCCGGCATCGCAGAGGTGCGGGCCGCTGGCGAACGGATGCTCGAGGCGGTCGCGTACCTGTCGGCGCGATAGCGGGTGTAAGCCAAGCGACACGCGCAACGATGCAATGAAAAATGCGTGATCCGCGGCACTGCGCTTCGCGGGCCCTTCCACCGCCGGTCACCCCGCGAGTTGGTCACGCCTTTCTGGGCCCTCTGCGTGCCGGAAACCGCTGCTAGGCGGGGGTTTCACAGTCCAAAGTGTGGACATCTGGCCATTGTCTGCGCATGGTGCTGAGTGGCTGACAGCGCCCTTCGGTGCCCCGTTGACTCAGGTCGGGGGCCGGGGCCACGCTGGGAATTTGTCGCCGTTACCAGGGGGTCGGGTTAGATTTCGTCCGAAAGCGTGAGTACGGTCGTCTGCGCTGGCTGTAGTACCCGGCCAAGACAAATGAAGATCGATTGATATCGATGAGAGACGGAGGAATCGTGGCCCTTCCCCAGTTGACCGACGAGCAGCGCGCGGCCGCGTTGGAGAAGGCTGCTGCCGCACGTCGAGCGCGAGCAGAGCTCAAGGACCGGCTCAAGCGCGGCGGCACCAACCTCACCCAGGTGCTCAAGGACGCCGAGACCGACGAAGTCTTGGGCAAGATGAAGGTGTCTGCGCTGCTGGAGGCGTTGCCGAAGGTGGGCAAGGTCAAGGCGCAGGAAATCATGACTGAGCTGGAAATTGCGCCGACTCGTCGCTTGCGTGGTCTGGGCGACCGCCAGCGCAAGGCCCTGCTGGAAAAGTTCGGCTCCGCCTAGTCCCGCCGCGGGAATGCAGGCCGAACGGCCTGTGGGAGGCGTCGACGCAGGGGCACCAGTGAGCCCTTGCCGAGGACCGGGCACCGGACGTGTGGTCGTGTTGTCCGGTCCCTCCGCGGTCGGCAAGTCGACAGTGGTCCGGTGTCTGCGTGAGCAGGTACCGGATCTGCACTTCAGTGTCTCGGCTACCACGCGGGCGCCGCGGCCGGGTGAGGTCGACGGCGTGGACTACCGCTTTGTCAGCCCCGCCCACTTCCAGCACCTGGTCGACCAGGGCGAGCTGCTGGAGTGGGCCGAAATCCACGGCGGCCTACATCGCTCGGGCACCCTGGCCCAACCTGTACGGGCAGCCACCGCGTCAGGTTTTCCGGTGCTGATCGAGGTCGACCTGGCCGGGGCCCGCGCGATCAAGAAAGCCATGCCCGAGGCCGTCACAGTCTTTCTGGCACCGCCCAGCTGGGAGGACTTGAAGGCCAGGCTGATCGGCCGGGGTACCGAGACACCCGAAGTTATCCGCCGCCGCCTGGAGACCGCGCGCACCGAACTGGCTGCCCAAGATGACTTCGACAAAGTCGTGGTGAACCGTCGATTGGAGTCCGCGTGCGCTGAATTGGTATCCTTGCTGGTTAGTGCTACGCCCGGCTCGGCATGAGCCCAGCCGGATCTGAAAAATCACGTCTTTGCCATTTTTGCTTCGCTCTCCAGGAGAAGAGTCTTCAGTGAGTATTCCGCAGTCCGACGCGTCGTTGGCCGCCGTGCCCACCACCGATCAGTACGATCCGGCGACAGGCGGGGTAAGCGCCTACGACACCCCGCTGGGCATCACCAATCCGCCCATCGACGAATTGTTGGACCGAGTCTCGAGCAAATACGCTCTGGTGATCTATGCGGCAAAGCGCGCCCGGCAGATCAACGACTACTACAACCAGCTCGGTGAGGGCATTTTGGAATACGTGGGTCCGCTCGTCGAGCCGGGGCTGCAGGAAAAGCCGCTGTCCATCGCGCTGCGCGAGATCCACGCCGATCTGCTCGAGCACACCGAGGGCGAGTAACACGGCGGGCCCCGGATGGACGGCAAACGGATCCCCAAACAGGTCATCGTCGGCGTGTCCGGTGGCATCGCCGCCTACAAGGCGTGCACGGTTGTCCGTCAGCTCGCTGAAGCTGGCTATGAGGTCCGGGTCATCCCTACCGAATCCGCACTACGCTTCGTCGGGGCCGCCACCTTCGAGGCGCTCTCCGGTCACCCGGTACACACGGATGTCTTCTCCGACGTGCCCGCGGTTCCGCATGTTCGTATCGGCCAGCACGCCGAGCTGGTCGTCGTCGCGCCGGCCACTGCGGACCTCCTCGCTCGCGCGGTCCATGGCCGCGCCGACGATCTGTTGACCGCGACCCTGCTCACGGCACGGTGTCCGGTGCTTTTCGCACCGGCAATGCACACCGAGATGTGGTTACACCCGGCCACCGTCGACAATGTGGCCACGTTGCGCCGCCGGGGTGCCGTGGTACTGGAACCCGCCTCGGGACGGCTCACCGGCACTGACAGCGGGCCGGGAAGACTGCCCGAGGCCGAGGAGATCACCACCTTCGCCCACCTGCTGCTGGAGCGCCACGACGCCCTGCCCTACGACCTTGGGGGGCGCAAGCTGCTGGTCACCGCTGGCGGCACTCGGGAGCCGATCGATCCGGTGCGCTTCATCGGCAACCGCAGCTCCGGCAAGCAGGGCTACGCGGTGGCACGAGTTGCTGCCCAGCGCGGGGCCGAGGTCACTTTGATCGCCGGGCATACCGCAGGTCTCATCGATCCGGCCGGTGTCAACGTGGTGCGCGTCAGCTCGGCGCAGCAACTCGGCGACGCAGTGTCCAAGCACGCACCCGAGGCCGACGTGCTGGTCATGGCGGCAGCGGTGGCCGACTTCCGGCCGGCACAGGTTTCGGCGGCCAAGATCAAAAAAGGCGCCGACGAGCCGCCGACGATCGAGCTGTTACGCAATGATGACGTGCTAGCCGGCGCGGTGGCGGCCCGCGAGCACGGGCAGCTGCCCAATATGCGGGCCATTGTGGGGTTTGCCGCCGAGACCGGCGACGCCGACGGCGACGTGCTGTTTCACGCCCGGGAAAAGCTGCGCCGCAAGGGCTGCGATCTCTTGGTTGTCAACGCGGTCGGCGACGGCAGGGCCTTCGAGGTGGACAGCAACGACGGCTGGCTGTTGGCCTCCGATGGAACCGAACTGGCGTTGCAGCACGGTTCTAAGACTTTAATGGCTAGTCGTATCGTTGATGCGATCGTCACGTTTCTACATGGCGACGGCAGGTGACTGTACGGCTCCTGAACAGGTGCTGAGCGATCCCTTGCCCGAGTGGACGGACTACAACTGATGCCGGAGGATATAATTCGGCTAGCTAATTATCGGAAGGATGAAGTAGTGAGCGAAAAGGGTCGGCTGTTCACCAGTGAGTCGGTGACCGAGGGACATCCCGACAAGATCTGTGATGCAATCAGCGACTCGGTTCTCGATGCGTTGCTGGCGGAGGACCCACGCTCACGTGTGGCGGTCGAGACGCTGGTGACCACCGGGCAGGTGCACGTGGTGGGCGAGGTGACGACCGCGGCAAAGGCCGCCTTCGCCGACATCACGAACACCGTGCGCGCCCGCATTCTGGAGATCGGCTACGACTCTTCGGACAAGGGCTTCGACGGGGCGACGTGCGGAGTAAACATCGGCATTGGCTCGCAATCGCCCGACATTGCTCAGGGCGTTGACACTGCCCACGAAGCACGCGTGGAGGGCGCGGCCGATCCGCTGGACTCGCAGGGCGCTGGTGATCAGGGCCTGATGTTCGGCTATGCGATCAACGACACGCCGGAGCTGATGCCGCTGCCCATCGCATTGGCCCACCGGCTGTCGCGGCGGCTGACTGAGGTCCGCAAGAACGGGGTGTTGCCCTACCTGCGGCCCGATGGCAAGACGCAGGTCACCATCGCTTACGAGGACAATGTTCCGGTGCGGCTGGACACCGTGGTGGTCTCTACCCAGCACGCCGCCGATGTTGATCTGGTAAACACGCTGGATCCCGACATACGGGAGAAGGTGCTCACGACGGTGCTGGACGACTTGGCGCACGAGACGCTGGACGCCTCAGCGACGCGGGTGCTGGTCAATCCCACCGGCAAGTTCGTGCTCGGCGGCCCCATGGGCGACGCGGGCCTCACAGGTCGCAAGATCATCGTCGACACCTACGGCGGCTGGGCCCGCCATGGTGGCGGCGCCTTCTCCGGTAAGGACCCCTCTAAGGTGGACCGATCCGCGGCATACGCCATGCGCTGGGTGGCCAAGAACGTCGTTGCCGCCGGGCTGGCTGACCGGGTGGAGGTGCAGGTGGCCTATGCCATCGGCAAGGCCGCCCCGGTTGGCTTGTTTGTCGAAACCTTTGGCACCGAGGCGGTTGACCCGGTCAAGATCGAGAAGGCCATCGGTGAGGTATTCGATCTGCGGCCCGGGGCGATCATCCGCGACCTGGACTTGCTGCGCCCAATCTATGCGCCGACTGCTGCCTACGGGCACTTCGGGCGCACTGATATCGAACTACCGTGGGAGCAGCTCAACAAGGTCGACGACCTCAAGCGCGCGATCTAGTTGCTGGCGCGAGCAGACACAGAATCGCACTACGCGGGCTTCCCGCGTGCGATTCTGTGTCTGCTCGCGAGCTGGGTGCCGCTCATCGTCCGGCGCTGGGCGGCAGGGGATGGTCGGGGTCTAGCGCGGGCAGGCCGTCGATGCTGTGCCGGTTGCGCTCGATGATGCGAACGTAGCTGTCCTCAGGTGCCTTTTGATGATGGGCGTCGAGCACCGGGCGTTCATCGACCAGCTCGTAATAGGGCACCGCGAACCCGCACGCATCGGCGATACGGTCGACGTCGACGACGATCGCGGCCCGGGTTCCCGCATGTAGGGTCGGGAAATGTGTTCGGATGCGGTCGAATTCGGCGTCATCGGGGCGCACCACCCGGCCGGTGCCGAACAGTCGCAAGATCCGGGAGTTGCGGGTGAAAGAGCAGAACATGATGGTGATCCGGCCGTTGTCGCGCAGGTGCGCGATTGTCTCGGCGCCACTGCCGAACAGGTCGACATAAGCGACAGTGTGGTCGTCAAGCACCGCGAACGTGTCCCGGTAACCCTTGGGCGAGAGGTTGACGCGACCGCCATCGGACGGCGCGGTGGCCACGAAGAACATGGCCTGCTTGCCAATGAAGTCGCGGAGCGACTTGTCGATGTGGGAAAACACCTTCGCCATCGACATCGCCTCCTACCAGTCCGCAACGAGACCTGAGCCTAACGCGGTCCGCTGGGGTTGGCGCGGGTGAGATTGGTCTCTCCGCAGCCGTTAACCGGTAAACCGGTAACTGGTGAGATTGAAATGACGACCGCGCCAGTAAGCCTCAAGCGTCGTCGTAGGGCGTAACGGTACGTCGCCGTTCTTGTCGAAATAGTAGCTGTTGGCCAGCCGGCAACTGTCCTGCCAAAAGACCTGGCGGTAGCGGCGCCGCATCACCTCGGCGAAGTAGCGGGCGTTGGCTTCCTCGGTCACTTCGACACGAGTCGCGCCGTCGCGGCGGGCCCGCTTGAGGCACCGCAAGATATGGTGGGTCTGCGTTTCGATGAGCGCGAAATATGACGAGCCGACATACCCGTACGGGCCGAACACGGTGAAGAAGTTGGGGTAACCGGGAATACTGACGCCCTGGTAGGCCTGCGTCCGGTGCTCGTCCCAGAATTGGCTTAGGGAGCGGCCTTCGCGGCCGATCACCGGATAAGTGAGCAAGTCGTCGATGTTGAGCACCTGGAAACCGGTCGCCAAGATCAAGACGTCGACCTCGTGGCTAGCGCCGTCGGTGGTGGCCACTGCGGTGGCGGTGATCTTGCTGATCGGTTCGGTGACCAACCGTACGTTGCCGCGATTAAAGGTGGACAGGTAGCTGTTGTGGAAGCCGGGCCGTTTGCAGCCCACGGCATAACGTGGGGTGAGCTGGCTGCGCACCACAGGATCTTTGACCTGCCGGCGCAGATAACGCCGCCCCAGTGCCGCGCTCCATCGGGCCAGCGGAAACACTGTGAAATAGTGCGCCGAGATTGGGAAGGTCGCCTCCACAAAGGCCTGGCTCAGCCCCCGTTGGATGGCGCGCACTCCCGGCATCCGCATGGCCCAGCGGGCCGCCGCCGGTAGCGGCACGTCGAACTTGGGGAAACACCAGATCGGTGTTCGCTGAAAAACGTTGAGCTGCTTGACTATTGGCGCGATTTCGGCAATGACTTGGACAGCCGAGGCGCCGGTGCCGATGATGGCGACCCGCTTACCCGACAGGTCCTGGCGGTGATCCCAGCGCGCGGTGTGCATAGTCGCGCCGCCAAACGAGTCCACCCCGTCGATGTCGGGCAGTCGCGGCACTGTGAGTACCCCGCTGGCGTTGATGACGAACCTGGCGGTGATTTCGCCGCAGGTGTCGGTATGGACCCGCCATAGACTCTGCTCGTCGTCGAACTCGGCCGATAACACCTTGGTGTTGAACCGAATTCGGGACCGGATGCCGTACTTGTCGACGCA
Source organism: Mycobacterium simiae (assembly GCF_008370645.1). Classification (GTDB taxonomy): domain Bacteria; phylum Actinomycetota; class Actinomycetes; order Mycobacteriales; family Mycobacteriaceae; genus Mycobacterium; species Mycobacterium simiae_A. The sequence goes on from NZ_VTZN01000088.1 coordinate 15,139, forward strand.
GTGCTCGGCGTAGGCCCGCAGTTCGCGACCGGGGGCGTAGGTTCGCGACCACTGCGGGCTCTGCTCGAAGGAGAACTGGTAGGAAAACGACGGAATGTCGACGGCGATGCCGGGATAGGTGTTCCAGTACCAAGTGCCGCCGACGCCATTGCCGGCCTCAATCAACAGGTAGTGAGGGAAGCCGGCCTGGTCGAGCTTGATCGCTGCGCCGATACCAGAGAATCCGGCGCCGACAATGACGACGTGGTAACCGGGCTCGGTGGTCATGAGCGCCTACGTCCTGGTGAAGTACCTGCGGCGCCGCGCCGCGTGTCGGTGTGGCTGTGAGCGTTTCGCGGGCCGCTCAGCGGTGACCGTGGCCATAACGCCACTGTAAGGGCAAGGCTGGCCCTTGGAAATGGCATCGCGAATCCGCGGAAGCGCAGCGCCGTGGTCGATGAGCGCGACGCAAGGTTGGGGACCTCCTGCGGCCACCGGCGACGCGATGCGGTTACTCGGGATTCCCGCGGTTCCCACGGCTGACCTGGCTGAGATGTTGCGCTGCTGCGTTTTTGGGGCAGGCAGCGGGTCGTGCTCATGGGCTCATGAAAGTCCGCCCCTTCGCGCTCGCTCAACGAAGCGCGATCTCGGCCTCGCATGGCATCCTTATTGGCTACGCGTAACGCAAAATCGCGGTCGCGTCGGCGGCTTTGTCACGTGTGCAGCGCTTTCTTCAGCGCTGCCAGGCCGCGATCGGTGGCCTCGGCGGCCGCGGGCACCATCAGGGCAAAGCTGGCGTAGCCGTGCACCAGGTGCGGCTCGTTGTACCACTCCACGGGCACCCCGGCGGCGCGAAGCAACTCCGCATAGCGAGCGCCGTCGTCACGCAGCGGGTCGTGCTCGGCAGTGCCGATGAAGGCGGGCGGCAGACCCGAAAGGTCGGCGTTGCCCGGGGCGAGGGTGGCCGGCAGCGTTGTGTGGTCACTGAGGTCCAGGCCCGGGACATACCACGATAGGAACGCTTGGATGGCGTCGGTATCCAGGATTGGAGCGGCGGCGTTCTCGGTAAAGGACGGCAGCGCCAGGTCACCGATGCACGACGGATACCACAGCAGCTGGAAGGCCAAATCCGGTCCGTTGTCGCGGGCCAGCTGCGCCATGACGGCAGAGATATTGCCGCCCGCGGAATCACCGGCGACAGCAATCCGACGGGGGTCACCGCCGAGCTCGGCCGCGTGCTCGCCGACCCAGCGCAGCGCCGCGAAGCTGTCGTCGACCCCGGCCGGGTAGGGGTGCTCGGGGGCAAGCCGGTAGTCGACGGCCACCACGATGGCCTCGGTGCCGACAGCATGAACACGTGCGACATGGTCATGGGTGTCCAAACTGCCGAGCGACCAGCCGCCGCCGTGGTAGAAAACGACCAGCGGCATGGGCTCGTCGCCGGTGCTAGCTGGCCAATAGATCCGAACCGGAATGTTGGTGACCTCGCCGTAGCCGACCCTGAGGTTCTCGATCCGCAATTGCGGAAGCAACTCCGGGGGTGGCTGCAGCGCAGCGAGCCGCTCTCGGGCAACGTGGACGCCGTCGGCGGCGTTGAAGGTTGTCGGAACTGCATCGAGCAACATGGTGAGTATCGGATCGATACCAGGTCGGGCGATCGTCGGCTCCGTCATGTCCTCACGGTACGCACGACTAGAGCTCACCGTGCAGAGCGGCGCGCAACGCCGCCAGCCCGCGATCCATCGCGCTAGTAGCGGCGGGCACCACACCTGCGTAGCCGACATAGCCGTGCACCATCGTCTCGGCGTTATGGACCTCGACGGGGACACCAGCGGCGGCCAGCAGCTCGCCATAGCGGATGCCGTCGTCACGCAGTGGGTCGTAGCCGGCGACGGCGATGTAGGCGGGTGCCAGGTCGGCCAGGTTGCGCGCCCGGCCCGGTGCCATTGTTGCCGGCGGGTTTGACAGGTCGATATCGCCTGCGTACCAACGCGAGAAGGCGGCCACGGCTTTGGTGTCGAGGATCAGCGCAGTGGCATTCTCTGTGAACGACGGCAGTGACTGGTCCCACATCGTCGAGGGGTACCACAACAATTGGAATGCGATCGGCGGATTGCTTTCATCGCGGGCACGCTGAGCGGTGACTGCGGCGATGGTGCCGCCGGCCGAGTCTCCGGCCACCGCGATGCGGGCGTTGTCAGCACCAATCTCGGCCCCCTTGTGTGCCACCCATAGCGTTGCCGCCCAAGCGTCTTCGATGGCTGCAGGATATGGATGCTCGGGCGCCAGCCGATAGTCAACGGACACCACCACCGCGCCGGCGCCGACGGCATGCTGGCGGCAGCTGCCGTCGTGGGTGTCGAGATCGCCCATGACGAAGCCGCCGCCGTGGAAGTACATCACCACCGGGCGGTTGTTGTCGGGATTGAAATCATCTGGTGGCCAATAGATTCGGATGTTGATAGCCCCGCCCGGCCCGTCGATCGACCGGTCCTCGACCCGCAGCTCCGGGTATACCGGTCGGCGCGGCAGATCGCGCAACCGCTGGCGTACCGCGTCTATGCCATCCTCAGTCGATAGCCGAAACGGAACCGCATCCAGTACCTTCAGCAGGATGGGGTCGATTGCGGGTTTTCCGGCGGCGGTGTTGTCCAAATTGGGCATGCAGGTACCGTACGCACCGCGTTTTGTGGCTGGGAGCTGGGTAGTAGCCGGCTGGGCGGGCCTGGCGTACGGCGTGTACTTGACTGTGATCGCGATGCGGCGCCCGCCGGGAACCGAGCTGACGGGTCACTGGATCTTGCAGCCGCCGTTCAAAGCGTCGATGGCGGTGCTGCTGGCTATCGCGGCGATGGCGCATCCCATCGCCCGCGAGCGGCGGTGGCTGGTGCCGGCGCTGCTGTTCTCGGCCGCCGGCGACTGGCTGCTAGCTATCCCATGGTGGACGCAGTCCTTCGTATTCGGGCTAGCCTCATTCTTGTTGGCGCACTTGTGTTTTCTTGGGGCGATGGCGCCGCTGGCATTCGGTTCGGCGCCGTCGCGCCCGCGCCTTGCCGCCGCCGTGCTGATGTGTGCGACGTCCGCGTCGCTGTTGGTTTGGTTCTGGCCCCACCTTGGGCAGGACAAGCTGACCATTCCCGTGACCGTCTACATCGTGGTTTTAACCGCCATGGTGTGCACTGCGTTCTTGGCCCGGCTTCCGACGATCTGGACTGCCGTCGGCGCGCTGAGTTTTGCCGCGTCGGATTCGATGATTGCGATCGGCCGGTTCATCCTGGGCAACGAGGCGCTGGCGGTTCCGATCTGGTGGTCGTATGCGGCCGCGGAAGTCCTGATCACCGCCGGGTTCTTTTTTGGTCGCGAGGTCCCGGTCAACACTCGTGAGTCTGCCGAAAGCTAACGGACCGCGCCGACGGCGCGGATGGACCAAACAAAGTGTCTAGCACGGTTTCTCGCGGCTCAGACCGCACACCGATCGATGTCGAGCCGATCGCACGGGTGCTTCCGATGCTCTCGGTGCCGCACCTAGACCGCGAGTTCGACTATCTGGTGGCAGCCGAACAGTCCGATGATGCCCAGCCGGGGGTACGGGTACGGGTGCGGTTCCACGGCCGGCTGGTGGACGGGTTTGTGCTCGAGCGTCGCAACGATACCGATCACCAGGGCAAGCTGGGTTGGCTGGATCGGGTGGTGTCACCGGAACCAGTGCTCACACCGGAGACCCGTCGGTTGGTCGACGCGGTGGCCGCGCGTTACGCCGGTACTCGGGCCGATGTGTTGCGGTTGGCGATTCCCGCCCGCCACGCCAGGGTGGAGCGGGAAGCCAATGCGGTTACCGATCGGCCTGATGTTGCGTCGATCGACCCGTCGGGCTGGCAGGCTTACGGGCGAGGTGGACAGTTCTTGGGGGCACTCGCCGAGGCGCGGGCGGCTCGAGCGGTCTGGCAGGCGTTGCCGGGGGAGCAGTGGGCAAACCGATTCGCCGAGGCCGCGGCGCAGACGGTACGGACGGGCCGCGCGGTGCTGGCGATCGTGCCAGACCAGCGGGATTTGGACACCCTGTGGCAGGCCGCGACTGCCCGTATCGACGAGCGCAGCGTGGTGGCCTTGTCAGCCGGCTTGGGCCCAGCCGCTCGTTATCGCAAGTGGCTGGCCGCGCTGCGGGGCAGTGCACGATTGGTGATCGGTACCCGCAGCGCAGTGTTCGCGCCGGTAGGGGATCTGGGACTGGTCATGGTGTGGGCTGACGGCGACGACACCCTGGCCGAGCCGCGCGCCCCCTATCCTCATGCCCGGGAGGTGGCGATGTTGCGCGCGCATCAGGCCCGCAGCGCAGCGCTGATCGGCGGCTACGCGCGGACCGCCGAAGCCCACGCGCTGGTGCGCAGCGGGTGGGCGCACGACATCGTGGCGGCCAGGCCGCTGGTGCGTGCCCGCAGCCCGCGCGTCGTTGCGCTAGACAACAGTGGCTACGCCGATGAGCGCGATCCGGCCGCTCACACCGCCCGGATACCGTCCATCGCTCTGCGTGCCGCGCGCTCGGCGCTACAAGCCGGGGCATCCGTGCTGGTGCAGGTGCCTCGGCGCGGGTATGTGCCGGCGCTGGCATGCGGAGGTTGTCGCGCGATCGCCCGGTGCCGGCACTGCACTGGCCCATTGTCGCTGCAGGAGCGTGGCGGAGGTGGCGCGGTCTGCCGCTGGTGCGGGCGCACGGAGCCGACGCTGCGATGTGCACGTTGTGGATCGGATGCGGTTCGTGCCGTGGTGGTCGGGGCCCGACGTACCGCCGAGGAACTCGGCCGGGCCTTCCCGGGTACGGCGGTTATCACTTCGTCGGGTGATGCCGTCGTGGCGGAGGTTGCCGCGCGTCAGGCATTGGTGGTTGCCACCCCAGGAGCCGAGCCGCGGGTCTCCGATGGATACGGGGCGGCGCTGCTGTTGGACACCTGGTCGCTGCTGGGCCGACAGGATCTGCGCGCCGCCGAGGACGCGCTAGGGCGCTGGATGGCTGCGGCGGCGCTGGTGCGCCCGCGTGGTGACGGCGGTGTGGTGATCGTGGTCGCCGAATCTTTCATTCCGACCGTGCAATCGCTGATTCGCTGGGATCCGGTGGGTCATGCCGAGGCCGAACTGGTCGCCCGAAGCGAGGTGGGCCTGCCACCGAGCGTGCACGTGGCCGCCCTCGATGGCACCAACGAGGCGGTACGGGCTCTGCTTGATCAAGCAGAGTTGCCCGTGCAGGCGGAGCTACTCGGCCCGGTCGATCTGCCGCTCGGCGTGCGCCGCCCCGCGGGCACCCCTGGAGACGCGACGGTCATCAGAATGCTGGTGCGGGTTCGCCGAGACCAGGGCCTGGCGTTGGCAGCGTGTCTGCGGCGTGGCATCGCTGTGCTTAGTGCGCGGCAAACTCACGATCCGGTGCGGGTACAGATCGACCCGTTACACATCGGTTAGTGGGCGGCCGGTCGGCTGCCTCAGCGCCTACGCGCGGTGAAGATCAAATACTCCCACTTCATCACACCGTCCTTGAGGTACTCGTCGCTGAGTTCGGTAAGTTCGGCATCGAGCCTGGCAACGCGCTCTGGGTCGTCGCCGATATTGCGGTACGCGTTGATCACCGGACCGTAGCAATCCTTGAAGTAGTCGGCGCACTCTTTGGGATGGTCGAACCGGTCCACTTCTAGCAATCCGCGCTGGGTGCGGATATCGCTGACGTGGTCACTAAATAGATCGTTGATGTACTCTTCCTGGCCCCACCACACCTCCTGGGGCGCGTCCTTCGGCAGCGTCGGCCGGTGTGGTCGGATGGTGGACAGCAACTGGCCGTAGAAACCGTCCGGTGTCCAACTCAGCACACTGATCTTGCCGCCGCGACGGCAAACCCGAGCAAGTTCGTCGGCCGTGCGCTGATGACGCGGGGCAAACATCGCTCCGATCGCGGAGAGCACTACGTCGAACTCGCCGAAGCCGAACGGCAGGGCCTCGGCATTGGCTTCTCGCCAGCCGAGTTTCAGTCCCGCAGCTGCGGCTCGATGTTGAGCGCGCCGCAGCAGCTCCGGTGTCAGGTCGCTGGCGACGACATGGGCACCCGCTCGAGCAGCGGCGAGCGCCGCATTTCCGGTACCGGCGCCGACGTCGAGCACGCGATCACCGCGGCGAATTCCGCTGGCGAAGACCAGGGTCGGACCCAGCGGGGCCAGCACCTCGTCAGCGAGCGCGGCGTAATCGCCGAGCGCCCACACTTCGCGATGGGTCCTGGCAGAAACCCGCCGGGTGACCGGTGTGTCGAGCGCCATCGAACTCCTGCCGAAATGTGAGAATTCGCACAGAACGTCCGTCTTCGTTGACGGTGGTCGGCGGAGGCAGTCAAGTGTGAATACCTGCAATTCATCATGACCGCCAGATATTATAGGTCTTAGCGATATTCGATGTCTACGATTGTAGGACGCTGTTACACTTTTACTTTGCTATTTCCGTTTAAGAAATGACGACGTTGACGACCCGGGGGCGCCGGGGAAGGGGAAGTAAGATGTCCACGGAGAACGCGTCAGTAGCGCAAGAATCATTGGATATGCTGACTGATTCACTGCTGACGGCGTCCCGCTTGTTGGTAGCCATCTCGGCTCATTCCATTGCGCAGGTCGACGAGACCATCACCATCCCGCAATTTCGCACCTTAGTGATTCTGTCCAACCAGGGTCCGGTCAACCTGGCGACACTGGCGACCCTGCTAGGGGTGCAACCGTCAGCCACCGGACGGATGGTCGACCGGCTCGTCGGCGCGGGAATGATCGACCGGCAGCCACACCCGACCTCCCGGCGTGAGCTGCTCGCGGTGCTGACCAAGCGGGGGCGGGACCTGGTTCGGCAAGTCACCGCGTACCGGCGCGCCGAGATTGCCCGCATTGTCGAGCAAATGCCGGCAGCG
>NZ_VTZN01000089.1 GCF_008370645.1 Mycobacterium simiae
CACTCGCGGGCATGACGGAGCTTGTTCAGGTCACCGATAGGGTCCACCTCGCGCGCGGGCACGCGGTCAACTGGGTGCTGGTCACCGACGACACCGGCGTCATGATGATCGACGCTGGCTATCCCGGCAATCGCGAGGAGGTGCTGGCTGCACTGAGCAGCCTGGGCTATCGGCCCAGCGACGTACACGCAATCCTGCTGACCCATGCGCACATCGACCATTTGGGCTCGGCGATCTGGTTCGCCGACGAGCACGGCACACCGGTGTACTGCCACGCCGACGAGGTCGGTCACGCGAAACGCGAATACCTAGAACAGGTGTCGATCCTTGATATCGCGCTGCGCATCTGGCGTCCCCGCTGGGCGATGTGGAGCGTTCACGTGTTGCGTAGTGGCGGACTAATCCGCGACGGCATTCCCACCGCCAAGCCGCTGACTGCCGAGGTGGCCGCGCAGCTTCCGGGCCATCCGATGGCCATCTTCACCCCTGGACACACCAGCGGGCACTGTTCATATCTCGTCGACGGTGTGCTGGCTAGCGGTGACGCGCTGATCACGGGCCATCCGTTGCTGCGTTACCGCGGGCCGCAGCTGCTTCCAGCGGTGTTCAGCCACAGCCAGGAAAGCTGCATCCGCAGCTTGTCCGCGATGTCCCTGTTGGAAACCGAGATCCTGGCTCCTGGCCACGGCGATCTGTGGCGCGGGCCGATCCGCGAAGCCACGGACGCAGCGATAAAAAGAGCGCGGCAGAACTGATGACGCACGGCAAATCGACCCGAGGGTCTGGTAGGTGGTAAGACACATAAAGACGACGCCTAACCCAGTGGAGTGACGATGGCTGATGCCCACAGGACCGAGGAGTCTCAACTCGGTGACGGTGAGAACTTCTTCTGGACGCTGGCGCAGCATCTGCTCGCCAGGCAAGAAGTGACCCGCTCGACCATGATGGGGCTGCCCTGTCTGCGGGTAGGCGGGGCCTTTTTTGCTAGCTGCGACCGGAAGACGGACGATCTGCTGGTAAAGCTTTCTGCAGCCCGAGTCGCTGAGCTCATCTCCACCGGACAGGCCGAGCCGTTCGCGCCGGCGGGCCGTCAGTTTCGAGAGTGGGCAGCGGTTCCCTTCGCGAAGAGGCGCGCCTGGAAGCCACTTCTCCAGGAGTCTTTAGCGTTCGTGGAGGGACGTTCCTGATGGGGACGTTTCGGTTCCCTGCGGCCACGGTGAACTTCTTGACCGACCTGCGCGCGCACAACGAGAAATCGTGGTTCGACGCCAACCGCGGCCGTTACCAAGCGGAGTACCTGGAACCCGCGAAGGAGTTTGTCGAGGAGATTGGGCCCGAGCTCGTTGGGCTGGTACCCGGCATTCGCGCCGAACCGTGGGTGCGCGGCTCGATATTTCGAATCAACCGCGATATCCGGTTCAGCAAGGACAAACGGCCGTATAAGGATCACTTGGACTTCTGGTTCTGGGAGGGAGACCGCGCAGCGGCAGTGGCCGGGCTGTTCCTGCGGGTGTCGCCGGACGCGGTCCTCGTCGGTGCCGGCGCGCACGGATTCGACAACGATCAGCTGAGTACCTACCGAGCCGCCGTCGTCGACCCGGCCTCGGGGCCCGAATTGGCCGCCGTTGTGTCCGAATTAGATGCAAACGGATACGAGGTTGGCGGGGAAACGTTCAAGCGGGTACCGCGCGGCTTTGACGCCACGGCGGCCGTCGAACGCCTGCTACGTCACTCTGCGCTCTACGCCCATACGCAGCTGCCGGTGCGCGCCGCCAGTTCGGCCGGCTTTGTTGATACGGTGCTGGCCGACTGGCGGACCTTCCTAGGCCTGTACAACTGGCTCACTGAACACGTCTAGGAAGCCATCTTGGCTCGGGGAAATCTCAGGTCGATGCAGCCGAGCCTTTCCTTCGACGGGCGCCGATAGATCGGAAATCCAGTTCTGGATTGCTGTGGTTGTCGAGCTACTGGCGGTGTTAACCATGTCGAAGTGAATTCCCGCTACCTGCACGACAGCATATGGGGCATTTCCTGCAGCGTAGTCCCATCGGTTAGCCCGTACTTCATGTAGATTCTCGGTGCCAACGATGTGATGCATTGCCATGACATTGAGCACCGGGATCGCCGATGCGGCAAGCGCCAGGCGCCAGGCGCCAAATATGGAAGCGTAGGTAGCAGCAACGGTGCGCCGACCAGCGTCTAGCCGATCCAAATTTCTTGGCATTACGGACCGCTCGCCGAGACAGCTTGATCGCGGTCTCATTGATAGGACGTCCGCCGGCCAAATGATCGGAAAATAGGTATCGCTAGGGCTTCAGGCCCAGATGATCTCGCAGTGTCTTTCCGGCGTACTCGGTACGAAACGCGCCGCGCTCCTGTAATAGCGGCACCACCCGGTCCACGAAGTCGTCCAGGCCATGCGGTGTCAAGTGCGGCACCAGAATGAACCCGTCGCAGGCGTCGGCTTCGACATAGTGGTCCATCTCCTCGGCGATGCGCGCCGACGTGCCGATGAACTGCTGGCGGCTGGTGATGGCGATGACCAGTTCGCGGATCGACAGGTTTTCCGCCTTGGCCCGTTCCCGGTAGCGGCTAGCCACCGCGGCGGGATCTGCGTGCTGCACCCGCCCCTGGCTGATCGTGGTATCGGCGATCGGCTCGACATCGGGCAGGGGGCCATCCGCGTCGTAGGCCGACAGGTCGCGGCCCCACACCTGCTCGAGCATGGCGATCGCAGTGGCGTCGCTGACCTGCTGGTAACGGATGTGGCGCGCCTTGTCCTGAGCCTCGTCGTCAGTGTCGCCGATGACAAAGGTCGCCGCAGGGAAAACCTTGAGCTGGTTGGGGTCTCGACCGTAGGAACGCGCCCGGGCTTTCACGTCGGCGTAGTAGCGCTGCCCATCCTGCAGTGACCCGTGCAAAGTGAACAAGGCGTCGGCGTGGCGGGCTCCGAATGCACGTCCCTCCGGAGAGTCGCCCGCCTGCAGCAGTACCGGATGTCCCTGCGGCCCTGCCGGAAGCGTGGCGAAGCCGCGAACATCGAAGTGCGTGCCTGAGTACTCGACGCAGCTGATCCGGTCCGGATCGACATAGACGCCAGCCTCGACGTCGGCTAGCACCGCGTCGGGCGCCCAGCTGTCCCAGAACTTGCGGGTCACGCTCACAAACTGCTCGGCCCGCACGTAGCGGTCGGCGTGGTCCAGGAAGCCGCCGCGCCGGAAGTTGGCCCCGGTGAAGGCATCCGACGAGGTGACCATGTTCCAGCCGGCACGGCCCTCGGACAGCTGGTCGAGCGTGGCGAATTGTCTTGCCACTTCGAATGGTTCGTTGAAGGTGGTATTGATGGTCCCGGTCAGGCCGATCCGGTCGGTGACGGCGGCCAGCGCCGCCAGCACGGTGAAGGTGTCGGGTCGGCCTACCACATCCAGGTCGTAGATCCGGCCGCGGTGTTCGCGTAACCGTAGCCCTTCAGCCACGAAGAAGAAATCGAACAACCCGCGTTCGGCGGTGCGGGCCAGGTGCACAAACGAGTCGAAGTCGATCTGGCTGCCGGCTTCAGGGTCGGTCCACACCGTGGTGTTGTTGACCCCCGGAAAGTGGGCTGCTAGATGAATATGCTTGCGGTTCAAGAAATTAGCCCCCAACGCCGGGCAATCAATTCGTGCGAGTGCAGTCGATCCTGGTGCCGGTGCGTCACCGAGGTGACGACCAGCTCGGCGGCGCCGGTGACCCGTTGCAGCGCCCGCATCCGCTCGGCGACCTCATCCGGGTTGCCGACGAATTGGGTTGCCACCCGGTCGATGACCACCGCATGCTGCCCGTTCGGTCAGCGGAGCGCACCCGTCGGGATCAGGGTAGGGGATAGCACCGCCCCCGGCGCGGATGGAATACACCCAATGGCCGTAGCTGGATGCCAGGTACCGGGCGGTGGCGGTGTCGTCGGCGACCACGATGTCGGCTGACACCACGACGTAGGGTCGCGGCAGCGTCGCCGACGGGACGAAGGCGTCACGGTAGGCGGCGACGGCTTCCAGTGCGGTGGCCGGGGTGAGGTGATAGCTGGCCACAAAGGGCAGCCCCATAGCGCCGGCCAGCTCGGCGCTATGGGGCTTGCTGCTGCCGAAGATCCATGGGGTCAGGGCGGCGCCCTCACCGGGCACCGCGTGCACCTCGAAGCCGTCCACCTGATAGATGCCGGCCAGCATCGCGATGATGTCGCCGACCTGCTCAGCGAAGTCGGGGGCTACCGCCTCGGGTTGTTGAAGGATGGCCATGGTGGCTTGGGCCCGGCCACTGGCCAGCAGGGTGCGCAGGTCGAAAGGGGGCGGGATCACTACCCCGTCGACCTCGCGCCATTCCTGCGGCACTTGCGGTGTGCGGGCTCTCGCCGGGTCTCGCGGCTTGAGGCCACGTCGCTGCGCGGATCGGCCCAGGCCCAGGTCGATACGACCGGGGTAGAAGGCGTCGAGCATGCCGAAGCTTTCCACCACGGCGGCGGCGGTGGTGTGGCTGAGCTGGACCGCGGCCGACCCGACCCGAATCCTGTTGGTAGCGGCGGCGATTTGACCGATCAGCACCGCCGGTGCCGCACTGGCGACGGCAACGAAGTGATGTTCGGCGATCCAGTAGCGCCGATAACCCCACTGCTCGGCGTGCTGGGCCAGCTCGATGCTGTTGCGCAGCGCTGTCGCGGCGTCGCTGCCGGCGCTGATCGGCGACAGGTCGAGGACCGAGAGCGGGATCACCGGTTCGCCGCCGCATACCGGTTGGGCGCTGCCGGCAGACCGAGCCGCTGGCGCAGTGTTTCAGCCTCCCGATAGCCAGCGCGAAACCGGCCGGCACGCTGCAGCAGCGGCACCACCTCATCGACGATCACCGGAAGATCGAAAGCATGCACCGCCGGCCGCAGGCGAGCGCCGTCGATGCCCAGGCGCTGCCAATCCAGCAGCATGTCCACCAATTCCGTTGGTGCGCCTGCCCAGACGAGCGCATCAGAGCTGAAGTCGCCTGCGTCGCGAAACGAAACCGCCACGTCTGCAAACACTTTCAGTCTCCTGTCGGCGGCACGCACGTCATTGAGGATGCTTGGCAGCGACTCGTCTGTCGGCGTGATGAACACGACGTCGGCCCTGGCTGCTGCGAACTCATAGACGGGCACGGCGTGCGCCAGGGCAGCGACCACCGGCTGGCCCTGCGGCGGGCGCGGCGTTATCGACGGACCCTTGACCGAGAAGTATTTACCGCTGAAGTCGATGTGGTGCAATTTGTCCCGGTCGATGTAGCGTCCGGTGGTCACGTCGCGGATGACCGCGTCGTCTTCCCAGCTGTCCCAGAGCCGGCGGACGATCTCGACGTAGTCTCGGGCCTGTTCAAACAACTCGTCGGGGTTCACCGAGCGGCGACCAAACAGGGCGGCCTCATGGGTGGTCACGGAGACCCTCGGCTGCCAACCCGCCCGGCCATGGGACACATAATCAAGCGTGGCAATGGCTTTCGAAATGTGGAACGGCTCGGTGTGGGTAACGGTGGCCACCGGGACCAGGCCGATGTGCCGCGTCACCGGGGCGATGCGGGCCGCGACCAGCACGGCATCGGCGCGACCGGCCAGGCGCCGCGGGTCGATCCGTTCGCGCCGGCCCGGCTGCGGCATCAGGGTGTCGTCGATGGTGAGGAAGTCGAGCAGGCCCCGTTCGGCGGTGACGGCCAAGTCGGCCCAGTAGGGCCCGCCGAGCACCGACCGAGACTCGACAGCCAAGGTGGCTCGCCAGGCCTGCGGATGCCAGCCGCACCCGTCCAGCGCGACGGCCAGGTGCAAGAAGCGCGTCATGAAAGTTCTTTGCGGAACGCGATGGGTAAGACCGGACCCGTGGATGGCAGGGGTTCAAGCAGCCGGGTGTAGCCGGCAGCCCGATACAGCTCCTCGGCCTCGGGCTGGCGATCGCCGGTTACCAAATAGACGTTGCGATAGCCGCGAGTCTTGATTTCGGCTTCCAGTTCCGCCACGAGCGCTGTGGCGTATCCGCGGCGGCGATGCTCGCGGTGCGTCCAGACGCGTTTGAGTTCGGCCGTGTCGGCGTCGCGTCTGCAGAATGCACCACCGGTGACCGCACGGGCATCGACGACACCGATCAGCATGCCGCCGTCCGGTGGTGCGAACTGGGAGGCCGGGCTGCTGGTCAACCAGGCCAGTGCCTTCGCCGGCGAGCTGCCGTAGCGCTGCGCGTACTCGGCGGCCAGCTCGGTCAGCAATGGTTGTGCCAACGGGTCATCCAACCCCGCAGTGACAAAACGTAATTGGGCCATCGCCGGCATTGTCAAACATTCGAGCGGTGGCGCAGGAACAGCCCAGCCACCGCTCGCCAACCCAGCAACAGCACCGCGGTGACCGATGAGGCAACCACAACGAAACTCGGCGCTACACCCACCGAACTCGCCTTCCGCAACACCATGCCCAGGGCGACGGTGCACACCCAGACAATCACCCCGGTGGGAGCCACGCTGGTGGGCCGCCGCCAGCCACGGGCCACCAACCACCCGACCAGGGTTCCGGCGAGGAACGGCCATGCCGTCGTGGCCACGCCGCTGACACTGATCCCCTCGGCATGGCTGCGCCGTCCGACCGCACAGAAAATTAGTACAGCGACGACGTCGGTGGCCAGCGAGCCCAGCCACGAGGGCCGGTGGCGAGGTTGCATGCAGCGAGATTACCGGGCCGGGCAGGATGGGGGCATGAGCACTGAGACACCGCCCGCCTTCGACCCGAACGACCCGCTCGGGCTGGACGCGTCGCTCACCAGCGACGAGCTCGCCGTGCGCGACACCGTACGGCGCTTCTGCGCCGAGCACGTGACTCCGCACGTCTGCACTTGGTTCGAGGACGGCGACCTGCCGGTGGCCCGCGAGTTGGCCAAGCAGTTCGGCGAACTGGGGCTGCTGGGCATGCATTTGCACGGCTACGGATGCCCGGGCGCTTCCGCCGTGCACTACGGCTTGGCCTGCCTGGAACTGGAAGCCGCCGATTCGGGCATCCGGTCGCTGGTGTCGGTACAGGGTTCGCTGGCGATGTTCGCCATCGCCAACAACGGCTCGGAGGAGCAGAAGCAGCAGTGGCTACCCGGCATGGCGGCCGGTGAGCTGATCGGCTGCTTTGGGTTGACCGAACCCGACGCTGGCTCCGACCCGGCCGCGATGAAAACCCGGGCGCGACGCGACGGTTCGGACTGGGTGATCAATGGCCGAAAGATGTGGATTACCAACGGATCGATCGCCGACGTCGCGATCGTATGGGCCGCCACCGACGACGGGATCCGCGGCTTCATCGTTCCCACCGACACGCCCGGGTTCGCCGCCAACACCATCCACCACAAGCTGTCGCTGCGGGCGTCGATCACCAGCGAGTTGGTCCTCGACGACGTCCGGCTGCCCGCCGACGCGATGTTGTCCAACGCGATTGGCCTCAAGGGGCCGCTGGCCTGCCTGTCAGAGGCGCGGTATGGAATCGTCTGGGGCGCGATGGGCGCGGCGCGGTCGGCTTGGCAGTCCGCGCTGACCTACGCGACACAGCGTACCCAGTTCGGCCGTGCGATCGCCGGGTTCCAATTGACCCAGGCAAAGCTGGTCGACATGGCGGTCGAACTGCACAAGGGGCAGCTGCTGGCGCTGCACCTCGGCCGCCTCAAAGACAGCGTCGGGCTGCACCCCGAGCAGGTCAGCTTCGGTAAGCTCAACAACACCCGGGAGGCGATCGAGATTTGCCGGACCGCTCGAACTATATTGGGCGGCAACGGAATATCGCTGGAATACCCGGTCATCCGGCACATGGTCAACCTGGAATCGGTGTTGACCTACGAGGGCACACCCGAGATGCATCAGCTGATACTCGGCCAGGCTTTCACCGGGCTGGCCGCCTTCCGCTGAAATGGCTAGAAGGGCGGCGGATCGTTTTTCGCCGCGCGACGCTCGGCGTCACGGGCCGCCGCGGCGGCGATGCGGGCTTCATTTATGGCCTGTTGCGGCGAATGCGGGCGAGCTCGGTACTGGACCCTGGTGCACCGCAAGCGCACGGCATCGCCGGGGCGCGCGCGGCCAACGCCGAAAGCGCATCGGCCCGGCGCTGTGCTTCGGTCCGCGGGTCGGCGGGGCACACTGCGGCCGCCAACTCATTCAGACTCCGGTCAAAGACCAGTGCATCCGGCGCGCGTATTTCGCCCCAGATTTCGGCCATGCCCTCGCGCAGCGTGACTCCCAATGTGCCGCCCCTCGTCAAGCTCGCGGGCCACCCGTACCGCCGCCAACTCGGGCTGGACGATGACGTACCGGGCACCGAAGGCGTCTGCCTTGACTTGCGATTCGGCTTATTACCCTTGCTTGTCCAGCAACTGGACGCTGCGGCTGTCCAGTTGCTGGACAGCTCTTATCAAGAGCGCCATTCGTCTGACGCACGTGTAAATTCTTGCCATACTGCTGTCCGATATGGCCGCATGAGAGGCGCCGACATTGTCGAATGCATTTGCCCAGCGCATCCAGGAGCGATTGACTGCCGCCTGCGCACCGGAGGTCAAACAACCGACGGCACCGCCGAATTACCCCTACACCGAGCACATGACGCGCGACTTCTACGACGCCGAGGACGCGACGTATCGCGAGTTCTGGGATCCGGATGGCAGCCTGCATTGGGGCGTGTTCGAAGACGATGCCACGGGCTTCATCGATGGTTGTCACCGCTGGACTCAGGAGATGCTGCGCGCCGCAGGTATCGGACCGCAATCGCGGGTGCTCGATCTTGGTTGCGGCAATGGAACCGTCGCTGCCTGGCTGGCGCAACAAACCGGCGCAAGCGTCACCGGAATCGACCTGAGTGCCGTTCGGGTTGGCCACGCACAAGAGTGGGCCGCCGCCAATCCAGGGTTGCGACTCGAGTTCATCACCTGCTCGGCAGCGGCCTTGCCCTTCGCCGACGCCACCTTCACCCACGTCTTCAGCCAGGCCGTGCTCTACCACGTGCACGCCCGTGAGCAGGCGCTCGCCGAGGTGGCCAGGGTGCTCGAACCCGAGGGCCTGTTTGTCTTCGATGACCTCGTAACCCCGCAACGGCCGGTGAGCGCGGTCGCTCGGGAGGTGGTCTACGACCGCCTGCTGTTCGAGCCCACCTTCTCGGCCGAGGACTACACAGCGGCTCTCACCCGGCACGGCTTCATCGTGTACGAGACTCGTGACCTGAGCGCGCATCTTGCGCGCAGTTATGAACTGCTGGCGGATTTGGCTGAACCGTCATGCCCGAGGCTAGGCGAGGTCTACCGCGAGATCCCCGAGGTCGTGCGCAGCGCGGAGGTCGGCTGGAGCTTTTTCCTGGCGAAGAAAGTGGTCGACAAGCTGGCGTGGATCTATCACCGCGATCCACGTTTCAGTCTCGAGCAGAAGTACGACGCCTGGTCGCTGACCTATGACACCGACCTGCGCAGCGGCTATCAGGAGAACCCACGTCGGACAGCCCTACTGCTGAGCACGTGCCTGCCCGCGGACAGTGGACCAGTGCTCGACGCGGGGGCCGGCACCGGGCTGGTCGGCGAAGAGTTACGCAAGCTTGGCTACCACGATCTGACGGCGCTGGACCGCTCGGATGGCATGCTGTCCCGCGCGCGCGCCAAGGGTGTGTACCGCCGTCTGGTGCAGGGGACGCTGGCAAACGCGCCGGAGTTGTTCGCCAAACACTGCTTCGCCGCAATCGTGGCCGTAGGAGTTTTCACCTTCGCCCATGCCGGGTCCGGTGACCTCGCGGCGCTCGACCGTGTGCTCGCGCCCGGCGGCTGGCTCGTCATCGCCGTTCGCGCCGACTATCTCCAAGAACAGCCGGCGCTGGGTGCAACGCTGGCCGAACTGGGCTACGACGTCGTCGCCCGAGACGAATACGAGATCTTCGACGGCGAGCCGATGATCGCGTTGAGCTGCCGCAAGGCCGAGGGCGATCGGGGCGTTTCAGCATGAGTGGCGTCAAGTTGTTGCGTGCCAAGCTGCACCAGGTGCGCGTCACGCATTCTCAGCGCGACTACATCGGCAGTATCGCCGTTGACCTGGATTTGATGGAACACGTCGGCATGCTGCCACTGGAAGAAGTGGACATTGTCAACCTGGAAAACGGCCACCGATGGTCGACATACCTGCTGCCGGCGGCCCGCGGATCTTCGCGAATATGCCCGAACGGGGGTGGGGCGATGCTGTGCGAACCCGGTGATCGTCTCATCATCTTCAGCTACGCCGTCCTTCGCAGTAGCGAGCTGAGCAGCCGTCCCCATGTTGCCCGGGTACTGGTCAGCGATGCCGACAACCGCCTGCAGACGCTCTTCGAGCAGGTGCTGGAGCCCCACGCGGGCGGGCTCCGATATTCGGTGCGGGGCCGCCGCGGCGAACTCCCCGACCAGCCCGATCTGCTACTCGGCGCCGATACCCCCTTGCGCTGCGAGCCGCAGTGATGGATCACGTCGTGGTGGAGGTTTCACCGGCCGGATCTGTGCGCTTGGACGTGGCTGGCCGTTGCGCCGAGCTGAGCCCGTGGTGGCTAAGGAGCCAATGCACCTGCGAGCGGTGCCGCACCGAAAGTGGGCAGCGCATCGGATCGGGTGTCGACGAGGACGTGCGGTTGGTCGACCTGCGGCGAGGCCGGGGCGGCGTGGTCGAGATCGTGTTCCAAGACGGGCATTGCAGCGCCTTCGAACCAGAGGAGCTGGTAGGTCTGGCTAACTGGCGCGAGAGGCCACTGCCCTTCGGGTTCGCGAGCCGGTCTGCCCTCGCCTGCGAGCGCAGGCCCTGGTGCCCCGACCCCGACCCCGCGACGCTTTATGACTGGCTCGCCGCTCTCGCCGACAACCGGGTGCTGGTGCTTCAAGGAGCGCCGGCCAGCCTCGGCGTCGTCGGCGCGACGGCCACGCACATCGCCCCGGTCATGCCCACGATTTACGGCCACACCTGGCAGGTGCGCGTCGAAGACAGGCCCACCAACATCGCTTACACGGCACACGCACTGCCGTTCCACCAGGACTTGTGCGCTTACCAGGCGCCGCCGGGAATCCAGCTTTTGCACTGCGTGGAGTTCGGCGCCGACATCTGCGGCGGGGAAACGTGCTTTTGTGACGGGTTGGCTGCCGCCGAGCGGGTGCGGGCCGAGGCGCCGGATGACTTCGACACCTTGTGCCGGGTGTGGGCGACGTTCGCAACGGTGAATCGCGATCAGCACATGGTGGTTCGCAAACCCCACCTGATAGCCGACGACCACGCCAATGTGGTCGCCGTCAACTGGGCCCCACCATTTGAGGGCCCTTTCGCCGGCAATCCGGCCGACGAACCAAGCTACCGCCGGGCCTACCGGAGTTTTGCCGCCGCTGTCGAGAAGTGTCCGCGCTTGGTGCTGCGGCTACAACCGGGCGAGATCGTGGTCTTCAACAACCGCCGCACCCTGCACGCTCGCCAGGAATACACACAACCCAGCGCGACCCGTCGGGTACTCGAGGGCTGCTATCTCTCCGAGGACGATGTAGCTAACCGCTATCAATGTTTGGCACGCACACTGGATCGCAGGTTGACAGCGGGTTTAGAAAGATGAGGCTCGGGCGGCTGCGCGGGGCATTGCTGCGTCAACTTCTTACCTGGCAGGGTTGGATGGACGCCCCCGATTCGGCGCACGCGCGGGCGTGGGGGGTGCTGGTACGCGCACTGAGCGCCGAGCAGGCCGGGCCCGGCTCCCTCGAGCAATTCCAGCAGGTACTGCCGCGCCTGCCGCTGCCCACGATCGACGAAACGCTGCAGACGTTCATCGCGTCGGTGGATCCGCTGCTCGACGACGCCGGGCGTGCTGAAGTCCGATGCGCCGCCGACACGTTTCGCGGCAGCGCCGTGGCAGCCCGGCTGCAGGGCCGGCTCGAGGAACGCCGGGCCCGGCTGGAGAACTGGGTGACCGACTACTGGGAACGGTATGCCTACCTCATCGACCGCCGCTCACTGCTGTACAGCACCGGCTATGCGGTCGACGCAGCAACGCTGGCACGGCCTGGAGTGTCGCAGCTGCAGCGCGCTGCCATGCTGCTCGTTGCCTTACTCGACTTTCGCCGCCGTCTCGCCGCGGGACACGTCCGCCCGCAGCGGGTGCGCGGCATCGTACCGCTGTGCATGAAGCAGCTCCGCAGCTGCTTTGCCACCGTGCGGCTACCCGGCATTGACGCCGACACCATCGAGCGCTACGACGACCAACGCTGCATCGTTGTCCTGGCCAACGGCCACTTCTTCGAACTGGAGGTGCTCGTCGACAACGGGCGGCGCGACATCTCATATCCGGAACTGCTGGCAGCGCTGACCGAAATCCATAGTGCCGCCGCCGCGCTGGAGCCCGGCCCGCCGCTCGCCGCCGTCACCCTGCTGCAGCGCGATGCCTGGTCACAAATACGGCAGGAGATGATCGAAGGCGGCGGACGCAACGCCGACAACCTCGACCGCATCGAGCGGGCATTGTTCGTCGTGGTGCTCGACGATGCCGCGCCCGAGAGCCTGACCGAGCTGGCGCGCACGACGCTGTGCGGCACCGGGACCAACCGCTGGCTGGACAAGAGCATGCAACTCGTGGTGTTCGCCAACGGGCGCATCGGCGGCCTGATGGAACACAGCAGGGGCGACGGCGAAGCGGTAACGCTGCTGATGGAGCAGATATTGCTGGCCGAGCGTCAAACGTCGTCGATACTGGATGCGCGGCTCACATCGCCGCCGGTGCCCCCGCGCCATCTCTATTTCGACGTGCCTGGCGGCTCGGCGCTGGCCATTGCACTGGGTTCCGCAGTCGCGAACGCGCGAACCTTGGTCGACGACGTGGACGTGCACGCGGCGGAACTTTGTTCTGCCGGTGCCGCAGCGATCAAGGGGTCGGATTGCCCACCGGATTCCTTCGTTCAGCTCGCACTCCAGCTCGCCTACGCGCGCCTGCACCCCGACCGCGAACCGTGCCTTACCTACCAAACGGCGACCACCCGGCTTTTCGCGGCGGGACGAACCGAGTGCCTGCGCTCGACCTCAGCCCACAGTCTCGCCTTCGTGGCGGCCATGATGGACCCCGATTGCGACGGTGCCCGACGTACCCGCTTGCTGCGCGCCGCGGTCAAGAGCCACCGCGCCTACCGGTTGCGGGCGATGCAGGGACGAGGCTGCGACCGCCATCTGTTCGGACTCCTGGTCGAGGCGCTCCTGACGGGCGAGGACGTTGAGCTGTTCGGAACCCAGGCATGGAACCTGTCGTTCGAGCTGGCGACGTCGCAGTCACCCATTCGCCAAACGCCGGCCTGGCGTCCGGAGTCCTCGTCACAGGGGGTGGGCTTCTTGCCCATAACGCCGACGGGCTACGGCGTGTCCTATGCCTTCGTCGGAGACGAGAGCGTGCACCTGTTCGTGGCCACGTCACACACGTGTGACCAGACTTCCGCCCAGCGATTCTGTGACGCAGTTGGGGAGGCCATGCACGACATGCTGACCTCCCTGACCGACCGATCCAGCGTCTGCGCCCCAGTACCCGCGCTCAGGCGCTGATGATGTGCCGGGCCAGGGCGGCCCGGGCAAGTGCCGCCAGTGCGCCGCAGGCCGCCGTCACCAGCGCGATGAGCAGTGTAGCGGCCTGAAATGATTGCAGGTCAGCGAGCCACCCGGCGAGCGGGGCGCCGGCCATGCTGCCCGCGCTGAAGCTGAGGTTGTACGCAGCTGCGGCCGTACCGGGACGCTGCGCATCGCTAACATCCATGACGTCGGCGAGGGCCGGCATGATCGTCGCGATCATCGCTCCCAGACCGGCCCCAAGGAAAGTCAAAGTCACCGCTTGCAGCGCTACCGCCGATGGCAGGCCGATAACGGCCATGGCGAGGCTTATGGTGACCCAACCCGCGGCCAAGACAGGCCCGCGGCGCCCGCCGTCGGACAGCCGTCCGGCACCCTGTGAGGTTGCGATGAAGGCGGCCGTCGTCAACGCGAACAACAGCCCGACGGTGATACCTGAGACATCGAGCCGGGCAGCAAGGTCGATCGGCAGTGTCGCCTCAACAGCGCCCAGCGCGAGCCCTGCCGCCAGCCCGGCCATCAGCCAGGGCACGGCGAGACCCGGCAGCATGTGACTGCCGGACCCGGCGCTATCGGCCAGCCCCGATCGCACTGGGCGGGCGGACCGGGGCAGCGCCACAGTGAGCACCAGCACGGCCGCGGCCGCCAATCCCGCAGCCAGGACGAAGGGGGCGCGCGGCCCACCGGCCTCAAGCAGCAGCCCACCGGCCGTGGGGCCCACCAGGACGCCGAGCGCGGTGCCGATGCTCGCCGTGCCGACTGCGCGACCACGCTGCTCGCGCGGAAACACTTCGACCAGTGCGGCGTACCCCGCCACCCAGGTTGCCGCCGCTCCGGCGCCTTGCAGCACACGGCTCGTCGCTAGCTCCACCGGGCTGCTGGCATAGCCGAAGACGAGCGTAGCCAGCGCCAGCACGACTGCGCCGCTCAGCAACACCATTCTGCTGCCCCGCCAATCAACCAGCCGGCCGGCGACCGGAGTGAAGACGAAATACGCCAGCCCATAGCACGCGAACACCGCGCCCACACCCATAAACTGCAGTCCGGCCGGCTTGGCCAGGCTGGGCAGCACCGGCACGACGATGCCATAGACCAGCATGTCGACAAAGAATATGAAACCGACGACACCGAGGAGTATCCGCTCACGACAGCCGATGGAGTCGCTTGACCGCTTGGTCGTTAAGGTTTGGGACCTCATTACCAAGCCCCGGCCCCGCTTGGAGGCAACTCTGCCAGCGCTGACATAGCTGATGATTGTCATGGACGCCGGCCCTGCCCGTGGGCGATATGCGGAAATGTTCGTGATACTTCGCGTCTACCGATGCACAAGCGAGTGACACCGCCGCTAAAGTACCTCCCGAGGCACCGCCAAGGCAGTTGTTGAAAGGCGGACTGGCTCGTACATGACGAAGCACCGGGCAATCCCGGCGATATCGGCATTGTCAGTACCGCGTACCTGTATGGGTACGGCGGCTGTAGCTACCGGTCGCGCTGGCCGAGTGCGCTTGCAAGAAGGTCGGCGGAAGCAGCGCGCGACTTTCGCCGCATTGGAGTCGTACGGTGTACATGCGGTGCGGAAAATGTTGAGAGTTAAGGAGCACCATGACGCCCCTACCCAGCGAATCCTCAACTGCAGCCAGGCGCCATCACGTCGTCATCATCGGAAGCGGATTCGGCGGCCTGAACGCGGCCAAGGCGCTCAAGCGGTCCCCTCGAGGAAGCCATGTCGACATCACCCTCATCTCGAAGACAACCACCCACCTATTCCAGCCATTGCTCTATCAAGTGGCCACCGGGATCTTGTCGGAAGGCGACATCGCCCCGACCACCCGGCTGATTTTGCGCAAGCAAAAGAACGTGCGGGTGCTGCTGGGCGAGGTCATTGGGATGGACTTGAACGCCAAGACGGTCACCTCGAAATTGCTGGACATGGAGACCGTGACGCCGTTCGACAGCCTTATCGTGGCCGCCGGTGCCCAGCAGTCCTATTTCGGCAATGACGACTTCGCCATCTTCGCGCCCGGTATGAAGACCATCGACGACGCCCTGGAGTTGCGCGGCCGTATCCTCGGCGCGTTCGAGGCTGCGGAAGTTGCCACTGACCACGCCGAGCGCGAGCGGCGGTTGACCTTTGTCGTGGTCGGAGCCGGCCCCACCGGCGTCGAGCTCGCCGGGGAGATCGTCCAACTCGCCGAGCGCACTTTGGCCGGGGCATTCCGGACGATTACGCCCAGCGAGTGCCGGGTGATCCTGCTGGACGCCGCTCCCTCGGTGTTGCCGCCGATGGGCCCGAAGCTGGGCCTCAAGGCGCAACGGAAGCTGGAGAAGATGGATGTCGAGATCCAGCTCAATGCCATGGTGACCGCTGTCGACTACAAAGGCATCACCGTCAAGGACAAGGACGGCACTGAGCGCCGCATCGACTGCGCGTGCAAGGTGTGGGCGGCCGGTGTGCAGGCCAGCCCGCTGGGCAAAACGCTCGCCGAGCAATCCGAGGGAACCGAAATCGACCGCGCCGGACGCGTGATCGTCGAACCCGATCTGACGGTCAAGGGCCACCCCTACGTCTTTGTCATCGGTGATCTGATGGCGGTGCCCGGTGTACCCGGGATGGCCCAGGGCGCGATCCAGGGGGCGCGGTACGCCACGACGATTATCAAGCACGCCGCGAAAGGCCACGATGACCCGGCCAACCGCAAGCCGTTCACGTACTTCGATAAGGGCAGCATGGCCCTGATCTCGCATTACAGCGCCGTCGCGCAGGTCGGCAAGGTGGAGTTCGCCGGCTTCATCGCCTGGCTGGCCTGGCTCGGCCTGCACCTGATCTACTTGGTCGGCCACCGCAACCGGATCGCCGCCATGTTCTCCTGGGGGCTCGCCTTTTTGGGCCGCACCCGAGGCCAGATGGCCATCACCAGCCAAATGGTTTACGCCCGATTGGCGATGCGCTATGTCCAGGCACGAGCGGAAGAGAGTGCCCTGGAGGCAGCCGAACGCGCCGAGGCGGCCGAACAGCGGGCGGCGGGTTAGTCCCTCAGCTCAGCGCCTGGTCGAGGTCGGCAATCAGATCGTCGGCACCTTCCAGACCGACCGAGATGCGGACCACACCGTCGCCCAAGCCGATGGCGGCGCGACCCTCCGGACCCATTGCCCGGTGCGTCGTGGTAGCCGGATGCGTGACAAGCGATTTGGCGTCACCGAGGTTGTTGGAGATATCGATCAACCCAAATTTGTCGAGCACCTCGAAGGCCCGGCGCTTGGCCGCATTCTCCGGTGCGTCCAGCGCAAAGGTGACAACGGTTCCGCCGCCGGACATTTGGCGCTTGGCCAGCTCGTATTGCGGGTGTGACGCCAGAAAAGGGTAGCGCACCCAATCCACGGCGGGATGACCTTCTAGAAACTCCGCTATCCGCAGCGCCGAGGAATTGCTGCATTCGACCCGAACTGCCAGCGTCTCAAGGCCTTTCAGCAGCACCCAGGCGTTGAAAGCGCTCATCGCCGGGCCGGTGTGACGCATCAGCTTCTGCACCGGACCGTCGATATACTCCTTGTCACCGAGAATGGCGCCACCGAGCACCCGACCCTGACCGTCGATGTGCTTGGTGCCCGAGTACACCACCACGTCAACCCCGAGCGGAAACCCCTGTTGCAATAAGGGCGTAGCAAAAACATTGTCCAGCACCACTTTTGCGCCCGCAGCATGAGCCAGCTCGGTCACCGTGGCGATGTCCACCAGCGACTGCATCGGATTCGACGGCGTCTCGAAGAACACCGCTTGAGTGGGAACCGACAGCGCCTGCTCCCATTGCGAGAGATCATCACCGTCGACAAAGACGGTCTGGACCCCCCAGCGCGGCAGTATCTCGTTGCATACCACAAAACACGACCCGAACAGGCTGCGTGCGGCCACCAGCCGGTCCCCCGCCGCCAGCAGCGCGCCCAGCGCGGTAAACACCGCGGCCATGCCGCTGGCGGTGGCGAACGCTGCCGAGGCTCCCTCGATCAAGCGCAGCCGCTCCTCGAACATGGCGACGGTCGGGTTGCCGTAGCGCGAGTACACAAAGTGGTCCAGCTCGCCGGCGAACGCCTGCTCAGCCGCCGCCGCCGACTCATAGACGTAACCGGACGTCAGATACATCGCCTCGGCAGTCTCGTCGAACCCCGAACGCAACAGGCCACCGCGGACACCGATGGTGGCCTGGCTAACGGCGTCGGGCAGGGGCTTGGGCGCGCGGACCGAAGGGTGCTCGGTCATCCCAGTTTCAACCCTGTCGCCACGGCAATCCGATTGCCCGCCAACCGACTCCACCTCGGTGGCCCTCGATGTCGAGGTGCCCTTCGAAGCCGTCCAGCACGTTATAGCACGGCGTGATCCCAGCCTCGGTTGCGGCTTCGGCGGCGCCAATGGAGCGATTGCCCGAACGGCACAAGAACACGACGGGCCGCTCGTCGTCACCGTTGGGGGGCGAGACGGCGGCCAGCAGTTCGGCGACGAAGTCGCCATTGCGCCTTCCATCGACGGTGTTCCACTCGATGTAGACCACCTCCCGGCCAAGGCTCGACAGGTCCGGCACACCGACGAAATGCCACTCGGCGGCGGTGCGCACGTCTACCAGCACAGCGTGCGGGTTGTCGCTGAGCATCGTCCACGCCTGCAGCGGCGTTATGTCTCCGGCGTAGCTCATCCGCGTGAGTCTCGCATATTCAGCCGGTGCGCGACGTCGCGGGCGCGGGCACGGGCGGTCGCCACGTCGGGTGCGGTAGCCAGTGCCACCGCGCGGGCATGGCCGAACACCCGGACATCGCTTTCCGGCACTTCTAGCGCGGCCGTCAGCGCGTCAGCACTCGGCGGTATCTGGCCTGAGCCGATCACCTGCGCCGCGCCCGGAGACACCATCAACGTGTCCACCGCAAGGCCCAGGATGGTCCGGGCCTGCAGCTCGAAGGCCGAAAGCCGCTGGCTGCGCAGGGTTACCCAGGCGCTGTCACCAGGCCACGCGGTAACGTCGGCGAAGTACACCTCATCGCCGTTGACCATCAATTCGACACCGAAAACCCCCCGTCCGCCGAGCGCCTTGACGATGCGCGCGGCGATCGACTTGGCGGCATCGAGGGCGGCGGTAGTCAGCTGCTGGGGTTGCCAGGATTCCAGGTTTTTGCCGTCTGCTCGGCGATGACCGATGGGCGCGCAGAACTCGATGACCGGGCCCGCCGGCCCTTCGCTGTGCACTGCTATCAGGGTGACCAAAAACTCGATGTCGACCACCGCTTCGGCCAATACCCGCGGCGGTGAGCCCGCCGGGTCCCTCCCCGCCGCACGTTGCCAGGCACGCGGGATCTCGTCAGGCCCCCGAACCACCGCCCGCTGCCTACCGCCGACCACGGGTTTGACCAGGAGCGGGTAGCCGGCATGGGCTGCCACCGCCTCGAGTTCCCCCCGCGATCCGACGAACCAGAACGGGGCGGTGGGTAGACCAAGCTCGTCGGCGGCAAGCTTGCGCAATGCCTCCCGATCGCCGATCAGACGCACACTACGGGCGCTGGGCACCACCTCAGCGGGGTCCAAAGCATCCAAAGCCTCAACGCTAACCGCGTTGGTGAGCACCACCACGAAGTCTGGAAAGTCTGGTTGCAACCGGCCAAACAGCGCGGTCAGCTCCTCAGCATTGGTCAGGCGTGCCACCAGCGCCTGATCAGCGGCCCGGTGCGGGGCATCACCGTGCGCGTCGACGGCGATCACCTGCGCGCCTAAGCCCTGAAGCGCAACTGCCAGCTCCCGGCCGAACTCGCCGGAGCCCAGCAACAGCACCCGCGGCCCGGCGAGGGGCTCGTCGGATTCGGCTGCCGTCGGGTGTGGCGTCGCAGCCGGAGGCACGATCAATGCCGTCGTCTTGTCTTCATCCGGCGCGGTGGGCTCGTCCTGCCCTTCGGTCAAGCCGTCAGTCACCAGCCTGCCCTTCCGCTGAAGTAGTTGTCCCGCCGCTCAAGGATAGGTGGCTCGACAAGAGAGGACGCTCTGCGCTCATTACTGAGGTTTATCTAACCCTGCACACTGCTGTGCAGGCAGCTCCTCGCCGAGCCCGGCGGCAACCGCACCCGCAGCCGGCGACGAGGCCGCGCCGTAACGCCGCTCGCCGCCACACGCGTTAGGGCTGGCCGGGTAACAGCCGCACCATCAGGCCGTTGGCCTCGGCCAGCACCGTTTCTGCGCTGTCGACCAATTCCGCGGACACGAACGCTTTGCGGCCGTCGATATGGGTGACCCGTCCGCGCATGACCAACGACGCATCGATTGGGGTGATCTTGCGGTAGTCGACGTGCAGGAAGGCGGTGCGGCTGATCGGCCGCGCTGCCGCATGCGAAACCATGCCGAACATATGATCGAAGGCTAGGGGCAGCACACCGCCATGTACCGCGGAGTTCCCCCCGACATGAAACCGGCTGAATGATCCTCTCATCTCGACACCGTCGGGGGCGTAACGGGTCACTGTCCAGGGCGGCAACAACAGACTCCCCATGCCAGGCAAGTCAGGGCTTCGCCCAGCCGGCGCCTTGCCTTCCTCTGCTTGGAACGGGCCCAGGAAATCCACCAAGGCGGCGGCCCGCTCGGCGGCCTCATCCCACACGCGGTCGCTGGGGTCGGCCGATACCGCCAGGTCTTGTAGCCGGCGCATGGTCGCCACGAAGCGGCCGAAACCTGGGCCGGGATGGGCCGGGCCATATTCCGGAAAGCCGCCATGATGTTGGTAATCGGGATCTTCCGCCGCCGGGTCCCCTTCTGACCCGAGCGAAGCATAGTGGGTCACCCGCGGTCCTGCAGGACGTCGCGTCGCACGATGGTCTGATCTCGTCCGGGACCCACACCGATGCACGAAACCGGCGCTCCGGCAAGCTCTTCCAGTCGCAACACATAATCACGCGCATTGGCGGGCAGGTCGCCGAAGTCGCGCGCCGCCGAGATGTCTTCCCACCAGCCCGGCATCTCCTCATAGACCGGCTCGGCGCGGCACAGATCGCTCTGCGTCATGGGCATATCGCGGATCTGCTTTCCGTCGATCCGATACCCGACGCAGACCGGCACTGTCTGCAGGCTGGACAGCACGTCGAGTTTGGTCAGGAAGAAGTCGGTGATGCCGTTGACCCGGGTGGCGTAGCGCGCGATGGCGGCGTCGAACCAGCCGCAGCGCCGGCGCCGGCCGGTGGTCACACCAAATTCGCCCCCGGTCTTGGACAAGTATTCGCCGTTGTCGTCGAACAGCTCGGTAGGAAATGGACCCGAGCCCACCCGGGTGGTGTAGGCCTTGAGAATGCCCAACACCGTGCGGATCCGGGTGGGGCCGATGCCGGAGCCGACGGCCGCCCCGCCTGCGGTCGGATTCGACGACGTCACATAGGGGTAGGTGCCGTGGTCGACGTCGAGCAGCGTGCCCTGGGAGCCTTCCAGCAACACCGTTTCGCCAGCATCCAGCGCAGTGTTGAGCAGCAGCCGGGTGTCGGCGATGCGGTGCCGGAAACCGTCAGCCTGCCGCAGCAGCGATTCGACCACCTGCGCTGGATCGAGCGCCTTGCGGTTGTAGATCTTGACCAGCACCTGATTCTTGAACTCCAACGCGGCCTCGACCTTGGGCGCGAGCTGATCGGGGTCTAGCACGTCGGCCACCCGGATCCCCATCCGAGCGACCTTGTCCTGGTAGCAGGGGCCGATACCACGGCCGGTGGTGCCGATCTTCTTGCTGCCCATATAGCGCTCGGTGACCTTGTCGATAGCCACGTGGTAGGGCATCAGCAGGTGCGCGTCGGCGGAGATCAGCAGCTTGGCGGTGTCGACGCCGCGCTCTTCCAGGCCCTGCAGCTCGTCGAGCAGCACTGCGGGATCGATCACCACGCCGTTGCCGATCACGTTGGTGATGCCCGGCGTCAACACCCCGGAAGGGATGAGATGCAGTGCGAAGTTCTCACCGGTCGGCAGGACGACGGTGTGGCCGGCGTTGTTGCCGCCCTGATAGCGAACTACCCACTGCACCCGCCCCCCGAGCAGATCAGTGGCTTTACCCTTGCCCTCGTCGCCCCACTGGGCGCCGATCAGGACGATTGCCGGCATGACGCGCTCCCACCTGCTCTCGCGGGTTATGCCCGCCTATTGTGGTCCAGCCGGTGACTTACCCTACCCAGCGGTTTGCGAGGAGTGTCATGGAAACCGCGGAGAACACGCCTAGCGTGGCGGTGCTGCTGTTCGGTGATCAACCCGTTTCTGCTGCGTTGGCCGGCTTGACCAGCTACCGAGCCGACGATCCTGCTTGGGTCGAGGCCGCACTGGGTTGGTGCCAACGCCTCGTCGTGGTCGGCGGTGACGCCGACCTAGCCGCTGTGCTGACCCGGTTGTTGCGCGCTGACCGGCTCGACGTGGAGGTGGGTTTCGCGCCGCGCCG
>NZ_VTZN01000009.1 GCF_008370645.1 Mycobacterium simiae
CGCCGTGCGGATGGTTTCCGAAGGCGTCGACGTGCCTCGCTTGTCGGTGGGGATCTATGCCACGAGCGCGTCGACGCCGCTGTTTTTCGCCCAGGCGGTCGGCCGGTTCGTGCGATCCCGGCAAGCGGGTGAATCGGCAAGCATTTTCCTGCCGTCAGTACCCAACCTGCTGCAACTGGCCAGCGAGCTGGAGGCCCAACGCAACCACGTGCTGGGCAAACCGCACCGGGAATCCGGCGACGATCCGCTCGACAGTGAACCCGCCACCAGGACACAAATCGAACCGAGCGAACGAGGCTTCACCGCACTGGGCGCCGACGCCGAGTTAGACCAGGTGATCTTCGACGGGTCCTCGTTTGGCACAGCGGCTCCCGCCGGCAGCGACGAAGAGGCTGACTACCTCGGGATCCCCGGGTTGCTGGACGCCGAGCAGATGCGCGCCCTGCTGCACCGGCGCCAAGACGAGCAGCTAAAAAAGCGGTCCCAGCTTCACCACGGGGCCGCGCCAGGCCTGGCCCAGCCGCTGACCACCCATGGCCAACTCCGCGAGTTGCGCCGCGAACTCAACACCCTGGTGTCGATAGCGCATCACCGCACCGGCAAGCCGCATGGCTGGATACACAAGGAACTGCGCCGCCGGTGCGGAGGTCCGCCCATCGCCGCGGCAACCCGCGAGCAACTCAAAGCACGCATCGAAGAGTTGCGCCAGCTCAACGCGGAGCACGCGTGACCGCGACCGCTGGTCGGCCGCCCCAAGGCTCACCGGACTAGCCCTGGACTAGCCCGCGGCCCTAGTCGCCGACGGGTTCGTAGGCCACGACATCGGCGGAGGCGCCCAGCACCGCCGCCAGCTGCAGCTCGACCGCGGCTCGGATGTCGGATTCGACAGCCGCCACACAAAACACGTCGGCCGCGGTCGATCCGAACGTGTTGACCTTGGCCCACACAATGTCTGCGCCGGCACGTTCCAACGCACGAGTGAGCAGCGCCAGCAATCCTGGCCTATCCATGGCGCGGACTTCAAGGAGCAACTGACCTGAGGTGGCAGAGTCAAGCCAGAGCACCCGCGGCGGGGCGGTGGAGCGGGTCACGGGCACCCCGACCACTACCTCACCGGCCCGTTGGGACTCGACGCTGGTGGCCTCACTGTCACGCTTTTCCACCATGCCCAGGACGTCGATGTCGCCGCCGAGGGCACCGACGAACTGCTGACGCAGCAGGTCGGCCGGAGCGGGTGAACCAAAAAGCGGAGACACCACGAACTCGGTGATGGCAACGCCGTCGTAGCTGTTCACTGACGCCGAGTGAACACCCAGCGAATTCAGCGCCAGCACCGCGGCGGCCTTGGAAACCAATCCCGGCTCGTCGGGAGCAACCATCACCACCTGGTACATCCGGGCACTGTCGCCGGGCATGATCTCTACGTGCACCCCGTGGTCGACTGCCAATGAAAGATAATGGGGTGCAGTGGGATTCGCGTGTGGAAGGGGATCGCCGGCCATCACCACCCGGCAGCGCGACACCAAGTCTGCAACAAGCGAGGCCTTCCAGTCGCTCCATACCCCCGGGCCGGTGGCCTTCGAGTCTGCCTCGGTGAGCGCGTACAGCACGTCGAGCACTTGCGGGTCGCCGCCCAGGGCATCGGAGACGGCCTCGATGGTCTTGGGATCGTTTAGATCGCTGCGGGTGGCCACGATCGGCAGCAGCAGATGGTGGCGGACCAACTTCGAGAGCAGATCGATGTCGGCGGGCGGAAGCCCCAGCCGGTCACCGATTTGTAGGACCATCTCGGACCCAAGGATGCTGTGATCGGCGCCCCGACCCTTGCCGATGTCGTGCAGTAGCGCGCCAAGGGCGAGCAGATCCGGTCGCGCCACCCGGGTGGACAGCGGCGCGGCGTGCACGGCGGTCTCGATCGCATGCCGGTCCACGGTCCACTTATGTGCCACGTCACGGGGCGGGAGATCGCGGATTGCACTCCATTCCGGCAACAGTCTGCCCCATAGGCCGGTACGGTCGAGCGCTTCGATTGTTCCAACCGCGGTGGGTCCGGCGAGCAGGACCACCAGCAGGTCGTCCAGGACCTCGCGCGGCCACGGGGTCGGTAGCTCCGGGGCGCTGGTGGCCAGTCGGCTCAGCGTGGCGGCGCCGATGGGCAATCCGGTGTGGGCTGCCGCGGCGGCCACTCGCAACACCAGGCCGGGATCACGCTCTGGTTCGGCGTCACGGGCCAGCACGATTTCGCTGGCGTACTCGACGACGTCCTCATCGAGCGGTCGCCGCTTCGGTCGGCGCCGCAGGGCCGAGATGCCGCGCCGCGGCAACGCGTTGCTTGCGGTTCGAAGCCCGGTTTCGGCGTGGTAGGCGATGGTGCGGCCGGCACCGGAAAGCAGGCGCGCCAGGTCGAATCGGTCGCCATAGTGCAGTGCCGCGCTGATGTCGTCGGCGTGTTGGGCCAACAACAGGTCGCGTCCGCGGCCGGACACCCGGTGCAGTTCGGTGCGAACGTCGAGCAGGGTGAGGTAGGCAGCGTCGAGCGAGCCTGCCGGCATATTGGGAGCGGCCATGCCGTGGCGATCGATGAGTTGGGCGATCGCCAGGGCGTTGAGCAATTGCACATCGCGTAGGCCGCCCCGACCCGATTTCAGGTCGGGCTCGGCGCGCTGCGCGATGCGGCCCCAGCGCAGCCAACGATCATGCGTGAGTTGCACGAGTTCGTCCATGCGGGAACGAATTCCGCTGCGCCATTGCCGTCGAACGCCCTCGATCAAGCCCGCCGACAAGCGTTCGTCGCCGGCGATGTGGCGTGCTTCGAGCATGCCGAGGGCGGCTACCAAGTCAGAATTAGCCACCCCCACTGCGTCGGGGACGGTTCGGACGCTGTGGTCTAGCCGAATGTTCGCATCCCACAACGGATACCACAGCTTATCGGCAACCTCTCCCAAGACCTCGGCAGGCTTGCCGTCGTGCAGCACCAGCAAGTCGAGATCCGAATACGGCAGCAACTCACGTCGGCCGAGTCCGCCAACCCCGACGATCGCGAAGCCACTGTCCGCGGTGATTCCGATTTCAGCGGCCTTGGCAGTCAGCCAGGACTCATGCAGCTCCAACCAAGCCTGGCGCAGCTCGCACGGATCCAGCTCACGATGGTCATCGGACAGCAACTGACGCCGCGCGGCAGCCAAACTGGTTGCCGCGCGGGCGCTCTCTGTTTCCATGACCTCCGATTTCACATATCCCGGGCGGGTCGCACCTGACCGGCCCGCGCGGGTTGGCCTTGCCCTACGCGGCGATACTCACAGCGCGTCGGGTCCGCGTTCACCCGTGCGAACCCGCACGATGGTGTCCACCGGGCTAACCCACACCTTTCCGTCACCGATCTTGCCGGTGCGCGCCGCTCGGACGATGCTGTCCACCACCTTGTCGACGATGGAATCGTCGACAACGACCTCGATGCGAACCTTGGGCACGAAGTCAACCGAGTATTCAGCACCCCGGTAGACCTCGGTGTGGCCCTTCTGGCGTCCGTAACCCTGGATCTCGCTAACAGTCATTCCGAGCACTCCAGCCTCTTCCAGGCTGGTTTTGACGTCGTCGAGGGTGAACGGCTTCACGATCGCGGTGATCAGCTTCATTTCTATTCCGCCTCCACTTTCTGGGCCACTCTGTCCTGCAGGCCGTTAGGGGTGCCCGACAGGCTGGCGCGGGGAAGAACCGAACCGCTGGCCACCGCAAAGTCGTAGCCGCTCTCGGCGTGCTCAGACTCGTCGATACCCGCGGATTCCTGCTCTGCACCCAGACGCAGCCCGATGGTGTACTTCAGGATAAGCGCCAAGATCAGCGTGACAACGCCGGAGTAGACCAGAACGCTGAACGCGCCGATCGCCTGTCGCTCCAGCTGGTCGAAACCGCCGCCGTAGAACAGCCCCTTCGATACTCCAGCCACCCCATTAATCGCCACGCTTTCCGGCGCGGCGAGCAGGCCCACCAGCAAAGTGCCTACCAGACCACCGACCAGGTGCACCCCGACTACGTCGAGCGAGTCGTCAAAACCGAACTTGAACTTCAGCCCCACTGCCAGCGCGCACAGCACACCGGCCACCACGCCGATCGCCAAGGCGCCCACGACGTTGACCGACGAGCAGGACGGGGTGATGGCGACCAGTCCGGCAACGATGCCCGAGGCCGCGCCCAGGGTCGTAGCCTTGCCGTCGCGGATGCGCTCGGTGAGCAGCCAGCCGAGCATCGCCGCAGCCGTGGCCACCGTGGTGGTGATGAACGTCGAACCCGCAGCCCCGTTGGAGCTGGTCGCCGATCCAGCATTGAAGCCGTACCAGCCAAACCACAGTAGTCCGGCGCCGAGCATCACAAACGGCAGGTTGTGCGGCCGGAACAGGGTGGTGGGCCAGCCGCGGCGTTTGCCCAAGACGATCGCCAACACCAGGCCGGCCACACCAGCGTTGATGTGCACCGCGGTACCGCCAGCGAAGTCGATCGCATGCAGTTTGTTGGCAATCCAGCCGCCGCGCGCGGACGCGAACTTGTCGAAGGCGAAGACCCAGTGCGCCACGGGGAAGTACACGAACGTCGCCCATAATCCAGCAAACAGCAACCAGGCGCCGAACTTCATCCGGTCGGCGACCGCCCCCGAGATCAGCGCGACCGTGATGATCGCGAACATGAGTTGAAACGCCACGAACACGGTGGCCGGCAGGGTGCCCGCCAGCGGGACGTTGACGGCCGCGGTCTGGGTGGCGGCATCCGCGGGCACCCCGTTACCGCCGATGAGACCCTTGAGACCCCAGTAGTCGCCCGGGTTGCCGACGACGTTGGCCCTGTCGTCGCCGAAGGCCATCGAGTAGCCGTAGAGCACCCACAGCACGGTCACGACGCCCATCGCGCTGATGCTCATCATGATCATGTTCAGCACGCTCTTGGCGCGCACCATGCCGCCGTAGAAAAACGCCAGCCCCGGCGTCATCAACAACACGAGCGCAGAACTGGCCAACATCCACGCGGTATCGCCGGTGTTGGGCACACCCATGATCGGGAAATCACTCACTCGCTATCACCTCCAGTCAGCGTTGGGAGGGCCCCAGAGATACGACTGGGGACCTGATCCAGAACCATGCGCAGTAGTTGTTGCGCCGATGGGGCCGTGGTGTTTCGTGAGGATTAACGTAAGGGTTGCTGTGTAAGAGCTATGAGCCGAGCAGCGCGTCAACGAACGCCGCGGGCTCGAAGGGCGCCAGGTCGTCGGGGCCTTCCCCAAGCCCCACCAGTTTGACCGGGACTCCTAGCTCCTGTTGGACGCGGAACACGATGCCGCCCTTGGCCGTTCCGTCCAGCTTGGTGAGAACCACGCCGGTGATGTCGACGACCTCGGCGAAAACCCGCGCCTGGGCCAGTCCGTTCTGGCCGGTGGTGGCGTCGAGCACAAGTAACACCTCGTCAACAGCGGCTCGCCGGGTCACCACGCGCTTGACCTTGCCAAGCTCGTCCATCAGGCCAACCTTGGTGTGCAGCCGGCCCGCGGTGTCGACGAGGACGACGTCGGCGCCGGTCGTGATGCCCTTATCGACGGCGTCGAACGCCACCGACGCCGGGTCGGCGCCTTCGGCTCCGCGGACCACCTCCGCGCCCACTCGGGCGGCCCAGGTTTGCAATTGGTCTGCCGCCGCGGCCCGAAAGGTGTCGGCCGCGCCGAGCACCACGCGCCGGCCGTCGGCCACTAGCACCCGCGCCAGCTTGCCGACGGTGGTCGTCTTTCCGGTGCCGTTGACACCGACGACGAGCAGCACCGACGGATGGTCAGCATGCGGCAGCGCGCTAATCGAGCGGTTCAAACCGGGATGCAATTCGTTGATCAATACGTCCCGCAGCACCGCCCGGGCGTCGGCCTCGGTGCGGACGTTGGCGCTGGCCAGTCGGTTACGCAGCTGCGACACCACCGACTGCGTGGTCACCGGTCCGAGGTCGGCGACCAGCAGGGTGTCCTCGACGTCTTGCCAGGAGTCCTCGTCCAGGTCGCCGCCGCCGATCAAGCCCAATAGGCTGCGCCCGAAGGCGTTCTGGGATTTCGCGAGCCGCCCACGCAGACGTTCCAACCGGCCTTCCGGCGGGGCGATCTCCTCGACCCCGGGTGCCGGCGATGCGATGGTGTCGACTTCAGGTAGTTGCACGTCGGCGATCGGGCGCTTGAGAGCATCACGGGGAGTGGTCGCGTCGTCGCCTAATGCGGGCAGTCCGGTGGTGTCGATCCGTTCGACTGGTTCGACCGTCTCGACAGGTGGGGGTGCCTGACTGAAGGTGATGCCCGACTTAGCGGTGTAGCCGCCCGAACGGTCGATCGTCTCGGTCTGCGGCCGCTGCGAGAGGCTTATCCGGCGGCGCCGGTAGCGCAGCAAGCCGACGACCAGCGTGGCGATGACGACCAGGGCGGCGACGACCGCGATGGCGATCCACAAACCTTCTGACACACTGACATCCTTCCAGTACGGGCGCACCGCTTTGACAGGCCCCGCTGAGCGGGATCCGCGTCAGGTCAGGGCTGACCGCGAAACGTGCCTCGCACAGGTCTATCGCGACGACGCGTGGCCATTGCCAGGACGGCTCGATTGATCAACATCCTGGGAAGCCGCGGTACACGAAACTTTCTTGCTTGGCGACGAATCTGTCGGTTTCGTATCGCAGAGACCAGACCGCGGCGCCGCGCGGCGCCATTGGACTCGCCCGGCACAACGGGCGCGTCGAGAATGCGAAACTTGATTTCCGACGCCGTCTCTGGGGCGTCGTCAGAAGTGGCGGTGAGGAACCGATCTGGAAACGCCAATTTGGAAATCGTGCGGAAGGTGAGCAGGTACTGGCGGGCAAGCGGACCGGTCGTATAGGGAAGGTCGTAGGTGTCGCATACCGCCCGCACGCGCTGTGCGATCTCCGCGTAACGGTTACTCGGCAGATCAGGGAAAAGGTGGTGTTCGATTTGGTAGCAAAGGTTTCCACTGAGGAACGCCAGCACCGGACCGGCGCGAAAGTTCGAAGTGCCCAGCATCTGTCGCAGATACCATTCGGGTTTCGTTTCGCCTTCCAGCGCGGCAGGGGTGAACTTTTCCGCTCCGTCCGGAAAGTGCCCGCATGCGATCACTAGGTACGCCCAAACATTGCGCAACAGGTTAGCGGCCATGTTCGCCGCTAGTGTGCGACGCCATCGTCTAAGGCTGAGGGCGGGAAAAAATACAAAGTCCTTGCCGGCCTGCCGAGCTGTCTTGCGAATCAGCGCACGGGTTTGGGCGGACTTCGCAACGTCGGTTGCCGCGCGCTCATGCGCGGAATGCAATCCGTGCGCCGCGATGCCCCACTCGAACATTATTGCTAACAAGACGTTCCGCAGAGGTTGATATAGGTTACTCCGTCGCCACTTCTGGTCGCGAGTGACCCGCAGAACGCCGAAGCCGAGGTCGTCGTCCACGCCAACAACGTTGGTGAACACGTGGTGACGATAGTTGTGGGAATACCGCCACTGCGACGACACACCCGCCATGTCCCACTCCCAGGTATTGGAATAAATTTCGGGGTCGTTCATCCAATCCCATTGGCCGTGGCCGATGTTATGGCCAAGCTCCATGTTCTCGATGCTCTTGGCCGCGGCGAGCGCGATGGCACCCAGCACCCAGCCGAAACTGCTACGGCTGGCGGCGATGGTTAGGCGCGCGGCGATGTCGAGGAATCGTTGAAACGCGATGGCGCGCAAGATGTATGCCCTGTCGTTCTCGCCGCGTGCATCCTCGATGTCGCGGCGGATAGCGTCTAAGTCGACCGCAAGGGCCTCGAGTTCGGCGTCGCTCAGGTGCGCGTATTCGGCTACGTCCGTTATTGCCATCGATGCCTCACCGACGCTCAGAACAGGCGGCGTCGCGCCCTACTCGGTGGCTGGCGAAAATACTGGGGCGATTTGAGTGCGACGCCATCTGGGTCAGGGGTCTTTCTTGTTGGATTGGTTATGTGACTCGGAATTGGTTGCCGGGGCGGCCCAACCCCGAGCGCCATGCGATTTGATTGTTCCCGACGTGGGGACGTTGATCGCCGTGACCCACCAGTGCCGGAGCGCCGGGTAGCGTTCGCCGGCGCCAAGTTGCTTAGCTGACCGACCAGCCAAACGACTCGGGTGGTTCTTCATGCCACATACTCGCGGTTTGGCAGATGCGTTCGGCGACAGCGTCAACGGACGCTCGGGCGCTGTCGCCGGCATCACCACCGCATTGCGTGATCGGGAAGATGAAGCGGCCGTTCTTTCCCCATTGCCAGATCGCAGCGAAGTCTTCGCGGGCAAGAGGCCGAAAGATGACTTCGGTTCGCGCATCGTTGATCACGACTTCTAGCCAGGTCACGTACTCGACCTTGTCACCCGTCATCAGCCGCGGTTCATTATTGACGTGGACCTCCGCTGCACCACCAAGCCTCGTGCGGAGGGCCTGCGCGAGCGGCTGCAAGAGTTCCTGTTCAAATTGGTCTGCCTGATTCTTTTTCACTCCCGCTCCTTCGTCAGCAGGTTGCTCAGCACTTCGATCGTGTCACGTCCACCCGCACCTTTGTTCGAATCGTTTGTACTTGCCGCAGTCACGTCGCCGCAACTGACACGGCAGTTCGGCTGGCGAGACGCGAAACTGGTCACCGGAGGATGCCTGTCCATCCGTGATGAACAATGGCGTCGGAATCCTAAAGAAACCCACATCACGCGAGTCTGTCGACGCGGTTAAGTTGCTGCCGGTGCATCACATCCCGATTCCTTCAGGGTGGTCAGCCGCGTCGTCGGACTGGTCGGCCATGCCCGGCGGCGTCGGCGGTCTGCGTCGGCGACCACGACCTGGCCATCGGTCGCGAGCCTGCTTCTCTGGCGCGCTTCGTGGTTTCGGTGGCGAGGACGACGAGAACCGTGGCGGCTCCGACCGCCATTGAGGCGTTCACAACGTTAGTGCGGACAGCCATGCCAACTCCGGAATTGGTTGAGCACGGTGAGCAGGATGATCATTGCGTTTTACCTAGATTCGATGTCGCGGATCTCGCGTTACTCAGTCGGGCTTGCCGATCCGGGTGTAGGACGTGCTTCATTGTGCTCCTGCCTGTGGGGCGTGATCGTGAACTCGCTTTCATATTGCGGGCTTCAGAGGCGGCGTGCGCGGCGAAACGGCTTACGGTGCGGTCCGGGTCCTGGGCGGGGAGAAGATGCGGCCGCGTTTCGGTCCTCGAGTGGGCCGCTTGGGCGTGCACAGTGCATTGTCACTGTCACTGTCACTGCCGCTGCTGGTGTCGGGACGGGTGATCGGGGCGATCGATGTCTACGCCCACGGCAAGGATGTCTTCGATGAGCACGCGGCCGAGCTTGGGCAACTGTTCGCACAACCCGCGGCGGTGGCGGTGCACAACGCCCAGATCCTCGCGCAGGCTATGGCCCTTATGGCCCTTATGGCCGTTATGGCCCTTACCGCCCAGCTGCAAACGGATGGTCGCTAAACCGGCCCAGTTACTCGTTTTGCGCCGTTCCTGGGGTTAGACGTTGTGGCTGCGCCGCCGATGGTGGCCAATGGTGGCCGATGCCGATAGTGGCCGTCAGTGAAGTCGTGGTACCAGGTCGAGTCCCCCGGCGTCGGCAGCCCTGCTTGTCGCAGCGCGGTCGACAGCGGACGGTAGGAGGGCGTGAGCGGTATGCGGTCAACGATGTGGACGATGGCCGGACACTGATCCCGGGGAAGGCCCCCCAACGCGGTGGTTAGGCTAGCCGCGTTCAGGACGGCGTCTTTGCCGAGCGTCACAGCCACGACCGCGACGTCGTGCGTGTCGGTCGCCACGGGATAGACCACGGCCAGGTCGATCGCGGTGATGCCGCCGAGGGCGTCGCAAATCGGCTGGCAAAAGACCGGTCCGCGCACCGACTGGATCACGGTGTTCCGGTTGTCGACGAACCAGTAGTCGCCGTCGCTGTCGCGGCGAAACAGGTGTTCTGTGGTAATCCACGTGTCGCCTTCGGCGAATACCGAGCGCATCGCCACGTGTGCGGCATCGAGGCCGGAGCGCGGCTTCGCTAACAGTAAACCCACCTCGTCGTCCACGCAGGGGCGCACGAAACCGTGGTCATCCTCGATGAACCGGCCGGTCGCTGCGTCGTAGCCGCCGAGCCGGATCTCCGTGCTGCCCGGCAGCGGCCGACCCCTAGCCCCAATCTTCGTGCCGGCGACATTGGCCAGCACCGCGTCCCCCTCGGTGGAGGCATAGAACTCCAGCACTCGGGCGGGAGCGAATCGGTCGGTAACCTTGCGCCACAGCCCGGTCGGCATTCCGGCTCCGATGAACAGGCGGATCGGATGATGTTCGGCAAGCTCGGGCGACGTCGCCTCCACCAGTTCGACCAGCAGGGCCCAGGTATAGGTCACCACCGTGACCCCGTAGCGGTGAACCTCGTCGGCGAACCGCGTCGGGTCGACGCCCCGGGTCAGAGCGATACGCGACCCGCCCGCGACCGCGCCGCCGAGGCCGACCATCAGACCCGACGGATGGTGCAGCGGGGTCACGCAGTAAATCGTGTCACCGCGGCCGAGCGCGGCGGCGGTGGCCGTGCCGTAGGCCGACAGCGCCCACCGATGATTGGTGACCTCCTTGATCACCCGTCGTCCTCCCGTCGTGCTGAAAAACACGAAGGCGAGATCACTAGCCCGGCCCGGATTCGGCCGATACCACTGGGGCAGCCGCTCGGCGGGCAGGTCGAGGCGGTCCAGCTCGACGATCTGGTCCGACTCCGTCGGGCAGCGGTCCGCGGTGCGGCCACGACCGAGGACGAGCACCCTGGCGCCGGTCGCGGTGGCCGCCGCCAGATGGTGGGAATCCGTGACGATGTCGGCCACCTCGCACAGCTGGACGGCGGCGGCAAGGTCGGCGTCCGGGGGTAGTAGCACCGCCACCGCGCCAAGCCGCGACAGTGCCGCGATCGCGGTCACGGCGCTGGGGCTGGTGTCCATCAACACACCGATGTGGGCTCCCTGCCGGATACCGGCGGCGACGAGGCCGCGCACCGCATCGTCGATGCGGTGATCAACCGCCGCGTTGGTGTGCACCCGATCCTCGAAGAGGAAGCATTCCTCCTCGGGAGCTCTGTTCGCCTGGTCGGCCATCAACCCGCCCAACGACACTCGGGTATGAGGCTGCAGTCGCCCGAGACGGGCGAGCCGGGGCACGGTACGCACTGCCTCCCCGGCGATCTCCCTGCCGCTGCGAGCCGCCCCCGCCGCTGCGTCGGCCAACCCCAGGCCCACACCGATGCCCAGTTCGGCCAGCACACCCGCGGAGTGACCGATCCACGCCGACAGCCCGGCAGCGCCATCGCCCCCGACGCTGGAGCCCGACACCATCGCCATTACGCCCTCCGGCCTGGGCCCTCGACCGTCTTGCCACAGCACCCAATTACCGACGGTCGGCCAGGTGCGCGTGGCGGCGGTTGACCCGACAACGAGACCGAAGTGGCCCGCCCGCAACGGCGCCTCGGACACCTCGGCGCGGGGAGCAGCCCGCACGATTCCTCGCACGGACGCAGGTTGGCCAATGTTATCGACCTCGCCGAGGAACACAAGGACCGGACAAGTGATTTCGGCGAGCGTGATCAACGTGCCATCGATCACCGCGCCGCCGGCCATCATGCGGTTATGGACCACGAACTGCCGCAACAGTTCGGCGACCGCGGGACCCGACCATGCCACCCAGCCCTCCGCCTCGAGGAAGCGGCGTTGCTGTTCTCGGGGCAGCAGCGCCTCTCGGTCATGGAGTTGCCGGAGGAAATCCCATCTGGCCCGAACCGTCTTGATCGGGTCCAGAAGTTGAAACCCGGCGCGGGCCATCCACCCGGACACGGAGAGACGGTTGAAGAGGTGGTCGGCAACCAGCTGGGCGCCTCGGACCGCCAGGGCCGCGGGAATTCCGAACGGCAGACCACTGAGTGAGTCGACGGCGCTGCCGAATGTGATGACGCTGGCCAGGCCTTCGGAGCGGCGGTAGGCCGCGGTTTGATAGCAGAACATGCCGCCCTGCGAGTAGCCCGCCAAATGCACGTTGCGGCCGGTGTGTGCCCGGACCGAGTCGACGATCCGGCTCAGCGCGACGACATGGTCGCTCAAAGTGCGTTCGAGCCCACCGCTTTCTCGGTCCGGTGAGCCGAAGTCCACCACCCACGGGTCCACACCGAGATCGTGCAGGATGCCGACCGCGCCCTGGTCTCTGGTGACGTCAAACACGTTGGCCGACATCATCATCGGCGGCACGAGTACTACCGGTGGTCGTGACCGATCAGTTGCGCTGTCGGGAAAGTACCGTCGAAGCCGGTACATGTCGCACCGCTCCACGATCTGAAACGGCGACGGACGGGATCCGGTCTCAAGCCCACCGAACCGCAACACCTCGGCACCGTTCTGCATGGTCGCGATGACCCGATTGAC
Organism: Mycobacterium simiae; assembly: GCF_008370645.1. Taxonomy (GTDB): domain Bacteria; phylum Actinomycetota; class Actinomycetes; order Mycobacteriales; family Mycobacteriaceae; genus Mycobacterium; species Mycobacterium simiae_A. The sequence continues at coordinate 12,477 of NZ_VTZN01000009.1, forward strand.
CGGACCCGCAAACAGGCTGCTACGCCATGTCACCGTAACCCCACGTCACGCCGACACTCCCGCGGATCGCACTGCCAAGGTCACCGAATCGACACTACGCGCAGCAAGGGCGCCACGTCGGGTCCGGTAACCGGGCGCACTTATCCGGATGATTCCCCGGCTGCGCGTTGACACGACGCCAATCCAGCGCAATTCGTAGCATCACGGCGGGATCCAACCGCGATTTCAGCGCTCAATACCCCGGCACGATGAACGCGTAGGGCACAACGCCTGAAACGAGCTCATCCCATTCCGGGCCTGTCCGGTGCAGCTAATCGGCGTCCATACCATCAAAGCCATCGCATCGCTCAACTTCAGCAATTGGTGCCGGCACCGGCAGACGCGGGCGCAGCCGCACAGCTGCCTTGATGCAGATCAAACCCCCCCGAAAATCACGAGTCTGTGTCCTGAAAGGCTACCGCTGCAGAAAAGTCGCTGCTCGACCTCGCTCAGCATCGCGCCACCGTCGCCAAAGAAAGTCGCAAACAAACGCCTGTCCAGTGAAACGAGCCATTCACCAGCTCCGCAAGCCAAAGCTTCCCCAACCTCCCCCGCCACCGCCCGCGCCGCGATAAGGCGCAAGATCGTACACCGGCACGATGTATCGTCGCCGTCTTCGGGTCCAGCTGGCCACCAAGGACACCGAGATCAAGACTTGAAGTCGAAAGTGCGAGAGCAGGAATCGACAATCACGCTGTGGTCTACAGGCAACTCGCTCCACCCTGCCGGTGTTGCCGCGATCTATTGAATCCAGTTGATCCTTCGGCCTACCGCAAGTCACTTTTCGCGAGTGGGCACCCTCGGCGAGGACTCGCACGCTGTGACAGTTGTTTGCTGCCTTGACATCTCAACCTCGCGTGCACGGCCGCATTGACATACCACCTCAACAGGCGTGTACTGGAGTTCCTATGCAGGTCGAGGTGTGACATGTTTTTCGTTTCTGCCCTTTGCGTTTCAGTCGCTAAGCCAAGTCGTGAATCCGCAAAGCCACGGTGCGCGTGATGGCGCTGCGCGTAGTGATCATGCACATAATGGCCGTTGTGGAGCGCGCTGCCAGCAGGGCCGCAGACGCCCGATGGGTCGCCGAACGCCTTCGACGCGACGAGGGGTTCGCTGAAACCAGCCGCGACAACCGACTGGTGTACCAACGGTGGGCCGACACCCGGCACCGCGACCCCGCAATGAAGACGGCCAACCTGCAGAACCATTACGAGAACGTCTAGTACCGCTTGCCTCCGGGCAGCCGAGCCGGCGATGGCTCCAACATGAAGCCGACATCAAACCCACCGCGGTTCAAGGAAATTCGACACCTACCGCAGAACGGCCAGATCTTTTGGCGTGGTCTCGCTCTCGGCTCGGCGCCATCGACCGCGTGCTCTACAACCACAGCGAATGGTCAAGATCACCAAGGACACTCATGATAAGAGGTCGAGCGGTACGGCTCGACAGTTACCGTCTCCAGCCGATCAACATCATCGAAGTCCTCGGAGCCAGCCGCAGCGTGATCGTACTGTTGGTGGTGCCGCCCAATTGCGATCCAAGTAATGCGCCCGCCGCCATGACGGCGGCCGCAGAACCGAATAACGTCTTGACAGCCGACAGGCTTCTTAACCGACTCGGCACGAAACCCAACCAGCTCGATGTATATGGACAGGATCGGGCGCATCATGACGCACATCGCTGGAGCACTAGTCATAGCAATCATGTCGACATGGGTGTCGACTCCGACGGATCGTCCGGACCCAAAAACCGCCGAAGAACCACCTCGCGCGCCGACGTTGGCCACCCCGTTGAAAACATGGAACCTCGCGCAGCCCAATTGATTCTTGACGCCAAAGGCGGTGCCGCTGCCCAGGAAACAGAATGAGCGATGCTGGGCCGGCTCGATGATCCCGAAACGGTTGTGTAGTGTCATCTGCTGCACGATCGCAAACGACGCAGCATTCCGACAGCAACCCTAAGAAGGGTTGGACACCAGCCGATCGACTTGCTGGCCGCGTATCCGCTGCGAGATCACCGCGGTAATGCCATCGCCCTGCATGGTCACGCCGTAGAGCGCGTCAGCAACTTCCATTGTCGGCTTTTGGTGGGTGATGATGATGAGCTGCGACCGGCCCCGCAGCTGTTCGAACAGGCCGATCAGCCGGCGCAGGTTGGTGTCGTCCAGGGCGGCCTCCACTTCGTCCATGATGTAGAACGGCGACGGGCGGGCCCGGAAGATCGCCACCAGCATCGCCACCGCGGTCAACGCCTTTTCGCCGCCAGACAGCAAAGAAAGCCGGGTCACCTTCTTGCCCGGCGGACGCGCCTCCACCTCAATTCCGGTGGTCAGCATGTCGTCGGGCTGGGTGAGCCGCAGCCGCCCTTCCCCGCCGGGGAACAGCGAGCTGAACACGGTCCGGAATTCGCGTTCAACGTCGATGAACGCATCACTGAACACCTGCAGGATGCGGGCATCAACATCAGCGATGACGTCGAGCAGATCCTTGCGGGCAGCCTTGACGTCTTCGAGTTGTGTCGACAGGAAGTTGTAGCGCTCTTCCAGTGCGGCAAACTCTTCCAGGGCAAGCGGATTGACTCGGCCCAGCTCGGTCAGTTCCCGCTCGGCACGTTTGGCACGACGCTCCTGGGTGGCGCGGTCGAACGGCATCGGGGCCGGTGTGACCACTTGCTCGCCGCGTTCGCGGGCCTGCTCGAACTCAGCCACCTCCAACTCGGTGGGCGGCAACGGAACATGGGGACCGTACTCGGCGACCAGATCGGCCGGCGCCATGCCGAACTGCTCAAGCACCATCTGCTCGAGCTGTTCGATTCGCAGCTCCGCCTGGGCGTTTGCTACCTCGTCGCGGTGCAGTGAATCCGTCAGTGCCGCTACCCGAGCACTCACTGCGTTGGCCTCGTCTCGAACCGCTGCCATAGCCGCCGACCGCTCCCGCCGTTCGGCGGCCAGCGCGTCACGCAATTGCGACGCAGCGTCGACCACCCGGTTCAACCGCCCTGCGACGAGCCGCCCGGACTCAGCGACCGCGGCGGCTACCGCAGCCGAGCGCAGTCGTGCGGCTCGGGCCTGTTCGGCCCGCAGCCGTGCCTCCCGTTCGGCCACGGCGGCGCGGCGCAGCGAGTCGGCGCGCCCACGTACCGCGTTGGCGCGCTCCTCAGCGGTACGCACCGCCAACCGCGCCTCCACTTCGACCGTCCGCGCGTTCTCGGCAGCGACGGCGATCTCCTGCCGGTCGCCGGGTTCGACCGCGTGCGTGTGCTGGGTCTGTTGGGCGTTGCGCAGCCGAGTCTCCAGCTCGACCACCTCCTCGATCGTCTGCGCTCGCCCCGCCTCCAGCTCCTCCCGCTGTCGCAACAGCCTGGTCCACTCTTCCTCGGAGACGCGCGCATCCTGGCCGAGCCGGCCCAGCTGCTCGTACATCGCAGAGATCGCGGTGTCGGACTCATTGAGCGCGGCCAACGCCTGGTCGGCTAAGTCTTGGCGAGCAACCTGCTCGGCCAGCGCGCCGGACAGTGCCGCGCTCAGTTGAGCTGCCTGCGCCTCAGCTGCGGCCAGCTCGCTGCGGGCCTTATCGATCTCCGAGGTGATCTCCAGCGTGCTGGGCTTACGGTCAGAGCCGCCGCTGACCCAGCCGGCGCCCACCAGGTCACCATCCGTGGTCACCGCGCGCAGCCGGGGTCGCGCTGCCACCAGATCCAGCGCTTGGGCTAGGTCATTGACCACCGCGACACCCGAAAGCATCGCGGTCATCGCGCCGCGCAGCCGCGGCGGCGCCTCGATCAGGTCCAGTGCCCACCGCGCCCCGCCCGGAAGCGCGGCTGCCGGCTCGGACTGGGCGGGCCAGTCACTCAACACCAGCGCCGCGCGGCCGCCGTCGGCGTCCTTGAGCGCCTTGACCGCGCTACGCGCCGCGCCCAAGCTTTCCACCGCCAAGGCGTCGGCCGCTGCCCCCAGCACCGCAGCCAGGGCGGCCTCATAACCCGAACGTACTTTGACCAGTTGGGCAACCGAGCCGAGCAGCCCAGCGGGACCGAGGTTTCGGGCTAGCCACGCCGCGCCGTCCTTGCGGTCCAGTCCCACCGACAGGGCGTCGATGCGGGCCCGCAGCGACGCCACCCGGCGCTCGGCGTCCCGCTCGGCGACCTGCAGTTCGGCCACCCGCTGGTCGGCCAGCCGCAGCGCGGCCACCGTCCGTTCGTGCTGCTCGTCAAGTCCGATCTCGCCCTGATCCAGTTCGCCGACGCGCCCCTGCACAACTTCGAACTCGAAGCGGGTCTGTTGCGCGCGCGCAGCGGCGTCGTCGATGCGTTCGGACAACCGCGCGACACTGTCGTCGATCGACTCAACGCGGGCCCGCATGGTTTCCACCTGCCCGGCCAGCCGGGCCAGGCCCTCACGCCGATCAGCCTCGGCGCGAACCGCCGCCAGATGAGCACGATCAGCCTCGGCGGCCTGGCGCTCGCGGTCAGCCAACTCCGCGCGCGCGGCATCCAGCCGGGTGCGTGCCGCGGCCAGCTCGACCAGCAGCCGCTGTTCCGCGACGGACACCCGCTCGGCCTCGGCTTCCAGCGCATCCGGGTCGGTGTCGCTGTTGGCCACCGGCTCGACGTCGAGATGGTGAGCGCGCTCGCTGGCAATGCGCACGGTCGCGCCCACTCGCTCGGCCAGCGCCGACAGCCCGAACCAGGTGTGCTGTACCGCCTCGGTCGTTGCGGATAGCTCGGCCAACGCCGACTCGTGGGCCGCCAGCTCGGTGGCGGCCACCGAAAGCCGGGCGGTGGCCTCGTCATGCTCGCGACGCATCGTGGCCTCGGCGTCGACGATGGCTTCCCGCTCGGCCCGCCGGCTGACCAAATCATCGGCGGCAAGTCGCAGCCGGGCGTCGCGCAGGTCGGCCTGAATCGTCTGGGCACGGCGGGCCACCTCCGCCTGTCGACCCAACGGCTTGAGCTGGCGACGCAGTTCAGTCGTTAGGTCGGTGAGCCGGGCTAGGTTCGCCGACATGGAATCGAGCTTGCGCAGCGCCTTCTCTTTGCGCTTGCGATGCTTGAGCACGCCCGCGGCCTCTTCGATGAATGCCCGGCGGTCCTCCGGCCGCGACTGCAGGATCTCGTCGAGCTTGCCCTGCCCGACGATCACATGCATCTCGCGGCCAATGCCGGAGTCGCTCAACAGCTCCTGGACATCCATCAAACGGCAACTGCTGCCGTTGATTTCGTACTCACTGGCGCCGTCGCGGAACATCCGCCGGGTGATCGACACCTCGCTGTACTCGATCGGCAGCGCATGGTCGGAATTGTCGATGGTGACGGTGACTTCGGCACGGCCCAGCGGGGCACGTGAGGAGGTGCCGGCGAAGATGACGTCCTCCATCTTGCCGCCGCGCAGCGTCTTGGCCCCCTGCTCCCCCATCACCCACGCCAGGGCGTCGACCACGTTGGACTTGCCGGATCCGTTGGGCCCGACGACAACGGTGATACCCGGCTCGAACCGCAGAGTCGTTGGCGCGGCGAAGGATTTGAAGCCCTTCAACGTCAGACTCTTGAGGTACACGAGCAGCCAGATTACCGCTCGACGAATCCACTGAACTGCTCCGTGGCCTCCGACCAGTCGGCGACCACCTGGTCCACGCGCCCAGGGGTGGCGCCGCCCCGCAGCAGCTGCAGCAACTGCTCGCCCGACTCACGGGGTCCCTGGGCGACCACCAGGACGCGGCCGTCGGCGTGGTTGGCCGCATAGCCGGTGAGTCCGAGCTCGAGCGCCCGACAGCGAGTCCACCAGCGAAAACCGACTCCTTGGACCCGCCCATGCACCCAGGCGGTCAGGCGCACGTCCGGAGCTGACGTGGACGAGGCATCAACGACCTCGAAGGTGACGGTGGTCCCTGACTTGAGCGTGCGCCCGACGGTACACACCCGATCGACGGCCCGGTTGACGACCAGCAGCACGCGCTCCTTCTCGTCGGCGCTGAGGCCCGTCAGATCAAGCTGCAGGGTCTCCTCCAGTAGTGGATAGCGCTCCTGGTCGCGGTCGGCCGCGCCGGAGACCGTGAGCACCGCTTGGTAGCCATCACCGAGGCGACGAGCCAACGGCTGGTCGCTGGCCATGCCGCTGCAGGCGGCGAGCGCGATCTTCATCAGCTCACCGGGGGTGAATACCCCGTCCACGTCCGCGGAGCCGACGAGTACCTGCGCTCCGCGCGAGCTGTATCCCGTATAGCGGCGGGTGCCGGTGCGTTCCACCCACAGTTGCGTCATGGCTTCTTTCTATCGCGTTCGTTCGCTGCGAGATCGACAGCAGCGCGCAAGACTGCGAGAGCGCGTCGCGCGGATGTCGATCTCGATGCGCGTTACTGCCGCGGCCGCGGCTGGCACCGCGGGCAGTAGAACGACGAGCGGCCCATGAACTTCTCCCGGCGCATCACCGCGCCGCAGCGCCGGCAGGCCCGGCCCTCGCGGCCGTAGGCATCCAGCGATCGATCGAAGTAGCCGGACTCGCCGTTGACGTTGACATACAGCGAGTCAAACGACGTTCCGCCCTGCGCGAGGGCCTCACGCATCACCTGGTCAGCGGCATCCAGCACAGCGCCCAGCTGACGGCGAGTCAGCGTGGACGCCACCCGGGCCCCGTTCACCTTGGCCCGCCACAGCGCCTCGTCAGCGTAAATGTTGCCGATCCCCGACACCACCTGCTGATCAAGCAGCTGGCGTTTGATTTCAGAATGCTTGCGCCGCAACACTTTTATCACGGCATCCGGATCAAACCCCGGGTCAAGCGGATCGCGCGCCAGGTGTGCGATCGGGGCCGGCACCACACTACCGTCCACGGTCACCAGGTCGGCGAGCAGCCAGCCGCCGAACGTGCGCTGGTCGGCGAAGCTCAGCATGGTCCCGTCATCGAGCAACGCGGAGATCCGCACATGGTCAGCGCGCGGAACTTCCCCGAGCAACATCTGCCCGCTCATGCCCAGGTGCACGACGAGCGCGCCGTCGGGCGGATCGCTGTTGAGCGTCATCCACAGATACTTGCCGCGACGATCGGTTCCGGTGATGCGCGCGCCGAGCAGCCGGGCGGTCAGGTCGGCCGGACCGGCCTCGTGGCGTCGTACCGCACGGGGGTGATGAACCCGGACCGCGGTCATCGTCTTGCCCACCACATGAGCCGCTAAGCCACGCCGCACCACCTCGACCTCAGGTAGCTCGGGCATCTAGAGGGAAGTATTTCCAGCCGTGTCCAGCACTTCCCGTACCTCTAGTGCCTTATATGCCGCCGACGCGGCTTTCTGCTCGGCTTCCTTTTTGGAGCGCCCCACGCCCGACCCGTACTCGGTGTCCATGACGACAACCATCGCGGTGAACTCTTTGTCGTGGTCTGGACCGGTTGAGCTGATCAGGTAGGACGGCACACCCAGGCCGCGCGAGGCGGTCAGCTCCTGCAGGCTGGTCTTCCAATCCAGCCCCGCGCCCAGCGTGGGCGCTGCGTCCAGCAATGGTCCGAACAACGTCAGGATCACGTCGCGCGCCACCTCGATACCGTGTCGCAGGTAGATCGCTCCCAACAGCGATTCCATGCCATCGGCCAGGATGCTGGACTTGTCGGCTCCGCCGGTGTTGGCCTCGCCGCGGCCCAGCAGCATGTGGACGCCCAGACCGCTTTCCGACAGGTTGCGGGCAACATCGGCCAGCGCTTGGGTGTTGACGACGCTGGCCCGCAGTTTGGCCAGGTCGCCCTCGGAACGGTCCGGGTGGCGGTGATAGAGCTCGTCGGTGATTGTCAATCCCAGCACGGCGTCGCCGAGAAACTCCAACCGCTCGTTGGTCGGCAGCCCCCCGTTCTCGTAGGCGTAGCTGCGGTGCGTCAATGCCAGCAACAGCAGCTCGTCGGGCAGGTCGACACCGAGCGCGTCAAGCAGAGCCTGTTGTGACGCGGTCAACGCTCACCTCGATCTACGGTGTCAGGCCGCTCCGGCTTGAACTTTTCGGCTAGCTTGGCCCATCTGGGGTCGATCTGATCATGATGATGGTCGGGGTCGGTGTCTAGAGCCACACCGCATTGTGGGCATAGCCCGGGGCAGTCGGGCCGGCACAACGGGGAAAACGGCAATGCCAGCCCCACAGCGTCGATGATCGGCTGCTCGAGGTCGATAGTCTCGTCCACGACGTGGCCGACCTCGTCCTGCTGAGTGGTCGCCTCGGTCGTGCTGCCGGGATAGGCGAACAGTTCGGTCAGGTCAACCTGCACTCGCCCGCTGATCGGGGTCAAGCAGCGGGAGCACTCCCCGCTCGTGGGGGCGGCGACCGTCCCAGTCACCAACGCTCCCTCGGAGACCGACTCCACTCTCACGTTGAGGTCCAGTGGGGCACCTCGCTCGATCGCGATCAACTCCAGGCCGATGCGCCAGGGGCTGTCCACGGTCTCGCGCACCGTGAACATGGCGCCGGGACGCCGCCCGAGCCGTGCGATGTCGATCGCCATCGGCGCCGTCAGATGTCTGCGTGTTGTCTGGCCGTGCTGCCTCGCCATAGCGGAAATCCTACGGCGCGCGCTAAGCCACCCGGGTCCACGCTGCGGGCCGGGCGAGATTGCGGCTGGTGACTAACGAACCGCGTAGTCGTGGGTGCCGGCCGCGGTACGCAGCTGATGACGGCCCCGACCGACGGAACGAAGCGTGCCGTTGAGCATTTCTTCGAACTCGGCGAGCTTGGTGTCCACGTAGACGTCGCATTCGCCCCGCAGCCGGTCGGATTCGGCGTGCGCCGTGTCGATCAGCCGGGTCGCTTCCGCATTCGCCGCCTGTACCACCTCGTTTTGCGACACCAGGCGCTGCTGCTCTTTGATTCCCTCTTGCACCGCCTTCTCGTAGGAGATGTTGCCGCTTTCGATCAGCCGATCGCATTCGGACGTAGCCCGGCTGATGCTGGCCTCGTATTCCCGCTTCGCTGCGGCGGCAATACGCATGGCCTCCTCGCGGGCATCCCCGACCAACCGCTCACTGTGCTGGCGCGCCTCGCTGACCATGCGGTCGGCCTGGGCTTTGGCGTCCGACAGCAGCCGGTCGGCCTCGGCGCGGGCGTGGTTCAACATCGATTCCGCCTCAGTGGTCGCCGAGGACACCATCGAGTCGGCATGTGCCTTGGCGTCATGCAGCATCGAATCACGTGCGTCGAGCACATCTTGCGCGTCGTCCAGTTCGCCGGGAATCGCATCCTTGATGTCGTCGATCAGCTCCAACACGTCACCGCGAGGCACCACGCAGCCCGCCGTCATCGGCACACCACGGGCTTCTTCGACTATTGCGCTCAATTCGTCGAGCGCTTCAAAGACTCGGTACACGGCCAAACCCTCCTGGCATCCCTGGCACTAATGTTGTTACCAGTGTGCCTGCTGTTATCTCTGTGACAACGGTGGCAAGCCCGGTGTGTCGGCGTATTTCCCGCCTTCCCCGGCCGATGCTTGAGCGGTCCATCTGCGCTGGACGCCGACAACGGTTCGGCACCGGTCCGCCGCCGCCGAGCCCGCGACGTCTGTCACGGTATCGTGGCGCCGTGCATGTCCGCCCGAACAACGGTAGAAGCGACCAGAAGCCAACCTCACCCACGCTGTATATCTTCCCGCACGCCGGTGGAACCGCGAAAGACTATGTGGCGTTCTCCAGAGAGTTTTCCGGCGACATCAAGCGAATAGCGGTGCAGTATCCCGGACAAAGCGAGCGGTCCGGCCTGCCGCCGCTAGAAAGCATTCCCGGCCTGGCCGACGAGATCTTCGCGATGATGAAACCGGCAGCCCAAGCCAGCAACCCGGTCGTTTTCTTCGGCCACAGCATGGGCGGCATGCTAGCCTTCGAAGTAGCACTCAGATTCCAATCGGCAGGCCATCGAGTTCTCGCTTTGTTCGTCTCCGCATCATCGGCGCCGGGTCATGTCAAATACAAGCAACTCAAGGGCTATTCGGACAACGAGATGCTGGATTTGGTCGCCCGAATGACTGGTACGAATCCGGACTTCTTTGCAGATGAAGAGTTCCGGGTGGGTGTGCTACCGACATTGCGAGCCGTACGCGCCATAGCCGGCTATTCCTGCCCGGCGGAAACAAAACTGTCTTGCCCAATTTATGCATACCTCGGAGACAAAGATTGGATAGTGACACGAGAAGACATGGACCCGTGGCGGGACCGAACGACCGGAGAATTCGCGATCCGGGTCTTTACCGGAGATCATTTCTTCCTTAACAGCAATTTGCCAGAACTTGTCGGTGATATAGAAGACAAAACGCTCTATCGGCTTGATCGGGCTTAACTATCCGAATGTCCCAGCCAGCCGAAATTTCGCTTTCCGCTGCGCCGAGCGCACAGCAGCCCGAGTTCGCTACGCATTGACCCGAAGCCCATCGGCTAGCCCGCTCCAGATGGCGGCCCCGGGAACCCGCTCCGGCAAGCCCCGATCGGTCGATCGCGGGCGCCGCTCCCGCGGCCGCGCAGCGCGCTGTGAGCCTCATCACAACGGGACGCCGGTGCCAAACCGCTGGCACGGTCGTGCCAGAATCAACTGTCAATTGCCTGGGACTAGTCATCTGTCACTCATGTATCAAATGTCACACAAACCACAGCAATTCACAGCTAATTCCCTGGTAGGGACACTTGCGCAGGTCAACCCGCCGCATTAGTGGACAGGCCAGTGGCGCACGCTGTGGGAAGCGTGTGGATTTCCCGAATCTTGCCCACACCCGCCGTGAGAGATGATTACCTTACGTACAGTAGTTAACCAAGGATTAATTATCGGGGGAACGGGGTCAGTCTAGGGGCGGTCAGCTGACGCGCGCGGGCGTGCTTCGATGAGAAAGCTGCGTCATCGTCAGGGTGGACAAGCGCGCCCAGAGGGGCGGGTTTCTCAGCCCTCAGAAATCCGCACCAGGCAATTGACAGCCGATTCACAGGATGTGACGCACACAATACGTTGTAGATGAGTTGATGGGAGTGTAATGCGATGCCGGTGATGGACTCTTCCGTTCCAGCTTTGCTGAAGCAGCGGGCGGATCAGCAGGCTAGCACCACCGCGTATACGTTCATCGACTACGGATTGGATCCACAAGGTTTCGCCGAGAGCCTTACGTGGGCACAGGCCTACGGGCGCGCTTGCATTATTGCTGAAGAGTTAAAATTGTGCGGCTCGCCCGGCGATAGAGTAGCAATTTTGGCGCCGCAGGGACTGGAATATATTGTCGCCTTTCTCGGCGCGCTGCAGGCTGGATTTATTGCGGTTCCGCTTTCTGCGCCGCAGTATGGCATCCACGACGACCGCGTTTCCGCAGTGTTACGCGATGCCAGCCCCGTCGCCATTCTCACGACGTCGTCTGTGGTCGCGGACGTAACAAAATATGCATGCGCGCGGGATGGGCACGCGGCCCCGTTTGTGATCGAGGTTGATCTACTCGACTTGGACGCACAGCATAGGCAGCCGGCAGCTGCTGGGCTGTCTCACGGAGCGGCCTACCTGCAATACACGTCGGGCTCGACCCGCACGCCCGCTGGTGTCATTGTGTCGCACAAGAACGTCATTGCCAACGTGACACAAAGCCTCTACGGCTATTTTGGCGATAGCGAGAAGATCCCGCTCGAAACTTTGGTGTCGTGGCTGCCGTTGTTTCACGACATGGGCCTGATTCTAGGAATTTGTGCGCCCTTGGTGGCTGGTCGCAGCGCGGTGTTGATCAGCCCGATGTCATTTCTGCGCCGACCGGCCTGCTGGATGCAGTTACTTGCCACCAACCCACGATGCTTTTCTGCGGCTCCCAACTTTGCGTTTGAGTTGGCGGTGCGTAGAACCTCCGACGACGACATGGCCGGGCTCGACCTGGGCGACGTGCTCGGCATCGTCAGCGGCAGCGAGCGAATCCACGTCGCAACGGTGAAGCGTTTCACCGAACGTTTCGCCCCGTACAACCTCAGCCCGACGGCGGTGCGACCCTCCTACGGGCTCGCCGAAGCGACCCTCTACGTGGCGGCTCCCGCGCCTGATACCGCGCCCACGACTGTCCGGTTCGACTACGAGCACTTGACGGCTGGTCAAGCCCGGCGCTGCGGAGCCGACGGGACAGTTGGCACCGAACTCATCAGCTACGGCTCACCCGAGCCGTCCTCAGTGCGAATCGTCGACCCGGAGACCATGGTCGAAAATACGTCGGGAGTTGTCGGTGAGATCTGGGTGCGTGGCGACCATGTGGCGATGGGCTATTGGCAAAAGCCGGAGCAGACCATGCGCACGTTCAACGCAACAATCGCCAATGCGGCACCGGGAACCCCAGCGGGGCCGTGGCTTCGAACCGGAGACCTCGGTGTCATATCCGATGGCGAACTGTTCATCATGGGCCGCATCAAAGACCTGCTGATCGTCGACGGTCGCAACCACTATCCTGACGACATCGAGGCCACCATCCAGGAGATCACCGGCGGCCGCGTGGCCGCCATATCCGTGCCAGACGACATCACCGAACAGCTCGTGGCGATCATCGAGCTGAAGCGACGTGGAGCTTCGGCTGAAGAGGCCATGCTGAAACTGCGTTCGGTCAAGCATGAAGTCGCGTTTGCGATCTCGCGGTCACACAGTCTGCGGGTGGCTGATCTTGTTTTGGTGTCTCCAGGCTCGATCCCCATCACCACCAGCGGCAAGATCCGGCGTTCAGCGTGTGTCGAACGGTATCGCCGCGACGGATTCGAACGCCTGGATGTGACGGTATGACGGCCAGCATCGGCGGCGAAGCCGACCTTCGGCACTGGCTGGTCGACTACCTGGTAACGAACATCGGTTGCACACCCGACGAGGTAGACCCCAATCTGTCGCTGGCCGACCTGGGGGTAGGTTCCCGTGACACCGTGGTGCTCTCCGGGGAGTTGACGGAGTTGTTGGGTAAGACGGTGTCCCCCATCGACTTTTGGGAACACCCGACAATCAATGCCCTGGCCGCACACCTGACTGCGCCCGAGCCCGGCGCCGAATCACCAGCGGCACACCATCGCCCGAATCGGCGCTCACTGGAAGAGCCGATCGCCGTCATCGGAATGGGATGCCGCTTTCCGGGCGGAGTCTCCGGTCCAGATGCGTTGTGGCAGTTCTTATGTGAGCGTCGCTCTGCGATCGGATGTGTTCCCGACGAACGGTGGGAGCTGTTTGACGACGGCACCCCCGAAGTAAAGGCACTGCTCGCCCGCACCACGCGGTGGGGCTCATTCCTGCCCGACATCGACGCTTTCGACGCCGAGTTCTTCGAGATTTCCCCCAGCGAAGCCGACAAGATGGACCCCCAGCAACGCCTACTGCTGGAAGTGGCCTGGGAAGCGTTGGAGCACGCCGGGATTCCTCCCAACTCGCTGCGCCGCTCCCAGACGGGAGTGTTCGCCGGGTCATGCCTCAGCGAATACGGCGCTATGGCGTCCACCGACCTGTCTCAGGTCGACGGCTGGAGCAACACCGGTGGTGCCATGAGTATCATCGCGAATCGCCTCTCGTATTTCCTTGATCTGCGCGGGCCATCGGTGGCGGTGGATACCGCATGCTCGTCGTCGTTGGTAGCGATCCACCTGGCCTGCCAAAGCCTCCGGACTCAGGACTCCAACCTGGCAATCGCGGCCGGAGTGAACCTGTTGTTGTCCCCTGCGGTGTTTCGCGGCTTCGACCAAGTTGGCGCGTTGTCGCCCACCGGTCGGTGCCGCGCGTTCGACGCGGCCGCCGACGGGTTTGTGCGCGGTGAAGGAGCCGGGGTGGTGGTGCTCAAGCGGTTGACCGACGCGCAACGCGACGGTGATCGCGTGCTGGCGGTGATCTGCGGTTCATCGGTCAACCAAGACGGTCGCTCCAACGGTCTGATGGCGCCCAACCCGGCGGCCCAAATGGCCGTGCTCCGCGCCGCTTACGCCAACGCGGGGATGCAGCCCAACGAAGTTGACTATGTCGAAACTCACGGGACCGGCACCTTGTTGGGGGATCCGATCGAAGCGCGAGCCCTCGGCACGGTGCTGGGACGCGGGCGTCCCGAAGACTCTCCCCTGCTCATCGGCGCGGTGAAGACCAACCTTGGCCACACCGAGGCGGCGGCGGGGATCGCCGGCTTCATCAAGACGGTCTTGGCCGTGCAGCAGGGCCAGATTCCGCCGAATCAGCACTTCGAAAGCCCTAACCCGCACATTCCGTTTGCCGACTTACGGATGAAAGTTGTTGACGCCCTGAGCGAATGGCCGGACACGGGCCATCCGCGCCGGGCGGGCGTGTCGTCCTTCGGATTTGGCGGCACCAACGCACATGTGGTGATCGAGCAGGGCCAGGAGGTGGCTGCACTACCCGAGATTATCGACGCCGCTCCGGCGGTGTCGACGCTGATCGTGGCCGGCAAGACGCCGCAACGGGTAGCCACCACGGCCGGGGTGCTCGCCGACTGGATGGAAGGGCCCGGCGCAGAGGTGCCATTGGCTGATATCGCCCACACGGTCAATCATCACCGGTCGCGGCAGAGCACTTTCGGCACCGTGGTCGCGCGGGATCGCGCCCAGGCGGTCGCCGGAATGCGTGCCCTGGCCGCTAGGCAGCACGCCCCCGGTGTGGTCAATCCACAAGAGGGCCCGCCCGGTCCCGGTACCGTGTTCGTTTACTCCGGTCGTGGTTGGCAGTGGGCCGGAATGGGCCGCCAACTGCTGGCGGACGAACCCGCATTTGCTGCTGCGGTAGCCGATTTGGAGCCAGCGTTCGTCGAACAGGCCGGCTTCTCCCTGCACGAAGTGCTTTCTGACGGCAAGGAGCTGGTTGGCATCGAACAGATCCAGCTCGGCCTGATCGGCATGCAGCTGGCGCTCACCGAGCTGTGGCGTTCCGCCGGCGTGCAACCCGACCTAGTGATCGGCCATTCCATGGGTGAGGTGGCCGCCGCCGTGGTGTGCGGAGCACTAACCCCCGCCGAGGGCTTGCGGGTCACCGCGACCCGGTCCCGGCTGATGGCACCGCTGTCCGGACAGGGCGGAATGGCGCTGCTCGAGCTCGACGCGGCCGAGACGGAAGCCTTGATCGCCGACTATCCGCAGGTGACGTTGGGGATCTACAATTCGCCGCGCCAGATGGTGATCGCTGGGCCCGCCGCGCAGATCGACGAGTTGATCACGACCGTGCGCGCCCGGGACCGCTTCGCCAGCCGGGTCAGTATCGAAGTGGCCCCACACAATCCGGCCATGGATCCGCTGCAGCCCCAGATGCGTTCCGAGCTAGCGGATTTGACCCCGCGCACGCCAACGATTCCGATCATCTCGACCACTTATGCAGACCTGGGCATCCGCCCAATGTTCGACGCCGAGCACTGGTCCACCAACATGCGCAATCCAGTGCATTTCCAGCAGGCCATCACTGCGGCTGGTACCGATCACCACACCTTCATCGAAGTCAGCGGACACCCGTTGCTAACCCAGGCCATCAGCGACACGTTGCTCAGTGCCCAGCACGGCATCCGATACACCAGCATTGGGACGCTACACCGCGACAGCGACGACACCATCGCGTTTCGCACCAACGTCAACGCCGTCCATACCGGCCACCCTCCACACACTCACCATCCCCAAGAACCTCACCCCCCCATTCCCGCCACTCCTTGGCAGCACAGCCGCCACTGGATCAGCACCAGACGTCGGGCTAGCTCGGTCGGATCGGCACCGGCGGCGGGCACCCTGCTCGGCCAACACACCACGGTCGTATCCAATCCGCCTTGCCACCTCTGGCAAGCGAGGCTGGCGCCGTACGCCAAGCCTTACCCGGGTCGGTACCGGTTCCACGGGGTCGAGATAGTCCCGGCATCTATTGTGCTGAGCACCATCGTTGCGGCTGCCCGGGAATTGGGCTACTGCGCGTTGTCCGGCATCCGATTCGAGCAACCTATTTTCGCCGACCAGCCACGCCGGATCCAGGTTGTCGCCGATAACCACACGATCAGCCTGGCTTCGAGCCCAGCTACCGAAACGGCTGCAGACAGGTGGACCCGGCATCTGACTGCCCAACTTTCGGCGCCACCGGCGGGCTCAGCGCTGCCGCCCAGCGACCGCCGTCAGGCCGACGCGCACTTCCCGTCCAACGGCCACAGTGACCAGGTACCAGACATCGCAGCGCTGTTCGCGCTCCATGGGGTCGACGGCCTTCCGTTCGGCTGGTCGGTGGTTTCCTGGGTACCAACGTCGGCTGGCGTGCAGGTGGGGATTGAGCTGCCCGAGGCGCCACTGGAAGGGTCGGCTGCGCCGTTGCTGGACGCCGCAGTACACGTCGGCGCGCTGGCGGACCTGGCTGATGCGCGCCTGTTCGTACCGGCAAGCGTCGAGCAGATGTGGTTCGGGGACGCTCTGGCCGCATCGCATGGTTCGGTGGCGCTGAGCCACATCGTCTCAGATGGAGACGGGATCACCGTCGATGTCACGGTGTCGTCCGGCGGCGCAGAACCCGGCGTGTCGATGCGCTCGCTTCGGTATCGGGCGCTGGACTTGGGCGCCGGACAACCCGCCGGGGCGAGCGTCGAACCACATTCGGATGCCAGGAATTTTGTGCACACTATCGACTGGCAACCGCGCAGTGATCGCGCCGACGAAAAACCCGCTACGACAATCGGTTCTGTTGCGGTAATCGGCGCTGGCGGCGCAGGGCTCACGTCGCGACTGGAAGCGGCCGGATACCCGCCAGCCCCGGTATCCGATGCCCGTTACGTGCTCTACCTCGCCAACGGCGACAGCGCCGACGATACCGACGTCGACTTCGCCGTCCGGACTTCCGCTGCCATCAGTGCGCTGGTCCGCACGCTGGCCGAACGGGAACCCGACAAGCCTGCCGCGCTGTGGATCGTCACACGCGGAGTCCACGAGTCGGTGACTCCGTCGGCGCTGCGCCAAAGCTTCTTATGGGGATTGGCGGGAGTCATCGCCGCGGAGCATCCCGAGCTGTGGGGTGGGCTGGTCGATCTCGCCGTCGATAGCGACGTCGACGACGCTTTGGCCCAAGCCGGGCCGGCACTTGCCGATCTGATTCCGACACCAAGCAAGTCGATCTTGGTGCTACGGGACGGCATAGTGCTCGCCCCCAGCTTGGCACCGGTCCGGGGCGAGCCGGTACGCGCATCGGTGCCATGCCGGCCCGACGCCGCCTACCTGATCACCGGTGGAATGGGAGCGCTCGGTCTGCTGATGGCCGACTGGCTTGCCGACCGCGGCGCTCGCCGATTGATACTGACCGGCCGTACGCCCTTGCCGCCACGGCGGGATTGGGACCTTGGCACCCTTACCTCCGAACAGCGCCACAAGATCGATACCATCCGAGCCCTAGAAATGCGAGGTGTCACCGTCGAAGCCGTCGCCGTCGACGTCGGATGCCGCGACGACGTGCAAGCCCTTCTCGCCAGACGGGATCGGGAGGGAGCCGCGCCGATCCGCGGGATCATTCACGCCGCGGGCGTCATCAGCGATCAACTGGTGACGACGATGACCGAGGATGCGGTGCGGCAAGTGATGTGGCCCAAGATCGCCGGCAGCCACGTGCTGCATGAGGCATTTCCACCCGGCAGCGTGGATTTCCTCTACCTAACCGCCTCGGCAGCAGGGATATTCGGTATCCCAGGCCAGGGTTCCTATGCGGCCGCCAATTCCTATCTGGACGCGCTGGCCCGGGCGCGCCGCCAGCAGGGTTGCCACACCCTGAGTCTGGACTGGGTGGCCTGGCGAGGGCTCGGCTTCGCCGCCGACGCCCTCATCGTCAGCGAAGAATTGCAGCGCATGGGTTCGCGTGACATCACGCCCTCGGAGGCTTTCACGGCGTGGGAATACCTTGACGGTTACGACGTCGCGCAAGCGGTGGTGGTGCCGGTGCCCTCACCGTTCGACGCAGACGGCGCCGAGACCCTGACATACCGGAAACCGGCCCGGAATTGGTCACAGCTGTCGGCCGCGGAGGTGCGTACCGAACTGGAGAACGGGTTGCGCGGCATTATCGCCGCCGAATTGCGGTTGCCGGAAACCGAACTGGATACCGACCGGCCGTTCGCCGAATTGGGACTCAACTCGCTGATGGCAATGGCGATTCGGCGGGAAGCTGAGCAGCTCGTCGGGATAGAGCTTTCGGCCACCATGCTGTTCAACCATCCCACGGTGGCATCACTCGCCGGCTATCTGAGCAAACGTGTTGCACCACAGCATGATTCAGGGGACGACGAGATAGCTGCGCTGTCCGCGTCGGCGGGCAGTGTCTTGGACAGCCTGTTCGACCGGATTGAATCGACGTCGACTGAGAGCGAAAGGTGATACGAACCGCGTTCAGCCGGATTTCCGGTATGAGCGCACAGCAGCGCGCCACTTTGGCCGAGGAGTTCAACAAGATCTCTCGCATTACGGTGGCCGAACCCATCGCGGTGGTGGGAATCGGCTGTCGCCTTCCCGGCGCTGTGACCGGCCCAGACAGCTTCTGGGACTTGCTGGTCGACGGCCGCGACGCCATCTCACGGATCCCGGCCGATCGGTGGGACGCGGACGCGTTCTACCATCCCGACCCGCTGGCCGCTGGCCGGATGACCACGAAGTGGGGCGGTTTCGTGCCCGACATTGCCGGCTTCGACGCCGAGTTTTTCGGCATCACCCCACGCGAAGCAGCCGCCATGGACCCGCAGCAACGGATGCTGCTCGAGGTTGCGTGGGAGGCCCTCGAAGACGCTGGCATAGCGCCGGATTCCCTGGCCGGCACCCGCACCGGCGTCCTGATGGGCGTTTATTTCAACGAGTATCAGTCTATGTTGGCCGCCGACCTGGAGAATGTGGACGCCTACAGCGGAACCGGAAATGCCCACAGCATCACGGTGGGTCGGATCTCCTACCTGCTAGGGCTGCGCGGACCGGCAGTGGCGGTGGACACCGCGTGTTCGTCGTCGTTGGTGGCGGTGCATCTGGCCTGCCAGAGTTTGCGTCTGCGCGAAACCGATTTGGCGCTGGCCGGCGGAGTGAGTGTCACCCTTCGCCCGGAAACCCAAATCGCGATCTCTGCCTGGGGTTTGCTATCCCCCCATGGCCGATGCGCCGCGTTCGACGCGGCGGCAGACGGATTTGTGCGCGGTGAGGGCGCCGGAGTAGTGGTGCTCAAGCGACTGACCGACGCCGTGCGTGACGGCGACCAGGTACTGGCGGTGGTCCGCGGTTCGGCGGTCAATCAGGACGGCCGCTCCAATGGGGTCACCGCGCCGAATACGGCGGCTCAGTGCGACGTGATCGCCGATGCGCTGCGATCCAGTGACGTCGCACCAGAGACGGTGCACTACGTCGAAGCCCACGGCACCGGCACGGTGCTGGGTGACCCGATCGAGTTCGAAGCGCTGGCGGCCACCTACGGCCGGGGCGAGGGTTCGTGCGCGCTGGGGGCGGTGAAAACCAATATCGGTCACCTGGAGGCAGCGGCCGGTATCGCGGGATTCATCAAGGCGGCACTCGCCGTACAGCACGCCACCATTCCGCCGAATCTGCATTTCTCGCAATGGAATCCAGCCATCGATGCCGCATCGACCAGATTTTTCGTTCCCACCGAGAACGCCTCATGGCCCACGACGGAGGGACCGCGGCGGGCGGCGGTATCGTCGTTCGGATTAGGCGGCACCAACGCCCACATCATCATCGAGCAGGGCCCCGAGCTGGCCCAGCTGGCTAAGGCATCCGGGAGCAGCACCGATACCGCGGTGTCGACGTTGGTGGTGACAGGTAAGACGACGCAGCGGGTGACCGCCACGGCGGCAGTGCTCGCCGATTGGCTGGCAGGCCCGGGCGCCGAAGTGTCGTTGGCCGAGGTGGCCCACACCCTCAATCACCACCGGGCCCGACAGCCCACGTTCGGCACCGTCGTCGCCCGTGACCGCGACCAGGCGATGACAGGATTACGGGCGCTGGCCGCCGGCCAGTCCGCGCCCGGCGTGCTGTGCCCGCAGGACGGTCCTCCGGGGCCGGGCACGGTGTTCGTCTACTCCGGGCGCGGATCGCAGTGGGCCGGAATGGGGCGCCAACTGCTGACCGACGAACCCGCTTTTGCCGCGGCGGTGGCCGAACTGGAACCGGTGTTCGTCGAACAAGCCGGCTTCTCGCTGCACGACGTCATCGCCGGCGGAAAAGAACTGGTGGGCATCGAGCAGATCCAGCTCGGTCTGATCGGTATGCAGCTCACCTTGACACAGTTGTGGCGCTGCTACGGCCTGCAGCCCGACCTGGTGATCGGGCACTCCATGGGTGAGGTGGCTGCCGCGGTGGTCGCCGGAGCGCTTACCCCAGCCGAAGGATTGCGGGTGACCGCCGTCCGATCCCGGCTGATGGCGCCCCTGTCCGGACAAGGCGGCATGGCCCTGCTCGGGCTCGACGCGGCGACCACGCAGCAGCTGATCGCCGACCACCCACAGGTGACCCTTGGTATATACAACTCCCCGCGGCAGACGGTAATCGCCGGGCCCACCCAGCAGATCGACGAGCTCATCACCCAGGTACGCGCCCAGAACCGCTTCGCCAGCCGGGTCAATATCGAAGTGGCCCCACACAATCCGGCGATGGATGCGCTGCAGCCCCAGCTGCGTTCCGAGCTCGCCGACTTGACCCCACGGACCCCGACCATTCCGATCATCTCCACCACCTACGAAAATCTCGACACCCGACCAGTGTTTGATGCCGAGCACTGGGCCACCAACATGCGCAACCCGGTGCGCTTCCAGCAGGCCATCGCCGCTGCGGCGACCGACAACCACACCTTCATCGAGGTCAGCGCGCACCCACTGCTGACCCAAGCCATCAGCGACACTGTGGAAGACGCGCACCGGGGCGGGACCTACACGACCATCGGTACGCTGCAACGCGATACCGACGATACCGTGACCTTCCGCTGCAACCTTTACTGCGTCGACTCCGCGCACCCGCCGCAGACGCCGCATCCGCCCGAGCCGCGCCCGCGGATCGCCACCACCCCATGGCAGCACACCCGGCACTGGATCAGCACCGGTCCCGCCGACGCAGCAGCTCTACCACGTCTGGCCGCGCAACAGAACTCCGATGGCGATCCGCTGGCCGACTGGTACTACCAGCTAAACTGGCCGGCCCGCCCAGCCCCCGACGCCGACACGCCCAGCACCGCGACCTGGCTCGTGATCGCAGACACCGGAATTTCCACGGCCATGCGCCGCGTCGCCGGCCCAGACGTTGCGGTCGATTCCCTCACCCCGGCAGCACTTTCGGAAGACGGTGAGCTGACTTTATCTGACGCGCTCACCGGCGTAGACAACGTGCTCTACGCACCGGCGGTCCCCGGTGATCTTCTCGATATCGGGCAGGCCTACCACCTATTCGACGCAACGCGACGGCTGGCTGCCGCGATGGTCGCAAGCGAGTCGCCGGCCACGTTGTTCATCGCGACCCGCAACGCCCAGCCGGTCTCGGAGGGGGATCGAGCCAACCCGGTGCATGCGGTGCTGTGGGGCCTGGGGCGCTCGCTCGCCCTGGAACATCCCGAAATCTATGGCGGACTTATCGATCTCGACGACTTGCTGCCCGCCGAACTGGCGGTGCGCCATGTCCTGTCCGCAGCGCAGGACGCGGCCCAAGAGGATCAGGTCGTGTATCGGCGGGGCACCCGCCACGTGCCCCGGCTGCAGCGACGAACTGTGCCAACCGAACCCGTCGCGCTGAGCGCCGACGCCAGCCAACTGGTGATCGGAGCTACTGGCAACATTGGGCCGCATCTGATCCGCCAGCTCGCCCAGATGGGAGCCACGACCATCGTCGCGGTGTCGCGCAATCCCGGCAGCCGACTGGCCGAGGTAGCCGAAAGCCTTGCCGCAGCAGCAAAGAACCTGGTGACGGTGGCCGCCGATGCTACCGACGAGGCCGCCATGACGCGGCTCTTCGACCGGTTCGGCGCCGACTTGCCGCCGCTGGAGGGCGTTTTTCTGGCCGCCTTTTCCGGTCGGCCGGTGCTGCTCCACGAGATGACCCACGACGACGTCCAAGCCATGTTTGCCCCCAAACTGGACGCTGCCGCGCTGCTGCACCGGCTCTCGGTCAAAACACCGGTGCGCCACTTCGTCATGTTCTCCTCCATCTCGGGCCTGACCGGTTCACGCTGGCTGGCCCACTACACCGCAACCAGCGGCTACCTGGACGCTCTGGCGTACGCCCGCCGGGTGATGGGCCTGGCGGCCACTGTCGTCGACTGGGGCTTGTGGAAGTCCTTGGCAGATGCCGAACACGATGCCAGCCAAGTCAGCGCTGGCTCCGGGCTACTGCCCATGGACGACCAGGTCGCTATCGGGGCGCTGCCGCTGGCGATGAGTCCCGACTCCGGGGTGCATTCGGTTGTGGTAGCCGCGGATTGGCCGTTGCTGGCAGCTGCCTACCGCACGCGTGGATCGCTGCGCATCGTCGACGACGTGCTGCCCGCGCCGGACGATGTCACGCTGCCGGAAAGCGAGTTCCGCAAGACCCTGCGCACCTGCCAGGCTGAACGACGCCACGACATGCTGTTCGACCGCGTCGGGGCCTTGGCCGCCGCCGTGATGGGAATGCCTGCCACCGCAACCCTCGACCCCTCGGCCGGGTTCTTCCAACTCGGCATGGATTCGCTGATGAGCGTGACGCTGCAGCGGGCGCTGTCGGAAAGCCTCGGTGAGCATCTGCCGGCTTCGGTCGTCTTTGACTACCCGACGGTGTACAGCCTTACCGACTATTTGGCCGGCACCCTGCCGGAGCTGTTGGAAGTAAGCGACCAGCCGGCCGCCGACGATCTGTACGACGAGTTCAGTGAAGATGAGTTGTTGCAACAACTTTCGGAAAGACTACGAGGTTCGTGATGAGCACCCCGACAACTGATCGCCGGGCGATCATCACTGAGGCGCTCCGCAAGATCGACGACCTAACCGCGCGCCTGGCCATCGCCGAGAAGGCCAGCACCGAACCGATCGCGGTGGTGGGTATGGGGTGCCGCTTCCCGGGCGGAGTAAACAGTCCGGAGCAGTTCTGGGATCTGTTGTGCGCAGGCCGAAACGGCATCGTGCGGGTTCCCGCCGACCGGTGGGATGCCGACGCCTTCTACACCGACGACCACAGCGTGCCCGGAACGATCTGCAGTCGCGAAGGCGGGTTTCTCACCGGCTGGGATCCCGATGAGTTCGACGCCGAGTTCTTCTCGATATCGCCACGTGAAGCGGCCGCGATGGACCCGCAACAGCGGCTATTGATTGAAGTTGCCTTCGAAGCGTTGGAGAACGCCGGCGTACCAGCACACACCATCCGCGGGACGCAGACTGCGGTTTTCGTCGGCGTCACGGCCTACGACTACATGCTGACATTGGCGGGCCGGTTGCGTCCGGAGGATCTCGACGCCTACATCCCCACCGGAAACTCCGCGAACTTCGCCGCCGGACGGCTCGCCTATATTCTCGGGGCCCGCGGCCCCGCGGTCGTCATCGACACGGCCTGCTCGTCGTCGTTGGTGGCAGTGCACTTGGCGTGCCAAAGCCTGCGCTCGCGGGAAAGCGACACGGCCTTGGTCGGCGGCACCAACTTGTTGCTCAGCCCGGGACCGAGCATCGCATGCTCGCGCTGGGGGATGCTATCTCCGGAGGGCCAGTGCAAGACCTTCGATGCGGCCGCCGACGGGTATGTCCGCGGCGAGGGCGCCGGGGTGGTGGTGCTCAAGCGGTTGGAAGACGCGGTACGCGACGGCAACCGCATCCTGGCCGTCATACGCGGGTCGGCGGTCAACCAGGACGGCGCCAGCAGCGGAGTCACCGTTCCCAACGGGCCCGCGCAACAGGCGTTGCTCCGCAACGCCTTGACGTCGTCGCGGTTGGCGGCTGCCGATATCGACTACGTCGAAGCCCACGGAACCGGAACACCGCTGGGTGACCCGATCGAACTCGACTCACTGAGCAAGGTTTTCAACGAACGGGAGAACTCCGCGGCACTGGTGATCGGATCGGTGAAGACCAACGTCGGGCATCTGGAAGCGGCCGCCGGTGTCGCCGGGCTGATGAAGGCCGTGCTTGCCGTGCACAACGGTTACATTCCGCGGCACCTGAACTTTCGCCAGCTCACACCGCACGCCAGCGCAGCCGTATCGCAGCTAGCCATCGCAACCGAGGGCATGGCATGGCCGGCCACCGGTCGGCCCCGCCGCGCCGGGGTCTCCTCGTTCGGGGTCAGCGGAACCAACGCGCATGTGGTCATCGAACAGGCCCCCGATCTGGTGGCGCAGCCGCGGCAAGGCCCAGATCCCGCGGTATCGACCTTGGTGGTGTCGGGCAAGACAGCGCAGCGCGTCGCGGCGACAGCGTCGGTGCTGGCCGACTGGATGCAGGGCCCGGGCGCCGGTGTCGCGCTGGCTGATGCGGCGCACACGCTCAACCATCACCGGACCCGGCAACCCAAGTTCGCCACCGTAGTGGCGCGGCACCGCCCCGAGGCGATCGCCGGGCTGCGTGCGCTGGCCAGCGGCCAGCCGGCCCCCGGCGTGGTGGCCCCGCACGACACTGCCATCGGAGCGGGCATCGTGTTCGTCTACTCCGGGCGCGGATCGCAGTGGGCCGGAATGGGCCGCCAGCTGCTGGCCGACGAGCCGGCCTTTGCCGAAGCTATCGCCGCCCTCGAGCCCGATTTCGTTGCCCACGCCGGGTTTTCGCTGCAAGACGTGATCGCCGGCGGCACCGAGCTGGTCGGTATTGAGCAGATCCAGCTGGGCCTGATCGGCATGCAGCTGGCGCTTACCGCGCTGTGGCGCTGCTACGGGGTGCAGCCCGATGCGGTGATCGGCCACTCGATGGGTGAGGTAGGCGCTGCCGTGGTGGCCGGTGCGCTGACACCGGCTGAGGGGTTGCGGGTTACCGCGACCCGGGCGCGGCTGATGGCCTCACTGTCCGGGCAAGGCACGATGGCGCTGCTGGAACTGGACGCCACCGAGACCGAAGCGCTCATCGCCGACTACCCGCAGGTCAGCTTGGGTGTCTATGCCTCACCGCGGCAAACCGTGATTTCCGGGCCACCGGCACAGATCGACGAGCTCATCGCCACCGTGCGCCGACAGGACGGCTTTGCCGCCCGCGTCAACATCGAAGTGGCTCCGCACAATCCGGCCATGGACGCGTTGCAACCTCAGATGCGTTCGGAATTGGCCGATCTCACCCCCCAGCCGCCCACCATCCCGATCATCTCCACCACCTACGCCGACCTGGACGCATGCCCTGTCTTCGATGCCGCGCACTGGGCGACCAACATGCGCAACCCGGTGCGCTTCCAGCAGGCCATTACGCGCGCGGGAGCCGATCACCATACCTTCATCGAAATCAGCGCCCACCCGTTGTTGACGCACTCCATCAGCGACACCCTCAACAGCAGCTACGACGCGGGCAACTATCTGAGCGTCGGCACGCTGCAACGCGACACTGACGACACTGTCACCTTTCACACCAACCTCAACACCGCCCACACCGCCCGTCCACCGCAAACCCCGCACCCGCCCGAACCACACCCCGTCCTGCCAACCACCCCGTGGCAGCACAGCCGCCACTGGGTCGATACCACATCGGCCGCATACCGGCGGGCAGACACTCACCCGCTGCTTGGCCTAGGTGTCACCGATCCCACCACCGGCAACCGGATCTGGGAAAGCGAGCTCACCCCAGACCTACTGTGGCTGTCCGATCACGTCATCGACGATCTGGTGGTGCTGCCCGGCGCCGCCTACGCCGAAATTGCCCTGGCCGCGGCAACGGACGCCTTCGGCGTCGAGCAGCCCTGGATGATCGACGAACTCGACCTGCACCAGATGTTGCACGTGACCGAAGGCACCACTCTCGTTACCACCCTCACCGGCGGCGAGCAGCGCTGCCACGTCGAAATACGCTCGCGCAATGGCTCGTCCGGGTGGACTACCCATGCCACCGCCGCGGTCGCCCGCGCGGGCGACCATGCGCAAACTGCGGTGGCCCGTCCCGATGTGGCCGACGAGCTCGACCCCGACGAGCTGTATCAGCGACTGCGCGGCGCCGGCCAACAGCACGGACCGGCGTTTCAAGGCATCGTCGGGCTCGCCGTCGCACAATCCGGCGCGGCCAGTGCCGAAGTGCGGCTACCGTCGTCGGCCAGAACAGGCTCCCGCGACTTCTTGCTGCACCCGGTGATGATGGACATTGCGTTGCAGACATTGGGTGCTACCCGGATGGCGACCGACCTGGCGGGCGGGCAGACTGCCCGCCAAACCCCATCGTCAAATTCGGCCATAGTAGTGCCAGTGCGTTACGCGGGCGTGCACGTGTACGGCGATATCACCCGCGGCGTCTGGGCGGTTGGCTCGCTGGCCGCGACCGATGGCCGGCTCGTGGGCGCGGTGGTCCTGACCGATCCGGATGGCCAACCGCTCCTCGTCGTCGATGAAGTCGAGATGGCCGTGCTTGGATCCAGTTCCGGCGCAACAGAACTCGGTGATCGTATGTTCACGCTGCAGTGGGAGCCGGCGCCGCTGCAGACAACGGCCGATGCGCCACGCGGCTTGTTGTTGATCGGCGATCTCGCCGGCGACCCGCTGCTGCCCGCGCTGCGTGACCGCTTGTCCGAAATCGTGGCTGACGTCGAGCTGGCGCCTATCCACGACGATGCGCAGCTGCGCGCGGTGATCACCCGAGCCGACAGTAGTTGGGACGGAATCGTGGTCGTCGGTCCGCCCCGGGCGAGCGACGAGTCATTGCCGGACGAGGCTCAACTGGAGTTGGCGCAGGCTCGTACGCTGCTGCTTGCCCGTGTCGTCGAGACCGTGACCCGGATGGGTACTCGGAAGAGCCCACGGCTGTGGATCGTCACCCGCGGCGCCCAGCAGCTCGAACCGTCCGAGTCGGTCACCTTGGCACAGACCGAATTGCGGGGAATCGCACGGGTGTTGACGTTCGAGCACTCGGAGCTGAAAGCCACGCTCGTCGACATCGAGCCGGATGGCACCGGCTCGCTTGCCAACCTGACCGAGGAGTTGCTCGCCGGTTCCGACCACGACGAGGTCGCCTACCGGGACGGGCAACGCTATCTCAACCGGCTAGTGCCCGCGCCCACCACGGCCAGTGGCGACCTCGCCACCGAATCGCGCCGCACCGTCGTGCACCTCGATAGCACGGGGCCTGCTGGGGGATCGGTACGGCTGCAGATCGATCAGCCGGGACGGCTGGACGCGCTACGTGTCCACGAGGTGAAACGACTCCGACCGCACGCCGATCAGGTCGAGGTCCGCGTCGTCGCCGCGGGGCTCAACTTCAGCGATGTGCTCAAGGCGATGGGCGTATATCCGGGACTTGACGGCGCCGCGCCGGTGATCGGTGGCGAGTGTGTGGGCTATGTAACGGCCATCGGCGACGAGGTAGACTCCGTCGAGATCGGGCAGCGCGTAATCGCTTTTGGGCCTGGCACATTCGGAACTCACCTGGGGACGATCGCCGATCTTGTTGTCCCCATTCCCGACGAGCTGCCCGACAACGAGGCGGCCACGTTTGGGGTCGCCTATCTCACCGCCTGGCATTCGCTGTGCGAGGTGGGGCGGCTGGCCCCGGGCGAGCGCGTGCTGATCCATTCCGCCACTGGCGGTGTCGGGATGGCGGCGGTGTCGATCGCTAAGATGCGCGGGGCCCGCATCTACACCACAGCCGGCTCGGATACCAAACGCGAGATGCTGTCCGGGCTCGGTGTCGAGTACGTCGGAGATTCGCGCAGCGTCGAGTTCGCCGACGAAATCCTGGAGCTCACCGACGGCTACGGTGTCGACGTCATCCTCAATTCGCTGGCGGGCGAAGCGATTGCGCGCGGCGTGCAGATCCTGGCTCCCGGCGGGCGGTTTATCGAACTGGGCAAGAAAGACGTCTACGCCGATGCCAACCTGGGTTTGGCGGCGCTGGCGAAAAGCGCGTCGTTCGCCGTGGTCGACCTCGACCTGAACCTGAAGCTGCAGCCGGCGAAGTACCGCCAACTGCTGCAACACATCCTGGGGCATGTTGCGGAGGGCAAGCTTGAGGTCCTGCCGGTCACCGAGTTCGGCCTGCTCGACGCGGCCGACGCATTCCGGTTGATGGCCTCGGGTAAGCACACCGGCAAGATCGTTATCGCCATCCCGGATAACGGCAACATCGAGGCGGTCGCGTCGCCCCCGCCGCAGCCGCTGGTCAGCCGCGACAGCGGCTACCTCATCGTCGGCGGCATGGGCGGTCTGGGTTTCGTCGTGGCGCGCTGGCTGGCCGCGCAAGACGCGGGATTGATTGTGCTGAACGGACGCTCAGCTCCCAGCGACGACGTTGCGGCCGCCATCGCGGAGCTGAACGCCGCGGGCCACCGGATCGAGGTGGTCACCGGCGACATCGCCGAGCCCGGCACGGCCGAGCAGCTGGTGCACGCGGTCCACAACGCCGGATTCCGGTTGGCCGGTGTGCTGCACAGCGCCATGGTGCTGGCCGACGAGATCGTGCTGAACATGACCGATGCCGCCGCCCGTCGGGTGTTCGCCCCGAAGGTCACCGGCAGCTGGCGGCTGCATCAGGCCACCGCTCACCTGGACCTGGATTGGTGGCTGGTTTTCTCCTCGGCCGCCGCGCTGCTCGGCACGCCCGGCCAGGGCGCCTACGCCGCGGCGAACTCATGGGTCGACGGGCTGGTCGCGCATCGCCGTTCGTTGGGGCTGCCCGCGGTTGGCATCAACTGGGGCCCGTGGGCCGAAGTCGGGCGTGCCCAGTTCTTCGCCGATCTCGGCGTATCAATGATCACCGCCGAGCAAGGCCTGGCCGCGATGCAGACGGTGCTGGCCGCCGATCGCGCCCGCACCGGAGTGTTCAGCCTGGACGCGCGGCAGTGGTTCCAATCCTTCCCCGCGGTGGCGGGTTCGTCGTTGTTCGCCGAGCTGCACGACTCGGCCGCCGTGCAGAGAAGCGGCGGGGGCAAGATTCGAGCAGAGCTGGACGCACTCGACCCGGCCGAACGTCCAGGACGCCTCGCAGCCGCCATCGCCGACGAGATCCGCGGGGTACTGCGCAGCAGCGATCCCATCGACCACGACCGGCCGCTGGAGACGCTGGGTCTCGACTCGCTGATGGGCTTGGAACTGCGAAACCGGCTGGAGTCGAGCCTGGGCATCACGTTGCCGGTGGCGCTGGTCTGGGCCTACCCGACAATCACCGACCTGGCCGGCGCCCTGTGCGAGCGAATGGACTACGCCGCGCCGGCCGCTGCGCTGCCGACATCCGAGGCGGAAGCCGAATTGTCAGACGAGGAGATGGATTTGCTCGCCGATCTGGTCGAAGCCAGCGAGCTGGAAGCCGCCACGAAAGGCGAGTCATGACCAGCCTGGCAGAGCGCGCAGCTCAACTGTCGCCGAACGCGAGGGCAGCCCTGGCCCGCGAGCTGGTCCGGGCCGGGACAGCCTTCCCCACCGACATCGCCGAGCCGGTAGCGGTGGTGGGCATCGGTTGCCGCTTCCCGGGAAATGCCACTGGCCCGAAGAGCTTTTGGCAGCTGCTGGTGGACGGCGTGGACACCATCAGCGAGGTGCCGCCGGACCGCTGGGATGCCGACACGTTTTACGACCCGGACCCGTCGGCATCAGGGCGGATGACCACGAAATGGGGCGGCTTCGTTCCCGACGTGGACGCATTTGACGCCGACTTCTTCGGCATCACCCCGCGCGAAGCCGTGGCAATGGACCCGCAGCACCGGATGCTGCTCGAAGTGGCCTGGGAAGCACTCGAGCACGCCGGCATTCCACCGGATTCCCTGAGCGGCAGCCGGACCGGCGTGCTGATGGGGCTGTCGTCGTGGGACTACACCATCGTCAACATCGAGCGCAGAGCCGACATCGACGCGTACCTGAGCACCGGAACCCCGCACTGCGCGGCGGTCGGTCGGATCTCATACCTGTTAGGCCTGCGTGGTCCGGCCGTCGCGGTGGACACCGCATGTTCGTCGTCGCTGGTGGCGATCCACCTGGCGTGTCAGAGCCTACGGCTGCGCGAGACCGACGTGGCATTGGCCGGCGGGGTGCAGCTCACCTTGTCGCCCTTCACCGCGATCGCGTTGTCCAAGTGGTCGGCGCTGTCGCCGACGGGGCGCTGCAACAGCTTCGACGCAAAGGCGGACGGATTCGTGCGCGGCGAGGGCTGTGGGGTGGTGGTGCTCAAACGCTTGGCCGACGCGCAACGCGATGGGAATCGGGTGCTGGCGGTGGTCCGCGGTTCAGCAACCAACCAAGACGGTCGGTCCAACGGCATGACCGCACCGAATGCGTTGGCGCAACGCGACGTGATCACCACCGCCCTGCGACTGGCCGACGTCACCGCCGACAGCGTGAACTATGTCGAAACACACGGCACCGGAACAATATTGGGTGACCCTATCGAGTTCGAGTCGCTGGCGGCCACCTACGGCCTGGATAAGAGCCAGGGCGCCGGCTCGTGCGCTTTGGGATCGGTCAAGACCAACATCGGCCATCTGGAGGCCGCGGCCGGTGTGGCGGGATTCATCAAGGCGGTGCTGGCGGTGCGGCACGGTGAGATTCCACGCAATCTGCACTTCACTCGATGGAACCCGGCCATCGACGCGTCGGCGACGCGCCTGTTCGTGCCCACCGAGAGCGGGCCGTGGCCGGCGGCCACGGGTCCGCGGCGCGCAGCGGTGTCGTCGTTCGGCCTCAGCGGAACCAATGCGCATATCGTGATCGAGCAGGCCCCGGACACACCCGCATCGGCAGCTGTTGGGGCCCCGCATGTTTCGGCCCTGAGGGTGTCGGGCAAGACGCCGCAACGGGTGGCCGCCATGGCCGCGACGCTGGCCGACTGGTTGGCGGGGCCGGGCGCGGGCGCGCCGCTCGCCGACGTGGCACACACGCTGAGCCAGCACCGGACCCGGCACGCCAAGTTTGCCACCGTGGTCGCGCGTGATCGCGCGGAGGCGGTCGCGGGGTTGCGAGCGCTGGCGGCCGGACAGCAGCGCGTTGGGGTGGTGGATTGTGATCAGCGGGTAGGCGGCTCCGGCCGGGTGTTCGTCTATTCGGGGCAGGGCGCGCAATGGGCCGGCATGGGCCGGCAGCTGCTGGCCGACGAGCCGGCATTCGCCAAGGCGATTGCCGAGCTGGAGCCGACATTCGTTGCCCAGGTTGGCTTTTCGCTACAGCAGACGCTGCTCGACGGTGACGAGGTGGTGGGCATCGACCGCATCCAGCCGGTGCTGGTCGGGATGCAGTTGGCGCTGACCGAATTGTGGCGATCCTACGGCGTGACACCGGATGCGGTGATCGGGCATTCGATGGGTGAGGTGTCCGCCGCGGTGGTGGCCGCAGCGTTGACACCCGAGCAGGGCTTGCGGGTGATCGCCACCCGGTCGCGGCTGATGGCGCGCCTGTCCGGCCAGGGGGCCATGGCGCTGCTCGAGCTGGACGCCGACGCCACCGAGGCGCTGATCGCCGACTATCCACAGGTGTCGTTGGCGGTGTACGCATCGCCGCATCAGTCGGTGATCGCCGGGCCGCCGGACGCGGTCGACGCGGTGATTGCGGCGGTGGCAGCACAAAACCGGTTGGCGCGCCGCGTCGAGGTTGACGTGGCCTCGCACCACCCGATCATCGACCCGATTCTGCCCGAATTACGCAGCGCGCTGGCGGATATAGCCCCGCAGCCGCCCAACATCCCGTTCTTCACCACCACCTTCGAGGACTCCCGACCGGTGCTGGATGCCGACTATTGGTCGGCCAACTTGCGTAATCCGGTGCGATTCCGTCAGGCCGTCGCCGCCGCCAGTGCCCAGCATCAGGCCTTTGTCGAGATCAGCCCGCATCCCTTGCTCACGCACGCGATCACCGACAGCGTGGACGCGTCAGGTACACACAGCGTCACGGGGACCATGACCCGCGACCAAGACCAGATCCTGTCCTTTCACGGCCAACTCGCCAAAGTCGGGGCCGCCGCCTCGAACGGCGCCGACGGTCGCCTCGTGGACCTGCCGTCCACACCATGGCAGCACGACCGATTCTGGGTCGCGGATCGTTCGGCCCACTCCGAGCTGGCCGCCACCCACCCGCTGCTGGGCGCGCACATCGAGATGCCCAGCGGCGGAAACCACGTCTGGCGGGCCGACGTCGGCACCGACGTATCCCCCTGGCTGGGCGACCACAAAGTATTCGGCCAACCGATTATGCCGGCAGCGGGGTTTGCCGAGATCGTCTTGGCGGCCGCGAGCGAAGCGCTCGCCATCGCCGCTGACGCCGTCGTGATCAACCAGTTCGAGGTGGAGCAGATGCTTCCCCTGGACGGCCACACCCAACTAACGACACAGTTGATTCGCAACGGGGACGCCAACATTCGCGTCGAGGTCTATTCCCGCTGCCCCAATGGCGAGTTCCGTCGGCACGCCACGGCCAGGGTCGGACAAGCAGCGCGTGATGTTGCGCGGACCTACCAGCAGGCACCCGGCACATCCAACCCGGTGACCGTGTCGCCGGCCGATTTCTACGCCCTGCTGCGCCAGACCGGCCAACACCACGGTCCGGCCTTTGCGGCATTGACCCGCATAGCGCGGCTGCCCGACGGCTCGGCGGAAACCGAGATAACGCTGCCCGACGAGGCTCCGCGGCATCCCGGATACCGGCTGCACCCGGCCGTGCTGGACGCGGCACTGCAAAGCGTCGGGGCCGCCATACCCGACGCTGACGTGGCGGGGTCAGCCGAAGCCAGCTACCTGCCGGTCTCGTTTGAGACGATTCGGCTGTACCGCGACATCGGCCGGCACGCCCGGTGCCGTGCGCACCTAACGACCCTCGACGGTGGTGCCGGCAAGCTGGGCAAGATCGTCTTGATCGACGACACCGGCCAGGTAGCGGCTGAGGTCGACGGCATTTACCTGCGACGCGTCGAACGCCGCGCGGTACCACTACCGCTGACGCAAAAAATCTTCGATGCCGAATGGATAGAGAACCCGATCACCAGCCAGCCCAGTACCGACGCGGCACCCGGCAGTTGGCTGGTACTCGCCGACGCGACCGTGGACAGCTCAGCCCGGTTAATGGCCGAGCAGTTCGCCGAGCGGTGGCGCTCGCCGATGCGGCGGGTGCACATCGCCGATCTGCACGACGAATCGGCGGTGCTGGGCGCGTTCGCCGACACGGCCGGTGACCCCGAGCACCCCCCTGCTGGCGTGGTGGTCTTCGTCTCCAGCGCCTCAACCGGACTGGACGACGGGCTGGTCGCCGCGCGCGCCACGGTGTGGTCCATCACCACCGTCGTTCGTGCGGTCGTCGGCACCTGGCATGGCCGATCGCCGCGGTTGTGGGTAGTCACCGACGGCGGACTTTCTGTTCACGAACACGAGCCGGGCGCCCCCGCGACGGCCTCCTTGAAGGGGCTGGTGCGCGCCCTGGCCTTCGAGCATCCAGACATGCGCGCCACCCTGGTCGACCTTGATGTCACGCCAGACCCGCTGGCCGCGCTGGCCGCCGAACTGCAGGACGCGGGCAATGACGATGTGATCGCGTGGCGGGGTGACCGCAGGCTCGTCGAACGGCTGTCACGCGCCACTCTCGATGCGCAACAACGCCACCCGGTGGTGCGTCCAGGAGCGTCGTACGTCGTCACCGGTGGTCTTGGCGGGCTCGGCTTGGTGGTGGCCACCTGGCTGGTCGACCGCGGAGCCGGGCGGGTGGTCCTCAATGGCCGCAGCGAGCCCAACGATGAGCAGCGCAAGGTTCTAGCCCAGTTGGAGAGCCGCGCCGAAGTCGTGGTTATCCCCGGCGACGTGGCAGCGCCGGGCGTCGCGGAAGGTCTCATCGAGGCGGCCGGACAAGCAGGCGGTCAGCTACGCGGCGTGGTGCACGCCGCAGCCGTCATCGAAGACAGCCTGATGTTCTCCATGAGCCGAGACAACCTGGAGCGGGTGTGGGCGCCCAAGGCGGCCGGAGCGCTGCGGATGCACTATGCCAGCGCCAACTGTGAGCTTGACTGGTGGCTTGGATTCTCCTCCGTTGCTTCGCTTTTGGGCTCTCCAGGGCAAGCAGCTTACGCATGCGCCAGCGCGTGGTTGGACGCGTTGGTCACCTGGCGCCGGGCATCGGGCCTGCCAGCGGCGGTGATCAACTGGGGGCCATGGTCGGAGGTAGGCGTCGCCCAGGCCTTGGTGGGCAGCGTCCTCGATACCATCACTCCAGCGGAAGGCATCGAGGCGCTCGACGCGCTGCTGGCGGCCGACCGGCCACGCACCGGCGTTGCCCGGCTACGCGCCGATCGGGCTCTGGTTGCGTTCCCGGAGATCCGCGGCATCAGCTATTTCACCCGGGTGGTCGAGGAGCTGGACTTCTCGGGCGACCTCGGCGACTGGGGCGGGCCCGATTCGCTGGCCGACCTCGACCCGACGGAAGCCCAGCGGGTAGTCACTGAGCGGATGTGCGCGCGCATCGCGGCCGTGATGGGCTACGCTGACCGATCGGCTGTCGATCCCGCCCGGCCGCTGACCGAACTGGGACTGGACTCCCTGATGGCGGTGCGCATCCGCAACGGCGCACGGGCGGACTTCGGCGTGGAGCCGCCGGTGGCACTGATATTGCAGGGCGCGTCCCTGCAAGACCTGACTGCCGACCTAACGCGCCAGCTCGGGCTCTCGGGACCCGATCCGGCGCTGGAAAACCTGAAAAGCATGGCCACGGTGCGCGACCGCGCGCAGCAGCGCGCTGCGGCGCGACAGGGAGCCGCGATGCGGCGGAAACGAGGACAACAGCTGTGAGCATCCCCGACAACGCGATCGCCGTCGTCGGCATGGCCGGAAAATTCCCTGGCGCCAACGACGTTGCGGCGTTCTGGAGCAATCTTCGGCGC
The DNA here is from genome assembly GCF_008370645.1 of Mycobacterium simiae. Classification (GTDB taxonomy): domain Bacteria; phylum Actinomycetota; class Actinomycetes; order Mycobacteriales; family Mycobacteriaceae; genus Mycobacterium; species Mycobacterium simiae_A. Next base: position 47,395 of record NZ_VTZN01000009.1, read on the forward strand.
GGCAAAGAGTCGATCGTCACCCTATCCGAGCAGGAGCTGCGCAATTCCGGGGTCAGCGACAAGACCCTGGCCGATCCGGCGTATGTGCGTCGTGCACCGCTACTCGACGGCATCGACGAGTTCGACGCCGACTTCTTTGGCCTGCCGCCGCTGGCGGCGCAGGTCCTCGACCCACAGCACCGGCTGTTCCTACAGTGCGCCTGGCATGCGCTCGAGGACGCGGCCTGCGACCCCGCCCAGTTCGACGGCTCGATCGGCGTGTACGGAACCAGCTCACCCAGCGGCTACCTGCTGCACAACCTGCTGTCGCATCGCGACCCGAACGCCGTGCTGGCCGAGGGACTCAACTTCGACCAGTTCAGCCTGTTCCTGCAGAACGACAAGGATTTCCTGGCCACCCGGATATCGCATGCGTTTGACCTGCGCGGCCCGAGCATCGCGGTGCAAACGGCGTGCTCCTCGTCGCTGGTCGCTGTTCACCTGGCCTGCCTGAGCCTGCTGTCCGGCGAATGCGACCTGGCCCTGGCCGGCGGGTCGTCGCTGTGCATCCCGCACCGTGTCGGCTACTGGAACTCGCCGGGATCGATGGTGTCGGCAGTCGGTCACTGCCGGCCCTTCGACGTGCGGGCCGACGGCACGGTCTTCGGCAGCGGTGTCGCGATGGTAGCCCTGCGACCGTTGCAGGCCGCTATCGACGCCGGCGACCGCATTCACGCCGTCATCCGCGGATCGGCGATCAACAACGACGGATCGGCGAAGATGGGTTACGCAGCGCCTAATCCGGCCGCCCAAGCCGACGTCATCGCCGAAGCCCATGCGGTGGCCGGCGTCGATCCCTCGACCATCAGCTATGTCGAGTGCCACGGCACCGGCACCCCGCTCGGTGATCCCATCGAAATCCAAGGGCTTCGAACGGCATTCGAGGTATCGCAGACGCCCCGGCCGGGCCCATGCATCTTGGGGTCGGTCAAGTCCAATATCGGCCACCTGGAAGTCGCCGCCGGAATCGCCGGTCTGATCAAGACCATTCTGTGCCTGAAGAACCAAGCGATTCCCGCAACGCTGCACTACACCAGCCCGAACCCGGAACTGCGGCTGGACCAGGGCCCCTTCGTCGTGCAAAGCAAGTACGGCCCATGGGAGTCCGACGGTGTGCTGCGGGCCGGGGTGAGCTCGTTCGGGGTAGGCGGCACCAACGCGCACGTCGTCTTAGAGCAGGCCCCAGCACAAGCCCCAGCCGCTCCTGCTCACCCTGCGCCGGCCGGCCCGCAAGTGCTGCTGTTATCGTCCAAAACGGCTGCGGCGCTTGGGGAATCGCGCGCCGCTCTGGCCAGCGTGCTGGAAAGATCAGATGGGCCGGACCTAGCTGACGCCGCCTACACGCTTACCCGGCGCCGCAAGCACAACGTCACCATGGCCGCGGTCGTGCACGACCGCGAGCATGCCGTCAAGGTGCTGCGGGCAGCCGAACACGACAACGTCTTTGTCGGCGAATCCGCCGGCAGCGCCGAAAACGCCGGATTGGTCGTAGACCGCGTCGTATTCCTCTTTCCCGGGCAGGGTGCCCAGCACGTCGGAATGGCGAAAGGTCTCTACGACACCGAGCCGGTTTTCGCCGAACACTTCGACACCTGCGCGGCGGGATTCCGCGACGAGATGGGTATCGACCTGCACGCCGAGATATTCGGTGGCACCGCAACCGATCTAGAGCGGATTGACCGTTCGCAACCGGCGCTGTTCACCGTGGAATACGCGCTGGCGAAGTTGGTCGACAGCTACGGTGTGCGCGCCGGGGCGTACCTCGGTTACAGCACCGGTGAATACATTGCGGCCACCCTGGCCGGAGTGTTCGACCTGCAGACAGCGATCAAGACAGTGTCGTTGCGGGCCCGCCTAATGCATGAGTCGCCCGCGGGCGCCATGGTCGCAGTCGCAGTGGGCCCCGAGGACGTCGCGCAGTATCTCTCGCCAGGCGTCGAGGTGTCCGCGGTCAACGATCCCGGCAACTGCGTGGTCGCCGGACCCAAGGACCAGATTCGCGCGTTCGGCCAGCTCCTGGACGAGGCCGGGATACCGGTACGGCGGGTGCGCGCCACCCACGCCTTCCACACCAGCGCAATGGATCCGATGTTGCCGGAATTCCAGGACTTCCTGTCCCGACAGCAGCTGCGCCCTCCGAGCACACCGTTGCTGAGCAACCTCACCGGAACATGGATGACCGAGCAGCAGGTAACCGACCCGGCCAGCTGGACGCGTCAAATCAGCTCAACGATCAGGTTCGCCGACGAATTGGACGTGGTGCTATCAGATCCGGGTCGAATCCTCATCGAGGTCGGTCCCGGCGGCAGCCTGACCGGTTCGGCGATCCGCCACCCGAAGTGGTCTGACGCCCACCGTGCGGTTCGGCTTATGCGCCACCCAATTCAGAACGCCGATGACCGCGATACCTTCCTGCGCGCACTGGGTGAACTTTGGTCAGCCGGAATCGAAGTCGACTGGACGCCGCGGCGTGGCGCTGCGCCGCAACTGGTTTCCCTGCCCGGTTATCCGTTTGCCCGTCAACGGCATTGGGTTGAGCCCAAGCACACGGTCTGGTCGCCGGTTCCCGCCGCGAACAACGGCTCACCGGTCCCCACCTCGGCCGGCTCTGGGGAACTTGCCGCCGTCGATGCGCCGCGTGATGGAGAGTCGCAGACCGAGACCACCTTGCGAGGCATCTGGCAGCAGTGTATGGGTGTGAGCTCCATCGATCGAAACGCCAACTTCTTCGACATGGGCGGCGACTCCTTGATGGCGATCAGCATCGCGATGAGCGCCGCCAACCAAGGCCTCACCATCACGCCGCAGGACCTCTACGAGTACCCAACCTTGGCCGCGCTGACAGCCGCCGTCGACGCCTCGTTCGCGGCAAGTGGTTTGGCGAAACCCCCCTCAGCTGAGGTGAATCCACCAATTCTGCCGAACATCGCTTACCTACTGGACCGCGGGATGCGCGACACCAGGCGCTGGCGCGTCCCGCTGCTCCTGGTCCTGGACCCCAAAGTCACTACGGAGGACATTCGAGCAGTACTCACCGCGGTGGTCGGGCACCACGACGCGTTGCGCCTGCGCCTCATCGATCGCTCCGGAATGTGGGAACAGCACATCGCACCGGCTGGTGAATTCAGCGCGCTCGCGACCCGGTCACTGCCCGATAACCTCGCCGCCGGAAGCCCTGAGGAGCGGGCCGCGGTGACCGATATCGTGGCCGAACTGATTGCCAACCAAGAGTTCTCGGACGCGCCACTGACTGCCGTGCACATCACTGGCGCTCACGGCGGGCGCCACTACCTGGGTCTGGGCCTGCAAAAGCTGGTCGCAGACGACGCATCCCGCCAAATCCTCGGGACAGATATCATCACAGCGTTCGGGCAGCGGCTGGCAGGCGACACGATCACGCTGGAACCGGTCACTACCGGGTGGCGGGAGTGGTCGCTGCGCTGCGCGGCCCTCGCGACGCATCCGGCGGCTGTCGGCACGCGCTCCTTCTGGATCGAGAATGCCACCCAGGTCACCACCTGGTTGACTGATTCCGGCCCGAACGCGGAGCTCCTGCAGCCGCCGCGGGCCGATGATCTGGCCAAGTCGTCATGCCTGCTGAGCGGCGAGCAGACATCTGAGCTCGATGACGCCCGACGCAGGTTCCGGCGGTCGATTCAAGAGATCCTGCTAGCCGCCCTCGGCCGGACAATCGCCCAAACCGTAGGTGAGGGCGTGGTCGCCGTGGAGCTCGAGGGCGAGGGACGCTCGGTGCTGCGGCCGGACGTCGACCTGCATAGAACAGTCGGCTGGTTCACCACGTACTACCCGGTTGCGCTGGCATGCACCAACGGCCAGGGCGCGGCGGCGCTCCAGCAACTCGACACCGTTCACAACACTCTTAAGTCCGTTCCGCACTACGGAATTGGATATGGGCTACTGCGGTATCTTTACGCACCCACCGGACACCTGCTGGGTGCCCAACCCGCACCCGACATCCACTTCCGCTACGCGGGCGTGATTCCGGACGTACCGTCCGTCGATACTCCAGCACAATTTGACCCCGACATGACGATGCCGGTGCGCGAGACGATCCCCGGTCTCGGCCACGCTATCGAACTCCGGGCGTATCGGTCCGGCGGCGCACTGCATCTCGACTGGTGGTACGACACCCGCCGCATACCCGCGGCAACCGCAGACAAGCTGGCGCGGACCTTCCCGCTCGCGCTGAGCGAGCTGATCCAAGAGGCCATTGCGGCCGAGCCAGACGCCAGCGAAACGGTCGGCGAGCCAGAAGCAGGCGCTCTGGTGGACCTGTCCAGCCTAGATGTGAGCTAGGAGGATTTGATGCGGAACAACGACTTAGCGGTGACGGTTCGAGGGGTTCGCAAGACCTACGGCAAGGGCAAGATAGTGGCCCTGGAAGACGTCAGTTTCGAGGTGGGCCGCGGCGAAGTGATTGGTCTGCTGGGCCCGAACGGGGCAGGCAAGACGACCATGGTGGACATCTTGTCGACCCTGACCCGGCCGGATCGAGGCTCGGCGACCGTCGCGGGCTACGACGTCGCTACCGAGCCAGCCGGTGTGCGCCGCTCGATCATGGTCACCGGACAGCAGGTGGCCGTCGACGACGCGCTGTCCGGCGAGCAGAACCTGATGTTGTTCGGTCGTCTGTGCGGGCTAAGTAAATCCGCGGCACGCGCTCGAGCGCAAGAACTCCTCGAGCAATTTGGCCTCGTGCAGGCCGCAAAGCGGGCGGTGAGCACGTACTCCGGCGGGATGCGCCGACGGATCGACATTGCGTGCGGATTGGTGGTTGCGCCCCAGGTGGCGTTCTTGGACGAGCCCACCACGGGGCTGGATCCGAGGAGCCGGCAAGCTATTTGGGAACTCGTCGCCAGCTTCAAGAAGGTCGGCATCGCGACGTTGTTGACCACGCAGTATCTCGAAGAGGCCGATGCACTCAGCGACCGGATCATCCTGATCGATCACGGCAGGATCATCGCGCAGGGCACCGCAAATGAACTCAAGCACCGCGCTGGCGACACATTCTGCGAAATCGTGCCGCGAAATGTGAGAGATCTGGACGCCGTCGTCGCGGCGCTCGGTTCGCTGTTGCCCGAGCAAAGCAGGGCCAGTCTGACCCCGGAATCAGACCGGATCACACTGCCGGCGCCAGACGGCACCCGCACGCTCATTGAGGCCGCGCGTCGGCTCGACGAGGCGAGTATTCAGCTCGCCGATATCGCGCTACGCCGGCCATCGCTTGATGACGTATTCCTTTCCATGACCACCGATCCCAGCGAGGCCCACTCGCTGAGCCACCTAGACCTGGCTTCGGGGGCATTGCGATGAGCGCCCCAGCCCTAGCTGCGGCCCGGACCGCGATCTTCAAAGGACCACAGCCACACCTGTCGACGCTACGGCAGTGGTGGGTGCTCGTGATGCGCTTCATGGTGGGCCAGCGCAACGGTGAGGTACTCACCACGGTGGGCGCGCCGGTGGTTTTCATGGTGGGCTTCTACATACCGTTCTCGATACCGTGGAACCACTTCGTCGGTGGCAGCAGCTCAGGTGTGGCCAGCAGCCTCGGGCAGTACATCACGCCCTTGGTCACGCTGCAGGCCGTCGCGTTCGCGGCCATCGGGTCGGCCTTTCGAGCGGCAGTTGACTCCCAGCTAGGGATCAATCGGCGGTTCGCCTATATGCCGATCGCTCCGTTGACGCCGGTGCTGGCCCGCGTGTCAGTGGCCTTGTACCGCTGCGCTATTGGTTTGGCGGTAGCGTTGGGCGCTGGCTACGCGTTCGGATTTCGGTTCCACCACGGTCCCTTGCATATCATCGGTTTTTTGGTATTGGTGATGGTGATCGGGGCGTTGTTGTCATTCGCCGCTGACCTAGCTGGCACAGCTAGCAGGAATCCCGACGCAATGCTGCCCCTGCTGACCCTGCCAATTTTGATCTTCGGGCTGCTCTCCGTCGGTCTCATGCCCGTGAAGCTGTTTCCTCGTTGGATCCATCCGTTTGTCCGCAACCAACCGATCTCCCAGTTCGTGATGTCACTGCGAGCGCTGGCCGGCGATACCACCAAGACGGTGATTCCGGTGACCTGGCCAGTCATGGCGCCGACGTTGGCGTGGCTGTTCGGTTTTTTGGTAATCCTGGTGCCCTCAGCCATCTTCGTCTTGTCCAGGCGGCCATGATCGCTATGACACTTCAAGAAGTCACCTTTACCGCTGCGCCTCCGCAGCATCCGAGCAGCCCTGTCCGGCTATTGATTTCGCATACTTGGCTACAGACCAAGCGGTTGCTCAGTCGGTGGGCGCGCGACTTCCTCACCGTCATCGCGGCGCTCGTGTTACCGATCTTGTTCATGCTGGTGTTGGACATCGTGCTCGGTAATTTGATCTACGCCGTAACCCACGACGGCGCGCTATACAGCATTGTGCCGCTCATCGCGCTCGGCGCCGCAATCACTGGGTCAACGTACGTCGCTATCGACCTGATGCGAGAGCGTTCCAGCGGCCTACTTGCGCGATTATGGGTGCTGCCGGTGCACCGGGCATCCGGCGTACTCTCCCGAATCCTGGCGAACGCGAT
>NZ_VTZN01000090.1 GCF_008370645.1 Mycobacterium simiae
CGACCGGTCAAGCGAGGAATTACCCATGCATGCGGGTCACCTTCTTTGAGGTGGTACAGCGATCGGTGCGCGAAGTATTCGCGCATCTGCGACCAGGTCCCCTCGTCGCGCAGGTAGTACGACGGTCCGGTGCCATCGACCGGTTCGATGGACAGTTTGTCCATTTCGGCCATCGACGTGTCGTGCGGCTCGATGCGGCCGACGTCGCGGCGTACCCCGGCTAGGAATGCTCGCTCCAGATCGGCGCGCAGATGCAACAGCGCGGGATTCCACTCCCACGTCGGATCCACCCCGGCGAAGCCCCGATAATGCAACTCGTAGCACATGTACAAGGCCAGCTGCAGATCCAGCCCATACGGATCGACATCACCCACCGATGCGCTGATGCGGGCAAATTGGTCACGGGGAGCCGGGCCGGTCAAGGCGCGCTGCACGGCGATGGACAACGGTCCATAGCCCGCCGGCAGGGCCGGCTCGACAGCAGGTCGAAGCGGAGTCTGAGTCACGCCGCTGAATACCCCTAATCCGACCGCTCAAACTGTGTGCGGGATGAGCAGCCGGTATTCACCGTCGGCGAGACACGTTAGGCTGGCAGTACGCCTAAGGCTTTCGACACAGGACCACTTTCGACAAAGGACCACTATTGTCAGCACCTAATTCGATCACCGCGGTGGTCACTGACTACGACGGGGTGGCCGTCCTTCGTGTCGGCGGCGAAATTGACTTGGTTACGGCTCCAGCGCTCGAAGAAGCCATTGGCGGAGTGGTGGCCGACAACCCCACAGCGCTGATCGTCGATCTTTCCGAGGTGGACTTCCTTGGGTCGGTGGGGCTTAAGATCCTCGCGTCGACCAAGGAGGAACTCGGTAGCGCTGAGTTCGGGGTCGTGGCGCGTGGCCCGGCCACCAGGCGGCCGATTCACCTGACCGGTCTGGACAAGACGTTCCCGCTTTACCCGACGTTGGACGAAGCGCTCACCGGCGTGCGCGAAGGTAACCTGGACCGCTAGCTAGCGAAGCAGGGATGCATGGCAGTCGTCTTCGATAGCGACGACCCTGGTGAGGTCGAGGCTTTCCTCGGCCGAGCCTATGCGACCGTGCTCGTCGGGGCGCGTCCGTCGGTGCCAAATCAGTTGCGGATCAAGAGGGTTTGCTGCGGGCGCCTGGATGTCGGTGAGGTGCGACTCGGCTACGACATCGATTGGCGGGCCGACCCGGTGGGAAAGATCCGCCTTAGCCGACCTTAGCCGCGTGTGGTCGGGACCGGCCCTTCAGCGGGCGATGCGATCATCCCGACTTCGACCTCGTCCTGGTGGAACCCGTGCTGCTGCAGCGGGTGGCCGCGGCGGCACCGAGCCAACGTCCGGAGCCGGTGCGGCTGACCGGCTTTCAGCCGGTCTCGCTGGCTGCCCGCAGTCGGATGACCAGTGCGATCGACTACTTGGGGGCATTGACGCTCGGTGAGTCTTTGGTGCCCGCTTCACCGTTGGTGGCATCCACCGCCGCCGATCACTTCGCGTCGGTCCTGCTGAGCAGTTTCCCCAACAACGCCCTGGTTGAGCCCACCATCGAGGATCGTCACGACTCAACCCCGGTGCTGCTGCGGCGGGCTATCGCCTTCATTGACGACAATGCGCACAACGACCTCTCATTGGCCGACATCGCTGGCGCTGTCTACGTCACACCACGGGCATTGCAGTACATGTTTCGTCGCCATCGTGACTGCACCCCCATGGATTATGTTCGCCGGGTACGGCTGCATCATGCGCACCGCGACCTGGTGGACGGCAACCGGGCCACCACCACGGTCGCTGAGATCGCTCGTCGCTGGGGATTTGCCCACACCGGGCGGTTCGCGACCTTGTATCGGCAGCACCATGGACAGAGTCCCGCCGTCACGCTGCGCCAATGAGGACGTGGGTCGTATCCCGGCCGGCGAGGAAATCCATTGCGGCGGCTGGCGGCACATGCCCTGCAGCGCTTTCGGTGCGACTACTACGAGTCAGCGCGCGACTCCTCCGGCGCCCAGGCGAGTGGCTGTCCGGGCTGGCCGGGGAATAGGAAATCGACGAAAGCCGACGCGGTTGGTTGCGGCTCATGGTTAGCGAGGCCGGGTCGTTCGTTGGCCTCGATGAAGGTGTAGTTAGTGCCGGCGATATCGGGTACCAGCAAGTCAATCCCCGTCACCGGGATACCGATCGCCTCGGCCGCCTTCACCGCAACCCGACACAAGTGCGGGTTCACCCGGCCGGTGACGTCGTGGATGGTGCCGCCCTGGTGCAGGTTGGCGGTGGGGCGAACGCGCAGCCTGGTTCCTTGGGGCAGCACATCGTCTAGCCGCCAACCGGCTTTGGCGACCGTCGTTTCGGTGATGTCGTCGATGGGAATGCAGGACTCGCCGTCGGTGGCGGCGGAGCGCCGTCGGCTTTGCGTCTCGATCAACTCGCGCACGCGGTGATCCCCGGTACCGATGATTTCGGCGGGAACCCGCAGCGCGGCGGCAACCACCCGACCGTCGATCACCACGATCCGCAGGTCGTCTCCGCGTACTCGTTGCTCGATCAGCACCTCAGGGTGTTGCTCCCTGGCCCGTGCCACGGCCGCAGCCAGCGATTCGGCGCCATCGCGCGCCCTAACTCCTACGGTGATGCCTTTGCCCTGCTCTCCGCGTGTCGGTTTGACCACGACCTCTTCGACCTCGGTCAGGAACGCGTAGTCCTCGTCGTCGAAGGTGGCCAAGCGCGCACGCGGAACATTGATGCCGGCCTGCTTGACGAGGCGCCTGGTCAGACGCTTGTCGTCACAACGACACATCGCGATGGCCGACGTGTACTCCGACAGCGACTCACGAGTAATGACGCTGCGACCGCCCAGGCTAAGTCGCATTTCGCCGGTCTCGGCGTCCAAAACCTCGATCCGGATTCCGCGGCGCAGTGCCTCCTCGGCGATTATCCGCGCGTAGGGATTGAGGTCAGCCACAGTCGCCGGCGGTGACGTGAACAACGGCTCGTTGATGGCGTTCTTGCGCTTGATCGCCAGCACCGGGACCCGGCGAAAACCGAGTTTTTCATACAGGCCGATGGCCGCGGCATTGTCGTGCGCGACTGACAGGTCCAGGTAGGCACGTCCGGATCGGCGAAACCGGTCGGCCATCGCGCGGGTCAGCACTTCGCCGATTCCGGGTAGCCCGGCTGCTGGATCGACCGCCAGTGACCACAGGCTCGAGCCGTGCTCGGGATCTGCGAACAGGACTCGGTGGTCGACACCCGTCACCGTGCCGACGACCGCATCGCCATCGGCACGAACCGCGATTAGGTATGTCACCGCGTCGCTATGCAGATGGTTGCGCCAAGTCGTCTCGACCGGCGCCGGAACCATTCCGCAGCGGACAAGCACCCGATTCATGGAATCGGCATCGGCCGCACTGTCGAGCGTGCGTACGGTCACGCCTGCCGCGGACGGCGCCAACTTTGTTGGCTGACAGTCATCGGCGAAGCGCAGTCGATAGGTGTGGCTGGGGTCGATGAACAGCTCGTTGGGTGCTTGAGCAACGACTACGTGTGACTCGCGGGCGTACATGCAGATGTCGCGGCGCCCAGGCGCTTCGTTGCGCAGCACCTCGCTCAGGGTGCTGGTATCGGTAAAAGTCTGGCCGAAGATGAGCCGACCCCACCCCAACTCGAGCTCCACATCTTTGGCGGTCGCGTCCATCAAGTGGGGCACCGAGGCGTTGTGCAGATCGAGTGTGATTGCCTCGCGATGATGCTGAACAGGATCGACGGCCGTCATGGCTTAACCGACTTTCCGTCGTGGTACGCGACCCGGAGTCTTTGCTCGAAGCGCCATGGTCACCGTTTACCCATCTTGCGGCGAATTTACCGACTCACGGCCCGTCCGCGTCGAAGCCTTGTAGCGGCGGCTCGACCCGTACGTTGGTCAGGCTGAGCAGACCGGCGAGTCGCGTGATAGTCCGCCGAGCGGCGCGCAACACGACGGTGCGGGCGTGCGCTTGGGCATAGCGATCGAGGGTGATTAGCTGCCGGTGACCGATGAACTCCAGCCCTCGGGCGTCAATGATCACCGCCTTCTCCGCAGTCTGAGACAAAATGCGACCCAGCGCGTCGGCAAACATCTGGCCACAAGAGGCGTCAATCTCACCGCTGAGCGCAAAGTCGGCACCGGGTTCGGCGTACAGCTGAAACGACGGTGCTCCTTGGCAGCTGACGTAGGGATGCAGGCAAAGTAGTTCGGCGGCGCCGTCGGCGAGTTGGCTGAGATCGTAGGCGCACAGCGCGGAGACCGGCAGGACCGCCATTTTTTGGTCGATCAGAAACTCAAAGCGACCGAATGCGTCGCGTTGCTCAGGTCGCCGAGCCACCGCCGTGCAGTCAGCGACGGCGCGGAAGCCGGTGTAGCCGTCCTGGATCGCCTGCTCAACTGCTACTACCCGGGCAGCCAGGGCCGTCTCCGGGTCCACGACATCGGTGCCGGCAGCAACGGCGTAAAACTCCATGGTCGGCGTCACAGCGATGTTGCCTTCGTTAAGCCGGCCGCAGAGACCGGCCATCGCGGCCAGCTCGGCCCACAGCTGCTCGCGAGTGGCGTCACCGACGTAGTCAACCCGCTGGTTCTGGGCCAGCCCGTCGGCGATGTACTCCGCGGCGCGGGCATAAAAGTCCGCCCTATCCGCATACCCCCAACCCAGATGGCCGAAGGGGATTAGCCCAGCTGCGGAGGCGACCACGCCGTGTTTGCGCGTCATGTGATCGGGTCTTTCGAGGAATCCAACCGCAGGTAGGCCTGGATCGTGGTGCCATTGACGCTGGTGTGGCTGCGCACCAGATCGGCGATGGTGTTGACCAGATACAGTCCCCGGCCGGCGGTCGCGTCATCGGTGGGCGGTGGTCGGCGCCCCGCCAGCGGGTCGTCCAGTCGGCCCTGATCGCTGGCCTGACAGACAAGGTTCCCGTTGTGCTGCCAAAAAGCGAGCCGACACGCGCTACCGGCATGTTGCAGACTGTTGGTGGCCAGCTCGGTCATGATGAGCAGCAAATTGGTCACGCCATCGGCGGACAAACCCAACCACTGCGCATACCGGGTGGCAAAGGAGCGCGCCGGGCCAAGATCGCCGGCTGTTCGGACGGTGTAGTGAACGGCTGTGGCGCTGTTCGGCAGCGGCTGGTTGTACCGGTCCAGCACCGCCACGGGCTGGTAATCGGGGCTGATTTGCATCGATCCGGATTGCCACAACACCGGGTGAGTGCAGCCGACGTCGGCCGCGGCAATCGTATCCAGCGCTTCGGCGTCATACAGGCACAGCGCTGTCATGTCCCGGCCGGCGAAGGCCATGTTGAACAAAGCTTCATGCTGCACGCAGGCCGGATACTCCTCGACGGTACGCCCGGGCCACAAGATCTCCGTAGTGATGCGGACCGGCCGGTCGGCACGCTCGGCGGCAAACGCCGCCTGCCACCCCAAAATCCGGCCCGGGTTGCGGCCGATCTCGGTGATATCGGCCATTGTCACCTCGTCGGCTGCATCACCTAACGCCTGGCGCACCAACGCCAAGCTTTTCTGGGGCAGCGCGATCAGCACCGACTCACTTTTGGCCAACCCTTCCGCAACGAAGGGCAGCACCGTGTCGAGGTAGGCGCCTTCGCCGCGATACAACAGCGCAGCGTGCACCACTCCGGTTGAACCAGCAGGCACCCGCGTGATCATGCGGCCACCACCTTAAATTGCTACACCAGCCGCTATTGCGCCCTCAACATCAAAGGCTACCCCGCCGTCAGCAACGATTTTTTGAGCTATTTGTGGGTATCCGTGCGAACGACGCATAGCGCCTCATCAAGGCTCTCGTACACCGGTAAGAGCTTGTCTATTCCGGTTACCTGGAGTGGAATGCTGGTCGCGGGACTACTGGCCACGACCGCAAAATTGGTTGACTCTCGCACTGATTCGTTAGTTTGCGCTAAGACATTCAGCCCGGCTGAGCCAAAAAACCGCACGGCCGACAAATCAATGACCAGCGCCGGTGGCGCAGCGCTAAGCGCTTGGTCAATCGCTGTTTCCAAGGTAATGGCGGTGCTGGTGTCAACTTCGCCCGCTACCACAACTACCAGGACTCCTTCGGATTGCTCGACCGAGGTGCTGATCAGACCTTCATCCAACGGTTGTCCTAAGTTCAGCGGCCATGTTCCGTTAGCTTCCCACACAGTCGGCCATCCCCAGACCTGAGCTATCCGTCGGGGCAAGGTGGATCTCTATTGCATGGGCGCCAAGTCAGTCAGGACGGACGACGGCGCGCCCAGATGCTGCTCGGCGCTTGTACTCAATTGCTCCGATAACCTCAGCAGTGCATGCTCGCCCAATCCATCCGGCAGGGTGTAGGCCAGCCTGCGTATCTCGATGGCACTCTCACGCAGCTGCTGTCGAAGCCATGCCTCAATCGGGGGCATGATGTCGCTGTCGTTTTGCGGCCGGACCCGGGATTCGCCGCGATCCGCTGAAATTCGTGCGCCAGTCCTAGCAGCCATCCGGTATCCCTCATGAGGAACTGATTACTCGCGGCCTCATCTGACCGGCCACGTTCATGATGACCGACACCGCTTCGGACTACCTGCTTAGTCGAAACAACAGAGTATGTGCACGCGAGCCACTTTGCAATCGGTGGCCGCTTCGAGCGTTCGCAAACCCTCCAACGAAGGTTCACAGCGCCCCAGACAGTCGATATGCTGAGAGCAGGTGCGCTTTGTGGCCCAGCGTGGTTTTCAGTGACACAGTCCCGACCGGAGTCGGCGACCAAGATTGGCCAGCAGTGATCGACCCCGTTGGAAATCGTTGGAAAGGATGATGACGTCCGATCGTCAGCATGACACCGTCAATTCGGCTGCGGGATTGATTCCCTTCGGCCATCTGGGCTGGGGTTACCGCCGTCGAGGCGATTTCGAGCTACGAGCTGTCGAATATTTGACCGACGGTTTGCGGGCGCATCAATATGTGATGTATGTCGGTGCCGGCACGTCGAAATCGCTTGCTCGACAAGTCGATACGCTCCGCAGTCGGTTGCCCAGTGATGTGTCAAAGGGTCGGATCCACGCCGTGCCTATTCAGCACTTTTACGCGTTCCTGCCGGGCACTGACATTGTTGACCCAGAAACATCGGTGGCAGCGGGGATAGCCGCAACCCAACGAGCGATCGCCGGCGGTTTCTCCGGATTACGAGCAGTAGTTGACGGTACGGCGGTTGCCCGCACGCCCGACCAGCGGGAGTCGTTTTCGGCGTGTGAGTTCCTGATGGATCAGCAGATGGCAAAGTTGCCGGTTTCTGCCTTATGTGCCTATGACGTCCAGGAACTCGGTCTTGGCGCAACCGGATTGGTGTGTCTTCATCCCTATGTCAACGCCGGCGCCGCACCGTTTCAAATCTATTCCGCTGGTGGAACGGACATCGCGGTATGCGGCGAGATTGACGCGTGCAGCGACGGCATTCTTATGGAGGCGCTGCGCACAATCTGGCGGCGAGGCTCGCGAACTCATGTCGGCATCGACGCGAGCGCATTGGCTTTCCTGGCTGTGGGCTCGCTGCACCGGCTCAACGACGCCGCCCGCCGCGACGGCATCATGGTCACGCTACAGATGTCGTCACCGCTGCCGATTCGGCTTCCGGGGCGGTCAAGCCTGAGCAATGTGCTGGTGGAAGTGGCGCAGCGTGATTGCCCTGCACCGGTCGCCGCTGACGACTTGCAGCGACAACTTGCCGATCTGAGGAACAAGTTGGCCAGCCAACCGGTAATCGAACAGGCGAAAGGAATGTTGATGCAAGCGTTCGGCCTGACAGCCGAGCATGCGTTCCAGATCATCAAGGCGCTCTCTCAGGACGGCAACATCAAGCTGCGGGAAGCGGCTCGCCAACTCGTCGATACCTGGGCAAGTCAGGGTCCACGACCCGGCTACGATGCGGCCTCCGAGTTCTTGCTGAGGTTGCGTCATCAGCTACGCCATGACGAAATGCGCTGACCCACCAGGTCACAGTTGCATCACGATCACGATCACGATCACTTAAGAAGTGGCCGTCGTTCCTGAGAGTTCTTACCGTTGCTGCCCGGGTTTGGTTGTCGCTTAACAACTTCCGTCACTTGAGTTGCTCCGGTCACCGCTAGGCACACGCAGCCACGATGAGCGTGTTCGTTGTGCGCGAACATCGGCCGCCTCCTGCTTTGCGCTCCGCTACTTTAGTTTTCGGGGATTCGGGAGCCCCACGTTCAGTTCGCTCATTCGAAGGAACAAATCATGAAATTCAGCAGTATCGTCGCGCGCCGGCGGGTCGCCGCGGTCAGCGCCGGCTGCCTGCTCGGGGGGTTAGCCATCGGTTTGGTCGGCGCGCCGTCGGCCGTGGCCGCACCCGATTGCAGTCCGGAAGGTGTTAGGGCCACCATCTCGTCTGTCACCGGCTCAGCGCAGCAGTATCTGGCCAGCCATCCGGAGGCAAACCAGGTGGTCATGGCCGCCTACGGCCAACCGCGTGGGGAGGCAGCCGCCAACCTTCGCAACTACTTCACGGCGCACCCCAACGAGTACTACGACCTGCGCGGAATCCTGGCGCCGATCGGAGACACCGAGCGCCAGTGCAATGTGTCGGTGCTGCCGCCGACACTGGCGTCGGCCTACCACGAGTTCATGGCCGGCTAGTCAAGCCAGAAGCGAGAAGCGACGGCCCGCCACAGTGCTGTGGCGGGCCGTTCGGCTGTGCCGGTGGGATACTTCCCGCTGAGACTCGTCGGATGCGATGATCGCGGACATGGATGCCGACGCTGCGCAACGGGATCAGCAGTGGGACCACCGCCAGCGCCGGGAGACTGAACTCCAACGGCTCGACCGCAATTGGAATAGCCTGTTGCAGGAGCTGCGGGTGGTGCAAACCGGAGTCCAGCTGCTCACCGGGTTCTTGCTGACGCTGCCGTTCCAGCAGCGCTTCGACATTCTGACGCTGCACGGCGTCTACCTCGCGACGGTCGCGTGTTCGGTGGGCGCCACCGTGCTGCTCATTGCTCCGGTGGGTATGCACCGGCTGCTGTTTCGGCGGCACCGCCTGGTGGTGCTGGTGTCGGCGGCGCATCGTTGCGCGTACGCCGGATTGGTGTTGCTTGGTCTGGCGTTGACCGGGGTGACGGTCATCATCTTTGACGCTGTCTCCGGGATGGCCGCGGGCCTCATCGCCGGGGCGTGTGCACTGGTGCTGTTTGCGTTGTTCTGGGTGCTGGTTCCGCTGTCGCTGCGCACCCGCGATGTGCGCTTGCCGGATTACTGATTGATCTGGCCACCTTGGTGTGAGCCGGTGTCTGCACGGGTAATTCCCGGTGCAGCGAATCCAGGATCTGGTGATACCGCCGGCGTGGAAGAAGGTGTGGATCTCCCCGCACTCGAATGGACACATTCAGGCGATAGGGGTCGACGCGGCCGGGCGCCGCCAGTATCCGTATCACCAGGCCTGGCAGCAGGAGCGTGCCGAAGAAAAGTTCGACCGCGTGCTGGAGATGTCCAAACAGTTGCCGGGGCCGCGGCGCCAGATCGGGCAGGACCGCGCGGGTCGCGGCCTCACCTGAGATTGGGTGCTGGCACTGGCGCTGCATTTGCTCGGCCTGGGTTACTTCCGCGCTGGCGGTGAGCAGTACGCCGACGAGAACGAGTCCTATGGCATCACGACCCTGCGCTGCGAGCACGCGACCATTCGCCGCGACGCGGTGGCCTCCGACTACCCGGCCACGAGCGGTGTGCGGCGCACACTGCTGATCGAGGACCCAGAAGTGGTCCGGGCGGTGCGTTCGCTGATTCGACGAAACCAACGCCGAACGACTCTTGCTGTGGCGCAGCGGATCCGGCTGGGTTGATATTCGTGCCGACGACCTCAATGCGCGCTTCAAGGTGTTGGTCGGCGACGACGAGAGCGCAAGGACTTATGGACCTGGCGTGGCACCGCACTTCTTCAGTGTGGCTATCTGGCGCTGACTCGCTGCAACTCTTGCGCCGATTCGACCTGGCGATAGATGTTTACCGCGTCGCGGGCGATGCGCTCCCAGCTAAAGCGTGACTCGGCGTGCAAGCGTGCCGCTGCGCCCATGCCCGCGCAGTTGAAGTGCTCTGTTTGCAGTTTTTTCAGCGCAACCGCCAACTCCTTCGGCCTCTCGGGTGGCACCAGAAGTCCGGTAACGACGTGCACCACGGTGTCGGTCAGGGCGCCGGCGGACACCGCGACCACGGCCACTCCACTGGCCATGGCTTGCAGCGCCGCGCTTGCCCGCGGCGCCTGCCGGGCGGTGCAGGCCACGACGTCAGCCGATCGCAGTAGTGCCGGAAGCGTGTCAGCGGCAACGGCCCCAGCAAAGCGGACTCGGTCAGCTACCCGCAGGTCCCCGGCCAGGTCGTTGAGTGCGGCGCGGGCGGCGGCGTGACGGCGATCCGTCGCGGCGCTCTCAGCGATGACCAGTTCCGCCCCAGGCAATTTAGGAAGTACCCGGATCGTTCTGTCGAACCCGTTGTGTGGCAACGGGTCCGGCGCTAGGCAGAGAATGCGGTACAGGTCGGTGCGGTCGAGTTGTGGGCCGACGGGAGCGTAGCGCAAGACGTCGACTCCGGCTGATAGAAGCGACAAACGCGCGCGGCTGCGGCGCAGCTTGGCCAGTGCATCGACGTCGGCGCTGCTACCGGCGGTGACCCAGGTCGCATTGCGGGCTAGCAGGGGCTCCAGACGTGCGCGTTCGGTATTGACGAGTTGCCGGTCAGACGAATCTGAAGCTTTCAGGCTGGCGAGACCATGGAAGGTCTGGACCGTGGGCAGACCTTGGCGCCTGGCAGCCAGCTGTGCGGCCAGACCGCCTAACCACCCGAGCGCGTGGACAACGTCGGGCGGATCCGTCGACCAGATATCGGCAAGCTCACCCGCCCAGTCGCCGACGTGCGGCAGCACCTGCTGCGGCGCAACCGCTGCGAGGGGGCCAGCTGCTGTGACTATGGTGCGGTAGCTGTGCTTGGCGACCATCTCGCACGAGTGATGATCCCGACTCCGCACGAACGCTGTGACTTCGTGGCCCTGGGCCGCCAACGCGGCGCACAGCTGCACGCAGTCGTCAGCGACGACATCGGCACACTGATGTGCGGCGACGTCGTCGCCGCTGACAATTGCGATCCTCACTAGCGCTCCCCTCTGAAAGCCCTGAGTGCAACCTCTCTTGACTACCCGGGCTAACCAGTGGTCAAACTGCGCGTCGCGTCTCTTCGTTTTTCGGATGTCTGCCGTTAAGGGGCAGGTCGGTCTACTACCTCCATGATGCGCAGCGCCCCGCCGACCCGATCCATGCTGGAGCGAAACGGCGTGCAGGCGACGCGTATCTGAATTGGGCGCCGCTCGGCGTCGACGAGCGGGTTCACGTGGACTTCGAACCAAGCCGGATCAGTGCCGGGGCGTTGCTACTTGACATCTTGGATTCGCGCGGGCCGCCGCTCTACCTTCGCATGCTCCAGGTAGGCGCCAGCTCAACCGGCCGAGAATGGTCTGCCTGTTGGTTGATCGTCGCGACGGTGTCCTCGCCGGTCACCACCATTCGTTAGGCCGGTAGTGCAGCGCTGTCATCGCGCCGTAGCCGTCCATGCTGCTGTGCGGCCCGGCGACCCGCAGCAACATCCGCGGACTGAAAGTTACTGGGGCAACGTTAATCCCGTGGGCCTGCGCAGTGTTTACGACGAAGCCAAGCGCTACGCGGAGGCGCTGGCGTTTGCCTACCGTCGACAAGACGGGGCCGATGTGGAGGTGGTGCGGATCTTCAACACCTACGGGCCGGGCATGCGCGCCGCAGACGGCCGGATGGTGCCCGCATTGTGTCGGCAGGCGGGCGCCGCGCGCGGAGCCGAGCTTATCGAGCAGCGTCTCCTCGGCATGTCAGTGGCGGGGGTTTAGCCGGCGCTGCTTGGGGTACTCGTTGGCCTTTGCGCCTCAATGGAAGGAGTCGGGATGGGCGGGTACCTGCACGGCTGGACGCGCCGGCTAGCGGTCGCGGGAATTATGGCGGCCGCGTTGCCGCTAGTCAGCGGGGTTGCCGGTGAGCCCCAGGCAGGGGCGGCGGCGCCGGAATTCCTGCAGGTGCCGTCGGCGGGGATGGGCCGCAACATCACCGTGGAGTTTCAGTCCGGTGGAGCGCCAGCGGTATATCTGCTCGACGGCCTGCGCGCCCGGGAAGATCGTAGCGGCTGGGACATCGAAACCAACGCGTTCGACGAGTACGCCGGGTCAGGTATCTCGGTGGTGGCCCCAGTGGGCGGGCGGTCCAGCTTCTACGCGGACTGGTACGGCTCGGCCAATGGGCAGACCTACAAGTGGGAAACCTTCTTGACCAGCGAGCTGCCCGGCTATTTGGCGAGCAGAGGCGTGCGGTCGACCCGCAATGCGGTGGTGGGGGTTTCCATGTCAGGGTCGTCGGCTTTGATCTTGGCGGCCTACCATCCGCAGCAGTTCGCCTACGCCAGCTCGTTGTCGGCCTATCTCACCCCCTCCAGCGGAAGCGGCCCCACCCTGATCGGCTTGGCCATGGGCGACGAGGGCGGATTCAACCCCCAAGACATGTGGGGGCCCACCGGCGGCCCGGGCTGGCAGCGCCACGATCCCACTGTGCAAGCTGGCCGACTGGCGAGCAACAACACCCGCCTCTGGGTTTACAGCGGCAACGGCACACCGTCAGAAATAGGCCAAGCAAGTCTGCCGGGGCAGGTCATCGAACAAGTGGTGCTGCAAAGCAACGTCGCCTTCAAAGATGCCTACACGGCCGCCGGTGGCCGCAACGCGGTATTCAACCTGGACAACAGCGGAGTGCACAGCTGGGGTTACTGGGGAGCGCAGCTGGCAGCGATGAAGGGTGACATGCAGCAGACACTCGGCGCTGGTGGCGGCGGGCAGACCTGAGGGCCCGTCACGGCAAGTATGCGCTGATGAAAAGGAATAAGAAGATGCCTGTCACCAGCAAGACATACGGGAGAACGTGGGGCCGCAGCAACATGATGATTCCGATCGGGTAGCGATGCGTGGGTGGTGCAAGGGTGACTAGCCCGTTTAGCCCTGGCTAAACCCGTGCAGCGCACTCACTCATCGCCATTGGCTGCCCGCAGCAGATTGGCCTCGATCTGCCGCACGCCCGCGGCAACCGATTCGACCACCGGCAACCCGTCGTCGGGGAAGACGCGGAGCAGCGGCCGCAACCCATCTCCGTTGACCAGCGCCCACGGTCGGCTCGCGTGGTTGCACTCGTCGTTGAGCGCCACTAACGTCCGAAACGCCGAGCCGGACATGAACGTCACCCCAGCCAGGTCAACAACCAGCGGCGATTCCAACGCGGTGAGCCGGCCCAAGGCCTCGGCCCACCGGCCGCTATTGGACCCGTCGATCTCGCCGTCCACCACCGCCACGGTGACGAGGTCCTGACTTCGCACGGAAACCGTTGCGCCGGCGCAGTCGACGACAGCGCCGGAGGTCACCGGCGGCAGGAGCTGGCCGTTGGCCTTAAAAACCCCGGGATGTGGGTCAGTCGGCACGTTTGCCCACCTCGATCCATCGGCAAAATCTGCGGCGAATTGGATAGATCTATGATGCATCTGTATTAGATATTTATCAATAAAACGATAGAAAATCTTTCGCGTTTCGGCTCGACAAGGTGGGACGAGCCGGCTCCGGAGCTGTGGCGGTGAGCGCCGGCAATTAGCGGCGGCGGATGGATGTCGCGCATTCGCGCGACGAAAGCCCCGAGATTATTGGGGAGCCGAGAGCCCGTCGTCGCGGTGCGATTGACCGGCTTCGAGATCAGGCGGGTCAGATTCCAGGCGAGCATTCACTGCGTGCAGCCTGGCGTTATCAGCCGCAATCTGGGTGCTGGTGGTCTCCACCCGCGCGTAGTCGGCCTCCAGCCGGGTGTTGTCAGCCTGCAGCACAGTGCAGTCGCCCTGCAACCGGGTGAGGTCGGCTTGCAGGATGGCGTTGTCGAGTTCCAAGCCCAGGATGTGGGCGACGCCGGCCAAGTTGACACCGCGTCCGACCAATTCGCTGATCCGCTTGACACGGTCGAGGTCATCGTCGCTGTAGCGGCGAGTGCCGCCGGCGGTACGGGCCGGATTCAGTAGGCCAAAACGCTCATACAGTCGCAGGGTCTGCTGCGGAACCCCGGATAGCTCCGAGGCCACCGAGATGCCGTAAACCCCGCGGGCAGACCGCGCGCGCCCTGTCATGTCCTGTCTGGCCAACGTTTGCTACCTACCGCAACCGACAACTTCACAGATATGAACCAAATCTACCACGTTCCGTGCCAGCATCTCCGCCGCTCCGCATAGATTTTTCGGCGCGTCGGCGCGTCAGCGCGCCGCGCGCCGGCACCACAGGCTACGGGCAGCGCGGGTGGCGCGCAGATCACACTGCGCCGGCGTTTGTCGCGCGGGCAGGTGGGTATTTGCCGTGTGCGTAAATACTGGTCTTCAACCGCATCGGAGGAGAAGTGGATCCGTCACAGACGATGACCCGCGCCGTCGCGGCCTTGGCAGTTACGGGTCATGCCGAGGATATCTTGGCGCAGCGCTACGGCATCAGCTCGCGGGCGGCGCACAACATGTTGACCAGGCTGTCGGGGCGCTACAAGAAATCGGTCGCGCTAATCGCCGACCAGCTGGTGTCTGGCCGGGACGGCGCGGGCAGCGACGGACAGCGTGCCGACGAGCCGACCACCATGCCGGGCCAACGGCCGACCGGCGCTCGGCGCGACGGCGTCAAGATCGTCGACAAGGCGCTAACGCGGTGCTGAGGATCGCACGGTGTGATGGCAAGTTGAGAAGAATTCTTTCGCAAAGTCAATCGTGCCGGCAGAGGTGCAGCGGCTGCTGTTGTTAGACAAGCTAATGACTGCCGTGTTGCCCCAGCGTTAGACTGGGGGGACGCTGGCCTACTCATGGCCGCCGCCTCACGGAACGTCGAGCTGAGGGAGGTCCTTCGGGTGGCAGCTGCTTCGGGTGCCGAAGCAGCTGCTGCGGGCACGGTCCCGCCCTTTGTCGGCGATAGCGAAATGGCCGCCCGCATGGCGGCCTTCGACTGGTCGGGTTCGGTGTTGGGCCCGGTGGCCGACTGGCCGCCCAGCCTTCGGACAGCGGTCGGCATCTGCCTAAGTTCTCGCTATCCCATGGCAATCTGGTGGGGCCCGGAATTGGTGCTGATGTACAACGACGCCTGGGCACCGATTCCAGGCCCAGCGAAGCACCCGGCCCATGGCCGTCCCGGCGCGCAGGTCTGGCCCGAGGTCTGGCACATCATCGGCGCCCAGCTGAACAGCGTGCTGGAAACCGGTAAAGCCACCTTCTCTGCTGACCAGTTGCTGCCGATCAGCCGCCTCGGCTATCTCGAGGAGGCCTATTTCACCTACTCTTACAGCGCAATTCGTGACGAGACCGGGGCAGCGGGCGGGGTCTTCACCGCGGTAACCGAAACCACGCAGCAGATAGTGAGCGAGCGCCGGTTACGAACCTTACGCGCGCTCGGCGAAAGCACAACGCTGGCAACGACGCACAGCCGCGCCACCCTGGAGGCTGTGTACCGCGCTGCGCTGCAATCCCTGGCCGCCAATCGCGCGGACATACCATGTGCGGCTGTTTTCGCGGTGGACGACGGGCAGCTGCGCCTAGTTTGCGCCATGGGCCTGACCGACTCGTCAGTGCTGACGGCGCCGCATGCAGAGCTGCTGAATGCCGTCAATACCGGGGACCCGTTGTCGTTCATCAGCATTCCCGCGCCCTGGGCCGACGCCGTGTTGCCGGGCGCCAACCCGGTCGGCGACCAACCACCCGCCACAGCCGCTGTCATGCCGGTGCAGTTGGGCCATGGCGGCAGTGCCGCCGCGGTGCTGGTCGCCGCGGTGACGCCGTACCGCATCATGGACGACGACTTCCGCGGATTTCTGGGGCTGACAGCCACCCAGATCGGCCGCGCGGTCAGCGATACCCTGGCCTACCAAGCTCAGCGCCGCCGGGCAGAAGCCCTGGCCGACCTGGACAAGGCCAAAAGTGAGTTCTTTGCCAACGTCAGCCACGAGTTCCGGACACCGTTGACGCTGATCGTCGGCCCCGCCGAGGACAGTTTGCGGGACACCAACGAACCCCTGGGCCCGGCTCAGCGCGAGCGTCTAGACGTGATCCGGCGCAACGCCGGACGGCTGCGCCGCCTGGTCGACGACCTGCTCGAGTTCGCGACCATCGAGGCAGGCAAGCGAGCACCGCAGCGGGAATTCGTCGATCTGACGGCCGCCACCAGGGAGTTAATCGCCTCGTTTGCGCCCGCCGTCGCCCACGCCGGACTGGACCTGCGCTATGACATCGCCCCCTTGCGGCGACCGGTCTTTGTGGATGTGGGCATGTGGGAAAAGATCGTGCTCAACTTACTGTCGAACGCGGTCAAGTACACCCCGGCAGGCCATATCGAGGTTCGGCTGCAGCAGCGCGGCGAGGTGGTAAGCCTGGCCGTCACCGACACCGGAATCGGTATCCCCAGCGATGAGCTGCCTAAGGTGTTTGAGCGATTCCACCGCGTCCGCGGCCGCACCGGACGTAGTCACGAAGGGTCCGGCATTGGGTTGGCGCTGGTCGCCGAGCTTGTCCAGCTCCATGACGGGACCATCGAGGTGCAATCCCACGAGAACGCGGGCAGCACTTTTACCGTCGAGTTGCCGTATCCGACGGTGAGCGCGGCCGTCGCACCCGCCGGTCGGCTCGCGGCCCGGCCGAACAGCCATCGCGCCTATCTTGATGAAGCGCTGCAGTGGCGCCGCGACGTGGCAAGCGCCCCCGAAAGCGCCGACCCGGACGTCGAACTACCACCAGACACCCCGAGCGTTCTGGTGGTCGAGGACAACGCAGACATGCGAGCCTTCATCAGTGCGGTGCTAGCACCCTATTGGCGAGTCCTGGAAGCTCCCGATGGCCGTGCCGGACTAGCGTTGGCCCGACAACACCAGCCAGATCTGGTGTTGACCGACGTCATGATGCCGCAGCTAGACGGCTTCGGTCTGTTGGCGAAGCTGCGCTGCGATCCGCGCACGGAGACCACGCCGGTGGTGTTTCTCTCCGCGCGCGCCGGTGAGGAGGCGGCGGTAGGTGGTCTGGACGCGGGGGCCGACGATTACCTCGCTAAACCGTTTTCCACGGTAGAACTGCTGGCGCGGGTGCGATCGAATCTGGAGCTGGCCCGCCTGCGCAACCGAGAAGCCGAGTTCCGTCGCGTGCTCATCGGTTCCATGCAAGAGGGCTTCTTTCTCAGCGACCAAGATGGCACCGTCGTCGAGGCCAACCACGCCTTTTTTGAGCTGACCGGCTACGACGCGGCCGGCCTGCCCTATCCATGGCCGCAGCCATGGATACCGGCCAAGGAATCTGAGCCGGATGCGTGGGCGGTGTGCGAAGAGGCACGCGTCCACTCGATGGGCGGCGGCGGCCGCTTCACCATTCCGCTACGACACCGTGATGGCCACCGGCTTTGGGTGGCCTGCTCATCGGCGGCAATCACTGACCCGCGCAGTCATCGGCAGCTCGTCATTGGGACCGCGGTGGATGTGACCACCGAGCGGCTCACCAGCCAACGCGACGAGATCTTGTCGCAATTTGCCGTCGCTATCGCCGACAGCCGCACCACTAGCGCATTGCTGGGGACGGCCACCGAGCAACTGGGAAAGCTATTCGGCGCCGTCCGGACCGTTGTCGCGCTATGGGACAGCGCCGCTGCGCAGCCTGCTATGGTGGCCTGGCCGCGCACCCCGCTCAACGGTGATCAGGATCTGATGGTTTCGGCGCTACAGGCGGCACGTCACCGGCCCGCCGCATCCGTGGCCACGTTTGCCCAGAATGGGGACACCGTCATCGCCGCGCCGCTCGACGGTACCGCAACCGCAGCCGTAGCAATGCAATTCGGCTCCAACCGACCGGTGCGAGGCGAAGACCGCGCCCTGTTCGCCCTGCTGGCTAGTCACCTTGCCCAGACACTGCTGACAGCACGCGAGTACGAGAAAACCCGAGCGGTGGCGTTGGCCCTACAACAAGCGATTCTCGGGCCAACTGCGTTGCCGCACGGCTTCGCGGTCCGCTACACACCCGCCGAGGAGCCGCTCAAGGTAGGCGGCGACTGGTACGACGTCATCGCGCTCGGTGATGACCACGTCGGTGTCGTCGTCGGCGACTGCGTCGGCCATGGCCTGGCGGCAGCCGCGGTGATGGGTCAGCTGCGCTCCGCCGCGCGCGCCCTGCTGCTCAGCAAATCGGGTCCCGCGACGGTGCTGGAAGGCCTTGACCGGTTCGCGCGCGCAGTGCCCGACGCCTACTGCACGACGGTATTCTGCGCCGTCATCGACCGAGCCGCCGCCGTCATCCGCTACAGCAGCGCCGGGCATCCGCCCCCCATAGTGGTGACCGCTGACGGCCAGCGTCAGCTGCTCGACGACGCCCGATCGCTACCCCTGGCGGTGGCGTCTCGTGGCATCGCGCGCACCGAAAGCCGCGCGGTCCTGCCTGCCGGGTCAACGCTGTTGCTCTACACCGACGGGCTGATCGAGCGACGAGAGGATTCGTTGGACAGCGGGATCGATCGGGCCATCACCGCGCTCATCGGTTACCGCCGTTTGCATCCCGACGAAATCGGTGAGCGCCTCATGGCGGACTTGGCGCCGCCCGCCGGATACGACGATGACGTCGCGGTGCTGCTCTACCGGCACCCGCCCGCACCGCTGCGTATGCGAGTGCCCGCCGTGCCCACCAGCCTGCGCGACATCAGGCAACGCCTCCGCAGCTGGCTGCCAGCCGCGGCATTTGACGCCGAAGTGGTTGGCGACATTGTGCTTGCGGTCGGCGAGGCCGCCACCAACGCCGTCGAGCATGCCGTCCGGGAAGCCGACCATGACGTGGAGCTGACGGTAACCGCGGAGGTGATCGACACTGCGCTGGCAGTCACGGTGACCGACAACGGCCGCTGGCTACCGCCGCCGGCGGCTTCAGGGAATCGCGGACGCGGAATTGCGTTGATGAAGGCCCTCGTTGATCGTGCGGCGGTGACCCCCACCCCAGCGGGCACCACGGTGGCTCTCGTGAAGGAGCTGAGCCGGTGACCGAGCGGCAACAAGCTCAGGGGCGGTGCAGGGCGATGATGGTGACGTCATCCTCGGCGTTGCCCAACGCCATCGCGGCCCCAATCCACGACGCCGGCACGTTGCCCGCCCGCCCGAGCGTCTCAGCCAACCGGTTGAGACCCTCGTCGATCGACTCGCGGCGACGTTCCACCAGTCCGTCGGAGAACATGACCAACCCTTGCCCGGGCTGGACGGTGAATGTGCTCGGTGCGTACGTCACGCCACGAACCCCGATCGGCGGCGAAAGCCGTATCGGCGCCGGCTCGGCCGTCGGCTCGGAGGGGTTGGTCAGGTAAGGGATCAGCTGCCCGCCGCTTGCGGCCTCCACCTGTCCCGAGCCCAGGTCGACCCGAGCGACGAAAACGGTGGCCAACGCGCCGGGCAGCATGTGCACGCAGAAATCGTTGAGCTGGCTCAGCGACTCAGCCGGCGCAGTGCCGGCGAACAGATGCGCGCGCAGCAAGCTGCGCTGGACCGTCTCGGCCATCCGTAGCGCACCCCGGGCGCGCCGGTACAGCGACTCGACCAGGAGGCGCCGCAAAGCCGCGGCGCACTCAGTGTTGCTCGGCGTCCAGGGATGGCTACGGTGGCGGACAATCTCGCGCCACCGGTCGAACGACTTGCGCGGGCTCATCCGAATCTGGTTGCCAGCACTGCCTTCGCGGACCGCAATCGCCTTATTGTGCGGGTCGCCGCCCCAGTCCACCGAACGCAGCACCTCGCGGCGAAACCAGCCGGCGTACTGGCCATCGGGCAGGTTGAGCATGAGCACACCGGCAGCCAGCTGCGGATCGAGGTCGAGTTCCGGTAGCTCGCGGGACAGGCACTCGGTGCTCGCGATCTCCTCGGCCGCGCCGCGCGCCCAAGCCGCGACGGCAGACACGACCTGCGGTGACGGCACCGACCCTCGCACCCGATAGTCGCCCTGGACATTGACCACGACACCGTCGGCGGGCACCAGGTCCAGCAGGTGAGACGCCCCGAGCAGCGCCGCCGCGAGCGGCTCACCGTCGTCCAGCATGGCCACGGTGAGCTTGGCGAGCACCGCTTGAGCAGCCAACCGCTTGCGCAGTTGGTCATCTTCGAGCCGGTCCACGAAGCGCAGCGACAAGGTTGAGCCAAGCAACTCGGCCGCCGTCCGGGTAGCGACCGACGGCAGATGCGGACCGGCGTGGTGGTGGCAGGCGATGAGCCCCCACAGCCGATCGTGCCGCAGCAACGAAATCGACATGGACGCCCGCACCCCCATGTTCCGCAGATACTCGATGTGGATGGGCGAGACGCTGCGCAGCGTGGCGTAGGTGAGGTCCAACGGCGTGCCGGTGGCCGAGTCGACGGCCGGTACCAGCGGCGCCGGGGTGTAGTCGACGTCGGAGATGAGCCGCAGCCAGTTCTTCTCGTACAGCGCCCGCGCCTGCGCCGGGATGTCACTGGCCGGATAGTGCAAGCCTAAAAAGGAGTTGAGGTCCGCGCGCTTGGACTCCGCGACAACCTCGCCGTTGTAGTCCTCGTCGTAGCGATACACCATCACGCGGTCGAAGCCGGTGAGGTCGCGGACCGCGCGCACAGCAGTCTCGTAAAGCTCCGTGAGCGTAGTGGCCCGGTTCAGCTCCTCCAGCGAGCTGCGCACCTCCTGGTAGGGGTTCGGCAGCGAGAACGGCCGCACGTCGCTGGCGCTTTCGAATTCCACCAGCAGCACACCCGCTGAGGCACGGCTCAGGATGGCGTCAAACGCGCATGGCTCGCCGCGGACCTCGATAGCGCAGTCGAGCCGAATGTGGTGGGCGGGATCGCTGAAGCTCGATGCCGCCTGCTCGACCCGGGCGGCCTGATCGGCGCCGATCAGCACCGACAGGTGCCTGTTCAGCACGGCGTCCACCGAGCGGCCGAGCTGATCGGCAATGTTGGCGCTGACCTGTCGCACCTCGAAGTCCCGCTCGCGCACCACCGCGAGCACACCGCGGGGTTGGATGCTGCCCGGGATGTGAATCGGCTCCCGGTCACAGTTGTCGAGATCGATGGGTGTGCCGACCGGAACGAACTCGTCGACCCACTGATCCGTAGGCAGCGCTACCGGAGTCGGCTTCTCGCCGCCGGTCACGCCAACGCTTTCGTTGATGCGGCAACGGTATGCAGGCGATCTCGCCGGTGCCAGACGGCTTTCGTCCTGGTTTGCATCCCTGCCCGTTCTGCCCGAATCGCTGCAACGATCTCACAGCT
>NZ_VTZN01000091.1 GCF_008370645.1 Mycobacterium simiae
GCCGCGCTGCGTTGGTCGGGTTGGGCGATGTGTCGGACGCGGGGTGGGTCGGGGCGGTCCAAGTCAGCGCGGTCGGGTTGGCCGCGGAAGCGATGCCAAAGCCGTCGTCCCGCCAGCGTCACCAGCACCGCGGCCGCCGTGAGAGTGATCGCGAACAGCACCTTGCCGTAGGCGTTGGAATGCACCGACAAGCGCACCGGCTCGCCCAGCGCCATGCCGTCGGGAGTCTTGAGTGCGACGTCGATGGCGACCCGTTGGGTGAAGTTCACTTCGATCGGCACCCGCAGCGGTAGATAGCCCGGCGGCAGTTCAATTTGGCCAACATCAGTCACTGTCATCCCGGGCGGCGCGTCGACCTGAAGCTTGACCCGGATTGGTACCGCCAGTCCGTTGTGCAACGCCAACGGTAGGGGGCTGTGCTCGGTGGCCAGGGTGTAGGAGCCCCCCGGGTTGACGATAGTGACCGCAGCGAATAGGTCGTTGATGGTTGCCCCCACGACGGCCAGCCGCTGCTGCGCCAGCCCGTTGCGGGTATCGGGAGGTACCGATTGGCTTAACGCCCGCAGCATGTCCTCGCGTAGCGGAGCGGTGTACTGCGCGCCGGTCAGCCCGCTGCGGTCATCGGTGGTCAACGCAGCGGTCAGCTTCCACAAGCGGGCGGCCTGGTTTGTGATCTGTGCGGTGATGTCGTCGCTGAACTGGCCCCGCGCGGACCCATAATCCCCGGGGGGCTCGGGAGGCTCGGTATGGACTGCCGCATCGGCGATCAACGCCGGTAGCGGCCGCGGCACGGCTAGGCCGGAGTGAATAGTGGTGGCCAGCGCGGTCAAGATCAACTGAGCATCGTCGCCCTGCAAATCCCACGTCCCCGGCGGCACCAGGATCTGGGTTCGCGGCGCCGCATCCGGTGACAGGCTGCGCCACAGCATGGCGCCCAGGGCATCCTGACGGCGTGCGGTGGTCGAATCGTGAGCAATGCGAACCGACAATGAGGAGTCCAAGTAGGTGGGAACAATCGGGTTGGTGCCCGCCGCGGCCAACGCCGCCCCGACAGCAGGGTCGAACGGTGCGGCGACCAGTTGAGGGGACAACCGCCGCGGTGTGATGTCGGCGCTGGCCGCGGCACCGGTGGTGGAGTCCCGTGCGGAAAAGTCAGCCGCTGCGATCGCCACCATGCCGTCGTTGGTACTGAGCAGGTTCACTGTCCGGCTGGTCAAGGGGCCGTTCGGTAGCAGCGTTGCGCCCCGCACCGAGTTGACGTCCAGAATCTTGTCGACGATCTCGGCGGCGGTCACGGTGGCGATCGAGCTCAGGCCGGGGTCGTTGACCCGCTGTAAGGCGTCCAGGTCGGCCTGTGCGTAGGGCAGCGGTGCCACGCAGGTCCGGTGGGCCAGCGCACGTAATCGGTTTAGCCAGAGGTTCGCTGCGGCCTGCCCCGTGCCTGGGTGGGCCGGGGTGCCGGGTAGCTGAGCGGAGCCGTCGGGCGAATCGGACACCACGTAGCCGGCGGTCATTGCGTTGACGGTGACCAGCAGGTCCGGGTCCACGGCTAGGCACAGCGCACGGCTGACGACTCCCTCCGGGTCCACGTCGCGGCTGGTGGCGATCTCGGCCGCAGAAAGCAGGGTGTCGAGTCGGCCGCCGTTGGCCAGTGAATTGGCGAGGTCGTCGTCGACCAGCCGAACCGGAATAGTGCCGCCGGAAACGCCGGGGGCAAGCCGGGGGCGATCGGCCAGCGGCCACAGCATGGTGATCCATAGCGGCTTAGTGGTTTCGGGCGCAACAGCGGAGGAATAGTCGGCGTCCCGGTCTGGTGGTACTCCGACGACGGGTAGGAGGAATCGGGCGTTGTCGAGCCGGGCGGGCGCACCATAGTCCGGTGTCCCGTTGACGTTGACCAGAACCGGGAAGATACCGGGCTGGTCGACGTTCAATGAGGGCTTGGTCAGTGAGCGCAGTCGGGCAGTCAGAGTGAAGCCGGCCCCTTGCCCACGCTGTAGTTCGAGAGCCACCGTGAGGAAATCCGCGGCCGGCTCGTACTGGTCGGTGCTGCCGTCGAGCGAGGTGCGCAAGGCGGCCGACGATGTGATGGCCGAGGCGTGCTCGAGCCTGACCATGACGTCACGGACCGGGCGGTCGCCGATGTTGGTGACCATGCCGCTAACGGTGATCACCGGGTCACTGGTGGTGGTGACGACGTCGGGGGTCACCTGATCGATACGGACCTGCACGAAGGGCGTCGCACTGGGCTCACCCGCGGTTGCACGCGGCGCGGCGGCGGGGATGGTGAGAACCGCCGAGAAACCGGCCACGATGCCGATCACGGCGGCAATACGCCATAACCCGACCCAAGAGAGTCGCAACCCGATCACGGCTCGGGCCCGTGACCGTTCTTCCGGCCCGGCGGGGGGCCTTCGGCGTGACGGGTGCGCGAGTGGGTCTGCGGTCGTCGCCGGGGCGAGCTGGGCGGCAACGGCGGCAGCGCGGCCGGGCCGTCGGTCTGCAGCTTGTCGATCAGCTCGTCGGCCACTTCGGCCAGGCGACGTTCGTCGGCGTAGGCCAGCCGCGACGGCAATTCCCGGATTGGCACCCAGGCCACTTCGGCTACCTCGAGATCGTCGTCGGAAAGTTCGCCGCCCAGAAAACGCATCAGATAGTGATGGACCGTCTTGTGCACTCGGCGGCCGTCGGTGACAAACCAGTAGTCGATGCGACCCAGCGCGGCCAGCACACTACCGCGGATTCCGGTCTCCTCGGCGACCTCACGGATGGCGGTCTGCTCGGCGGTCTCGCCAAGCTCAATGTGCCCCTTGGGCAGCGACCACAGCATGCGTCCGCGCCGGTCGATGCGTCCGATCAGCGCGGCCACCTGCTCCTCGCGGGGACCGTCGATACCGTCGATGACCAGCCCGCCGGCCGATGTCTCATGGACCGTGCGCAGGCGGTCCGGCCGGCCGCGGCGTGGTAGCCGAGATGGCCGGCGGCCCGGTGGTTGGGATTGGGTGGTGGCATCGGTGGTTGGCTGGCTGTCCCTGGCATGCTTCGTCTCGGCGGTGCCCGCAGCGCCACGCCCGCGGCGCCGGCCCCGGCGTCGACGTGGTTTTGCTTGTTCGCCCTCCGACACCCAAGCGATATTAGCTGGCACGAGCAGGTCTTCTGGGTGTACTCGCCGGTTAGCCGCGGTTCGCAGCTTCGCGGGCGCTGGGTGCGGGTGACGCGTCCGCGATGACTCCGCAGACGGTGACCGGAGGTGTAGGGCTAGGGCGCGGGCCGTTGTGGCCCGCTCGGATGTGATGAGTCGCCCGACTAGGCTGATCGAACGTGCCCGAAACCGTCCAGGATGCCGAACTTCTGACCGCGGCCGCGGTCGCCCTCAATCGGCACGCTGTCGTGCTTAGCGAACTCGGATCGGCGTTCGCCGATGCGGGCCACGAGTTGTATCTGGTCGGGGGTTCAGTGCGCGACGCGCTGCTCGGCCGACTGAGCCCTGATCTGGATTTCACCACCGACGCCAGACCAGAGCAGGTACAGCGGATCGTACGGCCCTGGGCCGATGCGGTGTGGGACACCGGTATTGAGTTCGGCACCTTAGGTGTCGGCACCGGCGACTACCGGCTGGAGATCACCACGTTTCGCGCCGACAGCTACGATCAGGTGTCGCGGCGTCCCGAGGTGTCTTTCGGCGACCGATTGCATGACGATCTGGTGCGCCGTGACTTCACCGTGAACGCGATGGCCGTCCATATCGGGCCGCATGGTGCGGGCGAATTCCTTGATCCGCTAGGCGGTTTGTCGGCTTTGCGCGCCAAGGTTCTCGACACCCCGGCCGCGCCGACGGTGTCCTTCGGAGACGACCCGTTACGAATGCTGCGCGCCGCCCGCTT
Organism: Mycobacterium simiae; assembly: GCF_008370645.1. Taxonomy (GTDB): domain Bacteria; phylum Actinomycetota; class Actinomycetes; order Mycobacteriales; family Mycobacteriaceae; genus Mycobacterium; species Mycobacterium simiae_A. The sequence continues at coordinate 3,885 of NZ_VTZN01000091.1, forward strand.
CGTCTCGCAACTCGGCTTCACCGTCGCCTCGCGGGTTCAAGCCGCGATCGAAGAGATGGCCCCGCAGCTGGGCCGGATCAGCGCTGAGCGGGTGGCCGCCGAGCTGGACAAGCTGCTGCTCGGCGCCAACCCGGTTGCCGGCATCGACCTGATGGTGCAGAGCAGCATGGGCGAGGTGGTGCTGCCCGAGATCGGCGGCATGCGGATGGCCATCGACGAGCATCATCAGCACAAGGACGTCTACCAGCATTCGCTGACTGTGCTGCGGCAAGCGATCGCCCTAGAAGACGAAGGCCCGGACCTGGCGCTGCGCTGGGCAGCGTTGCTGCACGACATTGGCAAGCCAGCTACCCGGCGCCACGAGCCCAACGGGGGCGTGAGCTTCCACCACCACGAGGTGGTGGGCGCCAAAATGGTCCGCAAGCGGATGCGGGCGCTGAAGTACTCCAAACAGATGGTCGACGACGTTTCGCAGCTGGTGTTTCTGCATCTGCGGTTTCACGGCTACGGCGATGGCAAGTGGACCGATTCAGCGGTGCGCCGCTACGTCACCGACGCTGGACCACTGCTGCCGCGACTGCACAAGTTGGTGCGTGCCGACTGCACCACCCGTAACCAGCGGAGGGCTGCCCGACTGCAGGCCAGTTATGACCGGCTAGAGCAGCGGATCGCCGAGTTGGCCGCCCAAGAGGATCTGGCCCGGGTGCGGCCGGATTTGGACGGCAACCAGATCATGCAGCTGCTTGACATTCCGGCGGGTCCTCAGGTCGGTGAGGCATGGCGTTACCTCAAGGAGCTGCGGCTGGACCGCGGGCCAATGAGCACCGAGGAAGCGACCGCCGAACTGTTGGCCTGGTGGGAATCTCGACGGAACCCCTAGCTTGGGCGCTGCGTCCGAGTGGTTATGGAGTATTGCCTTGGCGGGGATGACAGCGCTGCGGCCATGTGGAATCGTGCGCCCGATCTTGACCTTGACGGTGACGGCCAGCTCGATGCCATCGGCCTCGACGTGGACGGCGATGGCCTGCACGACGATGCGCTGACTGACTTCGACGGCGACGGGCTGGCCGACCATGCCGTCCTGGACGTCGACAATGACGGCACGCCGGAAAGTTATTTCACCGATGACGGGTCGGGGACGTGGGCGGTCGCCGTTGCTCGTGGCGAGCAGGTGCGCTGGTACGGGCTGGATGGCGTTGAGCACACCGGCGGCCCGCTGGTCGACTTCGACGGGCAGGGCCAGCTAGATGATCGGTTGATCGATGCCGATGGTGACGGGATGGCTGAGCGGGTGCTGTGTGCTGGCGGGGAGGGTTTGACCGGTTATGTCGACGTGGACGGGGACGGGCATTGGGACGTACGGCTGACCGACACCGACGGTGACGGTGCCGCCGATGGGGCCAGCAACTTGTGAAATGGACCGCTAACCAACCGGTGAATTCCCCCGCACACAGGCTGAAGTTAGCCTGGCCCGCAACCCGATGCGTCAGGTGGCCTTGATGCCCCGAGGAGAGGTCGCGAATGTTTGTTGACGCCGGATTGCTGCACTCGGGGTCCAGCGACTCGCAGCGCGCGGGCGAGCACGCCCAAGACGGGGCCGGTCACCTTTGCCGCGGACCGGTGATGTCGGGGATGTTCGGGGGTTTCGCCGCCGCCGAGGCGTTTCATGGCGCGGTGACCGCCGCGCATTCGCAGCACGTGAAAAGCTTGCAGGCCCACCAACAGGTCCTTACCGCAGTCGGCGGCAACGCGTGTCGGGCTGCCGCGGAATTTACCGACATGGACCAGCACAACGCCGCGGCACTGCGGGCGGTGCGATGCAGCTCCGATACCTGACGCACCTGATCGCGGAAGCCGGCGATCATCGGTGGGAGCAAGGCTGCTGCGGGCCGTTCCTGGTGCGGGCCGCTGTACTGGCTGGGTCAAGCGCGGCCTTCCGCGAGGCAGTGAGCCCGGCATCGCCGAGTTACTCGGCAACGGTATTCCGTTGACGCAAGGGGCATGAGTGAATGAAACGAGCTTCGAGGAAGCACGGTTACTCGCGACTGATGCGATTAACCAGCTTGCAGAGCAAGGGCGACTAGGTGATCTTATGATCGTCGACTCAGCGATCATAGAAACAGCGGAAGCTCGGTATTTCCCTTATGACGCGGTCTCGTTTCTAGTGCTAGGAAACGTTTCTGCGGCGCTGGCGGGGAATGTGCCAGTGAAAGTTACGAAAATGGGGAGCGAGGTCACGTACGAAGCGCCAGCGGGCCGCGGGGTGGCGATCAGCTAACAGACGAACGAATACCACATGCGTGGTGAGTTTGGTGTTGAAGCCCATGACGTTGGCCGAAGCGCGTCAGCTGAATTGTGGCGTTGGCGTGTTGTTGTTAGGTTGCGGCCATGGGCGCGGATGACACGTTGCGGGTAGACGCATTGGCGATGCAGGGTTTCGCCGAGTCGTTGCACGGCGCGGCCGAGCATCTTGCGGCGCAGGTAGCCGAGCTGGATTCTCAGGTAGGCGACATGTTGGGCGGATGGCGTGGGGCGTCGGGCAGCTCGTATGGGTCGGCATGGGAGTTGTGGCACCGCGGGGCCGGCGAGGTCCAGCTGGGGCTGTCGATCTTGGCGCAGGCGATAGCTCGGGCCGGTGCCGGTTATCAGCAGAACGAGTCCGCGTCCGCGCAGGCGCTGCGTGAGGTGGGCGATGGCTGAGCCGTTTCGGGTGGATCCGAGCGCGTTGACTGACGCGGTGGCGCGGATGGCCGAGTTCGGGCGCCATGCCGAAAGCATGCTGGCCGAAATTGACTCCTTGGTAACCCGTCTTCATGTGACGTGGACCGGGGCAGGTGCGGCGGCCCATGCTGAGGCGCACCGGCATTGGGCGCTGGGTGAGGAGATGATGCGCCAGGCGCTGGGTCAGTTGAAGGCGGCGGGGCAAGGCGCGCACGCCAATTACACCGGGGCGGCGGCCACAAATATGGGTATGTGGTCGTGAGCTGATGGCACCGCTGGCGGTGGATCCGGCGGCCCTCGATGGAGCCGGCGCGACAAACTCAAAATCCATTTGAGGAGAATAAATTGTCGTATGAAAATTCACAGTTAAACAGCCGACCGCCTGCCCAAAGCGCGGCCCGGGGTGAGTAGCAGGTTGGCGTGAGCCGAAGTAATGTCGTGGCCGCGGCGCCATTATCCAATCGGGGCCGGGCCGATCGAATAGCGCAGACAGCTGCCTGCAGGCTACCCTGCTGTCAACGAGCGAACCCCCATATCGCGCAGGGATGCGGCCGGGCGATTGACCAATGGGCGCGGGCAAAGATCTTGGACCAAGGCGCCGGTGTTGCGCTGCCCAGAAGTTGCGGGAGTAGTGGATCAAGTGTTTGTGTCCCACGCGGTTGTGCAAGGTGGCTACCGTCCAGCAGGCGCTGGTCGACCAGGTTACGGCTCAGTCGGTGAGCAGCCGCCCTAGTCGGGGTGGCCAGCGCCGCGGCACCCGTCACCCAAGCGATGGCAGGTGAATCGTTGACTAGTCCCCTGAGCGCGCAAGCCGTAGCGGCTCTGTCTCGTGGCCACGGCCTGTTCGCCGGCGGCGTGGTCGAGGCGCGCATCGGTGACACATCGCCGCAGGATAACGCGCTGCCGTGGCGGAACTTGCCCGTCGCCGTTGCGACGCGCACCGCCGCAGCGGCCGAGCTGCGCCGGTCCACGGAAACGGATACAGAGCTAGCGCAGATCGTTGCGGCGGCCCATGCCGATCACACCCACGCCTTCACCGCGACACGCGCAATCCTGGTCGCCGCCAGAGCCGACGCCATGCCGTCCGTCGACACACCGCTCGGCAGGCGTGAGGCGATAGTGCGGATGGTGGCACGGCTACGAGCCCAGCATCGACACATTGCGCGGTCAAAAGCGCGGGCGCGGCTGCACGCACTGCGGCTGCGTAGGCTGCATTACTTGCAGACAGCGCGAAGAAGGCGCTATGGAACCATGCCCACCGGACGTGCGGCGGTACTAGCGGCGATCCAAAAAGCCTTGGATATCAAGGGTATTCGCGATCCAATGGCGCGTGCTCGATGGAGCCGCGGCATGGATTTGGTGGCACGCAGAGAGTCGAATTACAACGCCAACGCCGTAAACCGTTGGGATTCAAACGCTGCCCAGGGCACGCCGAGCAAAGGCGCTTGGCAATTCATCGCTCCGACGTTCGCTGCCTATCATCAGCCGGGCACCTCGACCGACATCCATGATCTGGTAGCGCAGGCGTGCGCATTCATCAACTACGCTCGCGGACACTATGGCGTCGCCGCTGACGCGTCGAATCTGGCTGATCGCATCCAACAGGCCGATCCCCGCCGAACACCCAGGGGGTATTGAAAAATGCCGCTGAGTTTGTCCAACCGGGACCAGAATTCCGGCCATCTGTTCTACAACCGCCGGCTGCGGGCAGCGACAACACGCTTCTCGGTGCGCATGAAGCACGACGATCGTAAGCAGACCGCGGCGCTGGCGCTGTCGGTGGTGTTAGTAGCCATCGCCGCTGGCTGGATGATGCTGCTGAATGTGCTGAAACCCACTGGCATTGTTGGTGACTCGGCAATCATCGGTGACCGCGATTCCGGAGCGATCTACGCGCGTATCGACGGCCGGCTATACCCGGCGCTGAACTTCACGTCCGCGCGCCTAGCGACTGGTACGGCGGGCCAACCAACGTGGGTCAAGCCGGCTGAGATTGCTAAATATCCGACTGGGCCGCTGATTGGCATTCCGGGGGCGCCCCCGGCCATGCCGGTGAACCTTGGCGCTATCTCGGCGTGGGCGGTGTGCGATACCGCGGGACGCCCCCGCAGCGGCGACAAGCCGGTGGTGACGTCGATCGCCGGCATGTCCACCGGCGGCGGGCGCGCAGCGCCATTGCCCAATGACGCCGGCGTGCTGGTGACATTCGAGGGCAGCACATATGTGATCTGGGGAGGCAAGCGCTCACAGGTCGATCTGACTAACAGGGCGGTCACGTTGAGTTTGGGGCTCGACCCGGCGGTGACGCTGCCGGTGCAGATCTCGCGGGCGCTTTTCGACGGCCTGCCGGCGACCGAACCGCTGCGCGTGCCGCAGGTACCCGAGGCAGGAACCGCGTCCAAGTGGGTGCCAGGTGCCCAGGTGGGTGCGGTGCTGCAGGCCCAAACCGCTGGAGGCGGCAGCCAGTTCTATGTGTTAATGCCGGATGGGGTGCAGAAAATCAACAGCTTCGTGGCCGACCTGCTGCAAAGCGCCAACTCCTACGGATCCACCGCGCCGCGTGTGGTGACGCCTGACGTGCTGGTCAACACTCCCCAAGTGGCTGCACTACCGGTGGAGTATTATCCGACCGGGCGGCTGAATTTTGTTGACACTGCGGCAAATTCGAACACATGTGTGGCGTGGGAAAAAGCATCGACGGATCCCCAGGCCCGCATCGCTGTCTACAACGGCCGGGGCCTACCGGTCCCTACGTCAATGGACAGCAGGATCGTGCGCTTGGTTCGGGACGACCGCGACCCCGCGTCCGTAGTTGCCAACCAAGTCCTGGTGCTGCCGGGCGCGGCGAACTTCGTGACCTCCACCAGCGCGGTGACCACCGCCGATTCCCGTGAATCGTTGTTCTGGGTATCCGGCAATGGCGTGCGATACGGAATCGCGAACGACGAATCGACGCTACGCGCGCTCGGACTCGATCCGTCCCACGCCGTACAAGCGCCGTGGCCGCTGCTGCGGACATTCGCTGCGGGACCGGCGTTGTCACGCGAGGCAGCGCTTTTGGCCCGCGACACCGTTCCGGCACTCGGGCAGGTGGCCATTGTGACGACAACGGCAAGAGCAGGCGGTTAACAGCATGTCGAAGAAGGCGTTTCCCATTAGCCGCGCCAAAATTGAGCCGCCGAAACCTGTTCGGGTAGCACCAAATGCGCCGATAGCGCTGCCGGAACGGGAGCCACGCAACATTTGGGTGATGATCGGCGTGCCGGCCCTGATCGTGGCCCTGATCGGCACCATCGTCATGCTGTACGTGTCGGGTGTGCGCAGTTTGTCCACCGGCTTCTTTCCGTTGATGGGCATCGGAGCGTTCAGCATGCTGGCGTTTTCCGGGCGATTCGGGCGGGCCCGCAAGATCACCTGGGGTGAAATGGAAAAGGGCCGCCGCCGGTATCTTCGTGACTTGGACGGCATCCGCGACGAGATCCAGGCGGTGGTGTGTGCCCAACGGTCCTGGCAGTATGCGGTGCACGCCGATCCGCGCGGGCTGGGCGCGATCATCGGCGGTCCGCGGATGTGGGAACGCTGTCGCGGCGACGTCGACTTCTTGGAGGTGCGGCTGGGCACCGGCGTGCAGCATGCACCGGATTCGGTGTTGTCGGTGACCTGGCCCGACATATCCTCCGCTGAGGAGCTCGAACCGGTGACCGGCCAAGCTTTGCGCGATTTCATCTTGGAGCAGCGCAAGATTCGTGATATCGCCAAGGTGGTGAATCTTCGCTCTGCGCCCGGCTTCAGCTTCGCGAGTGAGGACTTGGATCGGGTTCGGGCGTTGATTCGTTCGCTGTTGTGTTCACTGGCGGTGTTTCATAACCCACGCGACGTCAAATTGATGGTCGTCACGCGTAACCCGGAAGTGTGGTCGTGGATGGTGTGGTTGCCCCACAACCTGCACGACGAGCTATTCGATGCGTGCGGTTGGCGGCGGCTGATCTTTGCCACACCCGAAGAGCTGGAGGCCGCGCTCGGCGCAGAGTTGCACATGAAGGGCAAGCGTGGTGCATGGACCCCGCTGTCGCCGGCCAGTCCGACGTCGACGGGCTCGGCGCTGGAAACCGGGCACGGCATCGACGGCGTCGATCTGGGCCCCCACTTGGTGATCGTGGATGACAACACCGGCAGCCCGGAGGCTTGGGAAAGTGTTGTCGGGCAGGTCGGCAAGGCCGGAATTACCGTGCTGCGCATCGCCTCACGGGTAGGCACCGGTGTCGGATTCGGCGCCGACCAGATCTTCGAGATGGCGGCAAGAGACCACACAACAGCCGGTTCCGTTGCCGCGGTGGGCGATAGAGACCGGGCTGGCGGCGAGGACGACGACGGGCGCCTAGCGCCGCTGCTGCGGACGCGCGGCAAGTTCTTCGCCCACGCCGACCAGCTATCCATCCACCGCGCCTATCGGTATGCGCGCGCAATGGCGCGGTGGTCACCGACAAGCCGCAGCGAGATTGCGGATTTGACCAGCGGTGCCGCCGAGCTGCTGCGAGCACTAGGGATCGGCGACCCCCGGGAGTTGGATGTCGATCGATTATGGGCCGAACGGCGTGGCCGCGGCGACGAGCGCTGGTCGGAGATCCCGGTCGGCGCCAAACCGAACGGCGAGCTGCAGAACATCATCCTGCGCGCAAAAGACTTCGGCGGCTTCGGGTTTCACTCGGTGGTGATCGGTACCAGCGGTTCCGGCAAGTCCGAGTTCTTCTTGTCCTTGGTTTATGGGATCGCGCTGACGCACTCACCGGAGACGTTCAACGTCATCTTCGTCGACATGAAGTTCGAATCGGCGGCCCAAGACATCCTGGGCATCCCCCACGTGGTGGCCGCGCTGTCCAACCTCGGTAAGGACGAGCGTCATCTAGCGGAGCGGATGCGCAGAGTGATCGACGGTGAGATCAAACAGCGATATGAGTTGTTCACCTCGGTCGGAGCGCGAGACGCCAACGACTACGAAGAAATTCGTTTAGCCGGGCGCGATTTGCCGCCGGTACCAGTGCTGCTGGTGATCGTCGACGAATATCTCGAGCTGTTCGCCAACCACGAGAAGTGGATCCAGCTGATCATTCACATTGGCCAGGAGGGCCGCGGAGCCAACGTCTTCTTCATGCTGGGCGGGCAGCGGCTGGATCTCTCTTCGTTGCAGAAAGTTAAGTCTAACATTGCTTTTCGGATCGCGCTACGCGCTGAATCCGGCGATGACAGCCGCGAAGTGATTGGTTCGGACGCCGCCTACCACCTGCCGTCCAAAGAGAACGGCTTTGCCCTGCTGAAGGTGGGCCCGCGTGATCTGGAGCCGTTCCGCTGCTTCTACCTCTCCGCGCCGTTCGTGGTGCCGAAGAAAAAAGAAGTGGCCAGGACCATCGACATGACCCTGACCAAACCCCGACTCTACAACTGGCACTACCAACCGTTGGATCCCGCCGACGCCGAGGCCTTGGAGGCCGCTGCCGCCGCCGACGCGGAACCCGACGAATTCCTCTACCACGACGACGGTTTCAAGAAGAAGAAGATTGTCGACGTGTTGCGCGAGTCGCTTCGCCAGGTGCCACATCGATCGCCGCGGCGGCCGTGGTTGGAGCCGCTGGAAGAGGCCGAGACCGTTGATGCGTTGGTCGCGGGATATCGAGGCAAGCCATGGCATGTTGACTATGGGGACAATCCTGGGCTGATGTTCCCGGTCGGCATCATGGACATCCCCGAAGAATCCCAACAGGTCGTCTATGCCATCGACGCGCTACGCAGCAACATCATTGTGGTAGGTGCCAAGCAGCGCGGCAAGACAACCACCCTGATGACGCTAATGAGCGCGGCCGCAACGATGTACAGCCCGTCGCGAGTGACGTTCTTTTGCATCGGAGGTGCGACGATGGCCCAGGTCGCGTCGCTGCCGCATGTCACCGACATCGTGTCACCCAAGGACGCCGAAGGCATCGAACGCATCATGAGCACGATGGACGCGCTCATCGATGCGCGCGAAGAAGCGTTTCGTCGAGCGAGAATTGATCTCGACGGATTCCGTGAGCGCCGCTTCGGCCCGGGTAGCGACGGGCTGGGGGGCACCGATCCCAACGACACGTTCGGCGATGTCTTTGTGGTGCTGGACGATTACGACGACCTGTACTCCAGGGACAACGCGATCGGTGACCGCATCATCTCGCTGAGCAGCCGCGGGCCCGAATACGGGGTGCACCTGATGGTCAGCGCGGGCGGCTGGATTCACGGCCAGCGGCAAAGCCTGCTCCAAAATGTAACCGCGCGAATCCAGTTGCGGCTGGCCGACCCCAGCGAGAGTCAGATGGGCCACTCCTCGATCGAGTCGCGGGAGGCGGCGCGAAGGACGTTGAACCGCCCGGGCTTTGGATTGACCGAGAGCCTGCATGAGCTGCGAGTCGGTATGCCGGCGCTTGCCGACCCCGAAACCGGTGAGCTGGTAGGAATCACCGAAGTTGGGGAGCGAATCGCCGAGGTCGCCGGCGTGACCAAGCACGCTAGCTTGCAGCGCCTGCCGCAGCGGGTGCAGCTGAAGGCCATCCTCGAATACCAAGCCGCGCACCCGATAGGCGACGATCTCTCGATTGCGTTTGCGATCGGTGAGCGTCACCAACTGGGCCCGGTCTCAATCAACCTGCGGGAGAGCCCCGGGTTAACGGTCTTGGGCCGTCAGGGCTGCGGCAAGACTACGGCGCTGGTGGCCATCGGTGAGGCGGTGATGAGCCGGTTCAGTCCCGAGGAGGCCCAGTTAACGCTGATCGACCCGAAGACCGCCCCGCACGGTCTGCGAGATCTGCACGGCCCTGGCTACGTGCGGGCGTACGCCTATGACCAAGATGAGATCGACGAAGTCATCACCGAGCTGGCCCGCGACATCTTGTTACCCCGATTGCCTCCCAAAGGTTTGAGCCAGGAAGAGTTGCGAGCGCTCAAGCCGTGGGAAGGCTGCCGGCATTTCGTGCTCATCGACGACATCCAGGATTTGCGTAAGGAGCAGACTTACCCCGCTAAGCCACCGGTGGGTGCGGCGTTGTGGAAGCTGATGGAACGTGCCCGCCAAATCGGCCTGCACGTGTTCACCACGCGCAATAGCGCGAATTGGGCGACCATGCCGATGGATCCGTGGATGAGGTTCCAGACCTCAGCGAAGGTGGCTCAGCTGTATATGGACAACGATCCGCAAAACAGAATTAACCGATTCGTTCGAGCCCAAGCTTTACCCCCCGGACGTGGTCTGTTGGTTGACGTCGATGACGCCATCGAAGGCGTCTTGGTGGGGTTGCCGTCCGCGCTTACCGCACCATAGTTGCGGCCCGGTTGCCGTTGGTGAAATCGCTGCGGACGTTACGCGTGGGGAATGGCGGAACGTCCACCGGCGAACGTGCGATCGGTGAGGTGTTCCTGCACGCTGGTCCAACCTGCGATCGCGCGCTCCAGCCGATAGGTAGCCGATGACGCCTCCTGCTCCGGGGCGATCGAATACCAACGGGCTACCGTCTCGGCGGCGGGAAGCATCAAGGCGGTGGGACCATCGCGCCCTGTCATCAATGCTTGCCAGCCGTTGGTATCGACAAGAGCGGGAACCAGCCGCAACCAGTCGCCGGAATACCGTGCATACCTGTTGATCAGGTACTTCTCGCGGATCCGGGCCGCCCCCACCGCGTCGCCGCGCTGGTGCGCTTCGCTGCTCAGCACTGCCAAAAGCACTACTACCGACATCATCCTGCGATATCCGTCGAGCACACCGTACCGACGCACGGCCGCATTGAACGGCGACAACCGGTTGATGATGAGCGGACCAAGGTCCAGGGGCGGGGCGGGGCAGTCTTCCGCCCCGCTCGCCCAGTCGATGTCGAGTTCAGCGGCCCGTTCTAGCAACCGCTGCCACAGCAATCGGGAAGCCTGGTCCGCAAGCCACGGGTCGCGGCGAGCGGGGTCGGCCACCAACTGACAATCGGTGGTTCCCAGCACCGTTTGCAGTGCGTAAACAGTCGGTGTCATCCTCGAGTGGTTAGCCGGCGACCAGCGCGACCTCGGGACAGATGAAGTCGAAGTGGATGCCGTCGATGGGTCGGCCGAAGCCAACATGGATGCCCTGGGCACCCTCGTTCATCAGTGAGTTCAGCGACCAGTCGGCGCCGTCCAGCACTTGCGGGTTGGTGCCGATGGAGCATTCGGTGATACGCAGGCCGTAGTCGCGTGTCCACCGGGCGATGTCGTCTTTGATGTCGCGGCCGTCGAGAAGACACCGGATGAGCTGGTTGTCTTTGATGTGAAGCTCCACACCCTGGCGGGAGATCTCGCGGCGGTGCTCCGACCATTCCGCGGGCTCCGGCCCGGCCCGCAACTCCGGATCACGGGACGCGATCATGCCGATGGCCCGGCAATAGCCGTCGACGAGGAAGGTGCTGTCTTGATCCGCCTTGAGGTTTGCCAGCCCGATCTCGAAGAAGGCGTGCGCCGACAAACACTCGCCGGGCTTGATGATGGGGTCGTCGAGGTGGATTAATCCGGCCTGGCCACGGGATCTGACCACCAAATCGGTGCCGTCTCCGGTGAACGAGATATGTCCGCCCGACGATTTGATCGCTGCGGCAATGTCGTCCTGGCGCCGGACACAGGACAGCGGATCGGACGCCAGCAACTTCTCCACCGTGTAGCGCACGATGTGGGCATCACCGCTGTGTACGGACTGGACGACATGAATCTTGCGGACCCCGGGCTGTGACTTGAGCGCAAGCCCAACCTTATCGGGGGCTGCGTTGACCGCGACCACGGCACCGTCAGCAACGGAAGCTGCCTCGGCAAGCGGGATAGCTCTGATACCGACGTCGTTTAGCCACTCAACCAAATCGGGGAGGTCAACGGCTATGACGGGTGACTCACCGTCGAAGATGCGGGCAAGCCGCTCCGCGCTGCGGGGCATCCCGGGGCCGTCGGCAAAGAGGCTGCCGACGGCTCCGGAATCGACACTTACATCCATTCAGCCCAGACTGCTTCCGTGCTCTCGTCAGATGTCCGCGAGACGCTGACGTCGACAAAATCGTTCTCTTGCATGGCGGTTTCTCCTCACTAATACCGTGACCAATGGCACGATGTCCCTAGGACATTATTGACTGATCGATTATTTTGCAAGAGCAAATGTCACCAGCGGTCCCAAAGTGGTTAGCCACCTGCGATGTTAAGGTGCGCAAGTGTCCCGAACGGCCGAACCGCCGGCTGCGGTTAAACGATCCTTCGCGGGACCCGACCGCTGGGACCTTGACGATCACGAACGTGCCCTACTGGAGCCCTTCGCGGACCGCTGGACCCAACTGAGGGTGCTGGATTTGGGCGTTGGCACGGGCCGTACGTGGTTCGCCTTCGGGTGGCGCGCGGGCCGTTATGTCGGGGTGGAGCTGATTCCCGAACTGGCCCGACGCGCGGTCGAGCGCACCCAGGGTCGAGCAACCGTGTTAGTCGCCGACGCAGCCCAGCTACCCCTGCCCGACAGCGGCTTCGATCTCGTCTGCTTCTCGTTCAACGGATTGGACTACGCAGATCCGCGCACCCGGGCCCGGATCCTGCAGGAAGCGGCCCGGGTGCTGCGACCCGGTGGCTACTTGTACTTCACTACGCATTCACTGGAGTGGCTGCTAGCCCGGTCGGTTCCCGACCGGCGCGGAGAGCTATCTGAGATTGAACGACAAAGGCTGGCGCAGCTGCGGGCCGACCGCTCGGCTGGGATGGTGGTGTTGCACGACGACGTGGGCAACGGCACCTGCTATGTCACCCACGACTGGGAATTGGGCGAACTCCGCGCGCTCGGGTTCCTCGTCACGGACGTTCACGACAACAACTCGTCATCTCGTGCCTATCTGGCGCAGACCCCCGGCTTACCGTGATTTGCTCCACCGGCCGCTCACTCGCCGCCAGGAGACCAAGAGCAGAGTCGCGATCGCGGCGGTCAAGGTGGTCGTAATGATCGCGATGGTCGGCACCGCGAGGAAGTCGGCTGCCAGGCCCCAGAGGCCGCTGCCGACCGCAAAGGGTATGGAGAAGATGAGCGCGAGTGTCGAGACGCGCTGATCCCGCACCGACTCGTGCACCGACGATTGGATCTCAGCGTTGATCAACGTGCCTATCGACGCAACCCCAAAGCCAAACGAGATCATCAACAGCCCGGCGGTCACCATCGTGTCACGAACTGACGCCAGCACGGCGCAGGTCAGCATTACCGTCAAGGGAGCCGACACCAGAACACGTACGCCGACACCGAGGGCCGCGGCCCTCGTCGTGAGGATCTGCAGGACACTTCCGGCTCCGAAGAGTGCGAACAATACGCCTACGTGCGCGATGCCGCCGTCGATGGCTTCGACCGCGAGCACCGGCGTCACTGCCACAATCGGAGCCAGCATCAGTTGTAAGGCGGCCAGCAGCCCAAACAAGAGCCGCACCCGGTGATGGACCTCCGGGTCGTGGTAGGCAGGGTTGCTTGTCTGCTCTCGATCCGGCGGGGCTTCCGCGTCAGATTGTGGGAAGGTCAGCGCCAGCGCGCCGCCCGCAGCGAAGACGACCGCGATCAGCAAGGTTGTGGACTCCAGTCCCAGCAGGTGAGCAACCAGTCCGCTACCCGCGGTCCCGGCGAGAACAGCCACCACGCGAAACGCCTCATAGGGACCGATCTGTCCATGCAGGTCATTGCTGTCCCGACCACGGCGCAGCTGCGAGTACCAGGCCGGGTAGTTCACGCCCATCACGACGCCGATCACCACAGCGGGCAGTAGGAGCCACCAGTACACCTGCAGCGGTGTGAGCAGCGCTGTCACCACGGTGACTGCCGCCGACACCAGCCCGCTCGCCACGATCGAGGTACGCGCCGACAGCTGGGCGCGGCGGGTCGTCAACCAGTAGGAGGCGGCCGCAAACGCCAATGTATAGGCAGCGTCCAGCAATCCGGTCAGAAACGCTGAATTGCTGAAGACGAAGGCGGCGTAGCGCCACACGATGGCGATCGCGGCTGTCGCAGCCGAAATCAATCCGCGCGTCAGTGACAGTCGAGCCAGGCCGACCGTCCCGCTGCCAGTCCTGGTCACCACAACGCACTCTAGCCGCGCAGCGATTTGGGTGGCACCGTGCCCGCGATCAGCGAGTCAGCGTCGATGGTCTGCGGTCGATAGGTCAGCCGCGGCAAGCGGGCCGTCATAACTGCGAGAGGGTCTTCGGAATTACTGTCAGCAAGGCCGGACAGAAAGGCCCACTCGTGCTCGTCGCTGCCGAAATAGACGACAGTGTCGAATGTTTCGCGGAACCGCCGCCATGCGCGGTGTAGGGTCCGGTTACGCCACAGGACTGGGCAGCCGGCCTGGGACACGACGACCCGACCGATCGCGCGGCACCTTCGCAGGAAGTCGGTTTCGTACAAGCGGTTGTGCTGGGCTGGGTGCTCGCACTCGTCGGGAAGGTCGACTACGACGAGGTCGTAGTACTCGGAAGACCGATCCGCGAACTCCTGGCCATCGCGGTAATGCATCGCTATTGGGCCGCGTCCTTGTTCGGCCCTGAGTAGTTCGTCCATCGAGTAGCCGTAGGGCAGATGCTCGGCACACAGCCGCACTGCTTGGCGGTCGATATCGACGTGATCGACGTGTTTTGCGCCGGCGGCTACCGCAAGCTGGCTTACTACGCCTTCGCCGGCGCCGATGACGAGGACTCGCTCGATCCGGTCCGCCAGCAGCAGGGCCGGGACCAGCAGCGCCTCGTGGTAGACGAGTTGGCTGTACTCGGTGCTCTGGCGTTCGTCATTACTGAACAACGCAATACCTTGCGCTGTTCGTCCGATCACCAATTCTTGGAACTCGGTACGTACCTGGCAGCTGATTTCGCCGAGCTGCCAACTCCGGGTAAGCCCGGGCGCCAGCGGTTCGACGATCTCGCGCACCGGTGCGCCGGCACCGTTGGCATGGGCAAAACGCGTTGGTAATGGCGGAAATCCATTGAATCCGACCGAGGCGTAGCTCGCGGTGTAAGCCCCGGCAGCATCGAACTGGACTCGGTCGCCGGGGCGTAGCGTCACCGGCAGGGGATAGCTTTGGTACAGCACGTCGTCACCGTCGCAGGTCGGCCCGGCGACCACCGCATCGGCGACCGGGTCGGCGGCGCGGTCGGTTCTCAGTCGGTACCGGATGTACTCGTTCTCGGTTTCCGCAAGTCCGCCATATCGACCAATGTCGAGGTACACCCAACGTCGTCCATCCGCGCCGGCCCGCACCGACACCACCTCCGAGCAGATGACGCCTGCTGAACCCACGATCGCGCGGCCCGGCTCTACGACCAGCCGCGGCCGGCGAGCGCCGAAATAGCGGCGCAGGGCCGACATAATGGTGTCTGCGATGACTGCGATTGTCGGCGCTTCGGCTGCGTAGGCGATCGGGAAGCCACCGCCCACATTGATCGCTGCGAGACCGTCAACGTGATCGTAGATGTCGGCTGCACAGCGTATTCCAAGTTCCCACGCTGTTGGGTCGAGCTGTTGGGAGCCGACGTGGAAGCAGATGGCCTCAGGTTGCAAACCCAGTTGCTGAGCGAGGTCGAGAAGTTCTGCGGCATCCGCTGCAGCGCAACCGAACTTGTCTCCGAAGGGTGTCACCGAGGACGGAACTGCCGGAGCTATGCGGCATTCCACGCTTACTCCTGGAGCCTGCTCAGCGAGCGTCGCTAGGTCGTGTTCGCCGTCGAAGGCGAACCGTCGCACTCCGCACGCATAGGCATGTGCCACCGCCGCGGGCTTGCGGATGGTGTTGCCAAAGGTCAAGTGGCTGCCATCAATACCGGCGTTCAGACACGCGTCGATCTCGCCGACGGAAGCGACATCGAAAGCGGCCCCCTGCGCCGCGAGCAGCCGTAGGACAGGCTCGGCGGGATTTGCCTTGACTGCGTAGCGAATACGTGCCTCGGGCAACACGGCATGCAGCGTCTGAAAGTTATCGCGCACCCGAGCAAGATCGATCGTCAAGTAGGGCGTCTCTGGCACAGGACGCAGATTAGTCCGCTCTCAATTTGCTGGATGTGTTGGGAGTGAGAAGTGTTCGGCCGGTACCGTCGGACCGCCCGGCGCTGAAAGTGGGGTCACTGGCGTCGTGATCCCGTCTACGACCTCGGTCACATTGCCGGTGAGCCGCTCGAAATTCAGGACGCCGTGCTGGAAGTTCTGGGTGATCCGCAGCGGTTCTTGTATCTCAGCACTGGTTGGCAGTCCAAGTGGCCCGCGCTCGTAGCTCAGCGAGGCCCACGCGTCGTAGATTGCACCGGTGACCGGCTGGGCGCCGGTCTCAGGCGACCAGTACATCGCTCCTTTGGTGAATGTGACGTACCGGGCGGCACCCGCAGCTTCGGATTCGGGCGACGTCGGCGCGCCTAGCAGGCTATTCATCGCGCCCAGCGCTTGCCAGCGCTCGTAGATAACCCCGCCCTGCAGCGCCTTGATCAACTCCTCCGGCGGATCGTTGAAATGCGCTGCGATGTCCCGTATCTCGTCCATCAGGGCATAGGCGGCGTTGCCGGGACAATCGGTGTTGCCGACGTCGCGATGGGTGAATATCGCCGGCAGCGTCGCGATAGCGCCTCCGGGGAAAGTGGTGTATGAGCTGCCTGCCGACTCCAGCTCCACCATGCCCTTGGGATCGACATCGGCCATGCCCAACCGCCAGCCCAGGAGCCGCCCCACGGTACGGATCTGCATTGGCGTCGGCGCCAGGTCATCGAAGTTGCCGATCATCGCCACACCCCAGGTCTCGCGGTTGAAGCCGCCGGTGTGGAAGCCTTCGACCGGTTTGGTGAGCCCACCGGCGCTGCCCTCGAACACCTGGCCGTACTTGTCGACCAACGCGTTGTAGGCGATGTCGCACCAGCCCAGCGTCTTGCTGTGGTACGTGTAGATGGCCTTGACGATTCCCGCTGACTCCAGGGGTGAGTAGTCGTTGCTGCCGGCGGTGTGGTGCACCACCGCGCCGCGAACCGCCCGGTCGTATTGTGGGCTACCGCACCGCAGCGACTCGTCGGCTCCCCATTCGGCACGGCTGATGATGGGCGGCGCCTGGCCCGGCATGGTCACTCCGGTTGGTGGTGTCCACTGCGTCCCGGCCGGTGTCTGCGGTGGCGAGATCAGCACCGCGGTGATGTTCTGGCCGAAGGGCTGTTCCTTGGTGGCCGGGCGGTAGCCCAGGCTCGGGGGCTCGGACTCCTCGGCAGGTGGTGGCTGAGTGACCGGTGCATCGATAGGTCGGGTGACCGCGATCTGGACCGCCGTCGTGGTGCCGACAAAGACCGGATTGGTGCTACGGGGTTTCTCCTGGTCGGGCCCGGCGGTTTCATACTCGGTTTGGTACCAGGGTCCCCACGACCCGTCGGTGCGCCTGGCCCGCACCCGTGTCGAGGTGCCGCCCAGGTCGCCGGTTACCGCAACCATGGAAAACGGCGTGGTCTCGGTAAGTTCGCGCACCGTAATGCCGCCGCCCAGGCCAATCAGCGGCTTCTCGACGAGCTGGGTGTCTTGAACCGGCGCTCGTCCGTAGGTGGTGTCCGGCGGACGGCTTACTACCCAGGTGACGACAACCACCGTCGCTGCGATGGCGGTGAGCAACATCGTTGGTGCGCGGCTGCGGGACGGCACCAGTTGATGTTACGTGTGTGTCTAATGTTTCATATGAGGCGACACGGTTTCTCGGTGGAAAACCTGTC
>NZ_VTZN01000092.1 GCF_008370645.1 Mycobacterium simiae
GTCACCGCCGGAACGCTGCGCCGCAGGTTCTCGCAACGCCTGTCGGACTCGGTTGCTGCACAATCGAAATCGCAGCGCAACCGAGGTGGCATCCACCACGGACACAGCCGAATGGCGAACCCAGCCGAACATTCAAGCGCCAGCACCGGCCCCCTCGGTCCGCTCGTTCTTTGCGCAGGTGCGGCCCTTGATGGCACACTCACTTGGTGCTCACAGCGCAGCTCCGATTTCTCTATGGGTACCGACCAGCGGTGCCCGTGGTTTAGCTGCTTTTGCAAGAGCCCCGTGGTCCGCTTCCGGGTTCGGGGCTCGTCTCTTGTGGAGGCCTAATACCGGATGAAGCCACACTCCCCGCAGCACGAGAACGCGGAGTCAGCAGAGATGAACAGTGATACCCAGCAACTGCCCACCATCGGCGAGCTGCGCGAAGAGATAGACCGGTTGGACCGCGAGATCCTCGCCGCGGTCAAGCGACGCGCTGAAGTGTCCCAGGCCATCGGCAAGGTCCGAATGGCTTCCGGGGGCACTCGGCTGGTGCACAACCGGGAGATGCAGGTCATCGAGCGCTACAGCGAACTCGGACCCGATGGCAAGGACCTGGCAATGCTATTACTACGGCTTGGCCGGGGTCGGCTGGGTCACTAATAGATCACTATTTTCGCTGCTTATCGCGGATATCTGCATCCTTGCGGTACATTCCGCCGAAATGGTTACAGCAAAGGTAGCTGAGGTCGCACAATTACGCCGTCTGACGCTTATCTCAGCGGCCGCATTGCTCGCCCTGCTGGCAGTGCTGGCGACGAGTTCGGCCACCTCATCGGCATGGTCGCGACGTGGCCTGCCCGTCGAGTATCTGATGGTCCCGTCGCCGTCGATGCACCGGCAGATCAAGGTGGAATTTCAAGGTGGCGGTCCGCACGCGGTCTACCTGCTCGACGGCATGCTCGCTCGCGACGACTACAACGGCTGGGACATCCACCTACCCGTGTTCGAATGGTTCGACCAGTCCGGCCTTTCGCTCGTCATGCCCACCGGCGGCATGGCGAGCTTCTACTCCAACTGGTATCAACCGGCCGTCGGAAACGGCGGGGCGTGGACGTACAAGTGGGAAACGTTCTTGACCGAGGAACTGCCGTACTTCTTGGCTGCTCGTAACGGGATCAGCGCGTCGGGGAGTGCCGTAGTGGGTGCGTCGATGTCCGGATCGGCGGCATTGATCCTGGCGGCCAAACACCCCGACAACTTCGCCTACGCCGCCTCGATGTCGGGCTTCCTTAACCTGTCCGCCGGGCAGTGGCCATCCCTCGTCAGTGCCGCGCAACTGGGCGCTGGCGGTTTTCACTCCGATGCGATGTGGGGGCCACCCACCGACCCGGCCTGGGCGAGCAACGATCCGACGGTCCACGCCGCCAAGCTCGTCGCCAACAACACCCGCATCTGGGTGTATACGGGCAATGGCGGGACGTCGGACGTGGCAAGTGCCACCAAGTTGGACGCCAGCCTGCTGGAAAGCGCCACGCGTATCAGCAACAAGGTTTTTCAGGCCCGGTACCAGGCCGCGGGTGGGCGCAACGGGGTGTTCAATTTTCCGGCGAACGGCACCCACACCTGGTCGTATTGGGGTGCCCAACTGCAGGCCATGCTGCCCGATCTGCAACAAGTCCTAGGATCCAGCTAGCTGGGCGTGCGTCAGCGGACTAGCACATTGCCGAGGGCCCATAGCAAGCTCGTGAATTACCTTGTGGTCAAGGGTGATTCGCCTTGGCGAAAACAGCGCCGGCCGCCAGAGTAGGCAACGAACTCGCGCATGGGATCCCGCGTACGACCACATGGGTTCGACGAGCGCCGGCGCCTCGAGGCCATCCTGAAGCGGGCACCCGACACCATGAGACAAGACCAGAAGCCGGCAATGGCCGCCGTTTGGCGAACGTCGAGATATGTTAGGTGCGCGTAGTAGCCGCAGGCTATATTGCCCGCCCCCTTGGCAACCGGAAGGAACCCATGACCTCCGAGCAATCGATCCCCGACATCACCGCCACCCCGGCGTGGGAAGCTCTGCGCACACACCACGGTGAGATCGGTGAAGCTCACCTGCGACGGCTATTCGCCGACGATCCCAGTCGCGGCCGCGATTTCGTCATCACCGTTGGCGACCTCTACATCGACTACAGCAAGCACCGCATCACCCGCGAGACAGTGCGGTTGCTGATCGACCTGGCCCGTGCCGCCAAACTAGAAGAACACCGCGACCGAATGTTCTCCGGTGCGCATATCAACACGTCGGAGAACCGCGCGGTCCTACACACCGCGCTGCGGCTGCCCCGCGACGCCGAGCTTATTGTCGACGGCCAGAACGTGGTCGAGGACGTGCATGCCGTCCTCGACGCGATGGGCGACTTCACCGACCGGCTGCGCAGCGGCGAATGGAGCGGTGCCACCGGAAAGCGGATCAACACCGTCGTCAACATCGGCATCGGGGGTTCGGACCTCGGCCCGGCAATGGTGTACCAGGCGCTGCGCCACTACGCCGATGCCGGGATTTCGGCCCGTTTCGTCTCCAACGTTGACCCGGCCGATCTCATCGCCAAACTCGACGACTTAGAGCCTGCCACAACACTTTTCATTGTCGCGTCGAAGACCTTCTCCACCTTGGAGACGCTGACCAATGCTACTGCCGCTCGTCGCTGGCTCACTGATGCGCTGGGCGACGCGGCGGTGTCCAAACACTTCGTCGCCGTCTCGACCAACAAGCGCCTGGTCGACAACTTCGGCATTAACACCGACAACATGTTCGGCTTTTGGGATTGGGTTGGGGGGCGCTATTCGGTGGATTCGGCGATCGGACTGTCGGTCATGGCCGCCATCGGCCGAGAAGCCTTCGCAGACTTTCTATCCGGGTTTCACATCGTCGATGAACACTTCAAAACCGCACCGCCGGAGTCCAACGCGCCGGCGCTGCTGGGCCTTATCGGGCTGTGGTACTCCAACTTCATGGGGGCGCAATCGCGCGCGGTGTTGCCATACTCAAACGACCTGGCGCGTTTCGCAGCCTATCTGCAGCAGCTGACCATGGAATCCAACGGCAAGTCCATCCGCGCTGACGGTACGGCGGTGGTCACCGATACCGGCGATATCTATTGGGGCGAGCCGGGAACCAATGGACAGCATGCCTTCTACCAATTGCTGCATCAGGGCACCCGGTTAGTGCCCGCCGATTTCATCGGCTTCAGCCAACCCCTTGACGACTTGCCGACCGTCGAGGGCACCGGCAGCATGCACGACCTGCTGATGAGCAACTTCTTCGCGCAAACCCAAGTGCTGGCGTTCGGCAAGACCGCTGAGGAGATCGCAGCCGAAGGCACCGCAGCCGACGTGGTGCCGCATAAAGTGATGCCCGGCAACCGGCCGTCAACCTCGATCCTGGCCAATCGGCTTACCCCCTCGGTAGTGGGGCAACTGATCGCCCTCTACGAGCATCAGGTGTTCACCGAGGGCGTGGTGTGGGGCATCGACTCGTTCGACCAGTGGGGAGTGGAACTGGGTAAGACGCAGGCCAAGGCGTTGCTTCCGGTGATCACCGGCGAAGCTTCGCCCGCACCGCAGTCGGACAGCTCGACCGATGCGCTGGTGCGCCGTTACCGGGTAGAACGTGGGCGGGCCGGGTAATCACCAACCTCGGCGAGCCGTCGTCGGATTCACAGTGGAAGTGGCGCTAGGCGAACCGCTTGGCCAGCTGCGGCGGCAGCACCCGCAACAGCTGCACCAACGGCGCCCATGGCCACCGCGGCACCGCGGCCCGTCCCCGCTCACGCTCGATTGCGTCGACGAGAGCTTTGACGCCAGTCTCGTTGTCCACCATCAACATTGTGGTCGCCGACTGGGCCGTCATCTCCGACTCGATGTAGCCCGGCTCGATCAGCGAGACCTTGATGGGACCCGTGGAGTATTCGGCGCGCAGCGATTCACCTAGGGAGCTCAATCCGGCCTTGCTTGCGGCATAGGCGGCTTTGACGCCGGGCACCCCTTTGTTGCCGAGCACTGACGAGATGAGCACCAAATGCCCAGATCCGCTCTTGTGGAACATCTCCAGTGCCGTTTCGATCTGCACGAGAGCGGAGACCAGGTTGGTTTCGATGGTGGCCTTGTTGGCCCACAACTTGCCTGAGCCCAGCCGCGCGCCCTTACCGATGCCGGCGTTGACAATGACGCGATCGATACCCCCGATCGCGTTGCTGAGTTCGGCGAACACCTTGGGCACCTGGTCGTGGTCGTTGACGTCCAGTTCGGCCACAGCGATCTTGATGTTCGGATGCTGCTGCGATAGTTCAGCTTTGAGATCATCTAGCCGGTCGCTGCGGCGGGCGCACAAGGCCAGGTCGCGACCCCTGGCGGCGAAGGCGCGAGCCATCCCCGCGCCCAAGCCCGAACTGGCGCCGGTGATGAGAATTTTCTGGCGGGTCACCGCGAGCAGCATATCGACTGCCCGCCCAACGTCGAGTTATCGGGCCGAACACCGAGTACCTGGCACAACAAGTCGACGCTCGCAGCCCTACTTGAGTAGCCGCGACATGCGCCGGTCGGCCAGCACTTTGCCGCCGGTCTGGCACGTCGGGCAGTACTGAAAAGACTTGTCCGCGAACGACACTGCACGCACCGCGGCACCGCAGACCGGGCAGGGCAGCCCGGTGCGCGCGTGGACCCGCAGCCCCGAGCGTTTCTCGCCTTTGAGGCTGGCGGCTTGCTGGCCGACGGACCGGTTCACCGCGTCGGACAGCACCGACACCATCGCGTCATGCAAGGTGACAAGTTGTCTTTCCGAGAGCTTTCCGGCCGTGGCGAACGGCGAGATCTTCGCGACGTGCAGAATCTCGTCGCTGTAGGCGTTGCCGATGCCGGCGATCACCTTCTGGTCAGTAATCACGGTCTTGATCCGACCAGTGTTGCCGGCCAGTAGCGTGGCTAGCTCGTCGCTACTCAGGTCCAGCGCATCGGGTCCCAGCGCGGCAATACCCGGCACCTGCTGCGGATCGTCGACCAGCCAAACCGCCAGGCGCTTCTGGGTACCGGCCTCGGTAAGGTCGAAACCCGGAGCGTCGCCCGGATTGCCCAGGTGAACGCGCAACGCGATCGGACCTTTGCCCGGCCGCAGCGGGGCCGCTGCCAGCCTGTCCGACCAGCGCAACCAGCCCGCACGTGACAGATGCGCGATCAACCACAGCTCACCGGCCCGCACACCCAGATACTTGCCCCACCGGTCGGCCGCGACGACGGTGTGGCCGTGCAGAGCATTGACGGGCGGCTCGAAGGTCTTCAATACCGACAGCGCAGCGACGTCAACGCGGCCGATCGTCAATCCGACGGCGTTGCGCCGCACATGGTCGACCAGTGCTTCGACCTCGGGAAGTTCGGGCACCTCATCAGTCTGCCGACCGTGGCAGCGTGGTGTCCATGCGCGTTATGGCTACGCGGGCCCGGGGATACCCGGAAGGCCAAACAACACCCCGCGGTTGCCGCCGGTGCCGCCCGTTCCGTTGAAGGCCGCCCCGGCGCCCGCCCCGCCGTCGCCGCCGTTGCCGATCAGCTGCGCATCTCCGCCGCTACCACCAACACCACTAGCAAGGACCGGGACCATCGCCGCCGTGCCGGCGTTACCGCCTCTGCCGCCATTTCCGTAGAAAAATCCGCCGTCGCCACCGCCACCGCCGTCGCTTATCTGGACCACCACGCCAGTCGCTGTATTACCGCCGCTGCCGCCGGCACCCCCGTGGCCGAGCAGCAATGCGTCGCCTCCGAAGCCGCCGAAACCACCGGTGCCACCTTGCGAAAAGTTCGTCCCATCCGTGCCGCCGGTACCCCCGTGCCCACCGCCGCCAGCGTTGCCACCGTTGCCGATTAGCCCGGATCGCCCACCAGCGCCACCAATACCGCCGAAGCCGCCCAGGCCACCAGACCCGAAGGCGGTCGCGTCGCCGGCGGCACCACCCTGCCCACCAGTCCCGCCCGTTCCGCCGTTACCCCAAATCAGCCCGCCGCGTCCGCCGTTGCCGCCGAAGCCGCCAAAGCCCCCGCTACCGCCGGGCCCGCTAGCCGTATTGCTAGACTGCCCGGTCCCGCCCAGCCCGCCATGTCCGCCCGCTCCCCCGTTACCGAACAGCCCTGCGTTGCCGCCGTTGCCGGCTACCGCGGGGAAGCCGCCTATACCGTTACCGCTTGCCCCGGCTAAGACGCTTGCTTGCGATACAAAAGACCCTCCGTTGCCGGTATTTCCGCCGGCTCCCCCGTCGCCAAACAGCCAACCGCCGTCGCCGCCGCCGCCTCCATTGCCACCAGGACCGGCGATCCCACCGGGTTGGGCGCCAGCGGTGGCGCCTAACGCGGCCCCGCCGTCTCCGCCGGTCGCACCGTCACCACCGCGGCCGAATAGCAGCCCGCCTTGGCCACCAGCGCCTCCAGAGCCGCCGGCGCCACCGTTGATTCCGACACCGGTACCGAGGTCGAGAGCGGCTCCCCCGACACCGCCGGCCCCGCCGGCTCCCCCGTTCCCGAACAGCCAACCGCCGGCCCCACCGGCGCCGCCGTTACCGGCCGCACCCCCGGCGCCGCCCGACCCGGGAGTGCCCGGCGCGCCGATGCCGCCTGCGCCACCAATACCGCCATTGCCGATCAGACCCGCAGCACCGCCGTCACCGCCGTTCTGCCCCATCCCGCCGGAGCCGCCGTTGCCACCGTTGCCGAAGAGCAGCCCGCCGGGCCCACCGTTTTGTCCCGTCCCCGGCGCCCCATCGGTCCCGTTGCCGATCAGCGGACGCCCCAACAACGTCTGGGTCGGCCCATTAATCACGTTCAGAACCTGTTGGAGCGGAGACGCGCTGGCCGCCTCAGCGGCCGCATAGGCTCCGGCGCCCGAAGTCAAAGCTTGCACAAACTGCTGATGAAACGACGCCGCTTGAGCGCTCAGCGCCTGGTAGCCCTGTGCGTGCACGCCGAAAAGCGCCGCGACAGCCGCCGAAATCTCATCAGCCCCGGCCGCCAAGACACCCATCGTCGGTGCCGCCGCCGCCGCGTTAGCCGCCGTGATCGAGGAGCCAATGCTTGCGAAATCCGTTGCGGCGGCAGCCAGATACTCCGGCGACGCAATCAGAAAAGACATCTGACAACCTCCTGAACCGCCATCATCGTCGATCTCGGCACTTAAGGGCTGAGCCTATGCGAGCGCGGCGCCGAACTCGGGCGTTTCGCTAAACCTGCCCGCACGGCGATGCTCAAGATGGCTAGGGCGGTCCGTCGGTTCCGCGGGTCCCGAACAGCTGCCCACCGGCGCCGCCGGTACCACCGACGCCGCCCTGGGAGGCCCCGGCCCCGGCTCCGCCATTGCCGCCGTCGCCGATCAGCTGAGCATTGCCACCATTGCCGCCAGCGCCGTTGCCTGGGGGGGCGCTGAAGCCCACGGGTATGGTGCCTGCGTTACCGCCGTTGCCGCCGTTGCCCAAGAACAAGCCGCCCTGGCCGCCGTTGCCGCCGTCGCTGGTCTGGTTGACCACACCGACGTTGCCGGGTGTACCGGTGTTACCGCCATTGCCGCCAGCGCCGCCACTACCCCACAACGAGGCGTCGCCGCCGAAGCCGCCAAGCGCGCCGGGACCGGCATCGCCGGCGTGGTTGCCGCCGCTACCCCCGTTGCCGCCGTTGCCGCCGGCCCCGGCCTTGCCGCCATTGCCGATTAGCCCGCTTTGGCCGCCACCACCGCCGAAGCCACCAAAGCCGCCATCGCCGTTGAACGAAAGAGTGGTGCCGTTGTTATTTCCACCGTTGGCACCGTGGCCGCCGAAACCGCCAGGACCGCCGTTACCCCAGAGGAACCCGCCATTGCCACCGCTGCCACCGAAGCCGCCACCGCCACCCTCGCCGGCGGTGGTGAGGTCGCCGGAAACGGACTGTCCGGCGCCACCTAATCCACCATTTCCGCCGGCGCCGCCGTTACCGAACAGCCCGGAGTTGCCGCCATTGCCGGCCAGCGAGGCGAAGCTACCGCCGGTTGCGCCGGCTGTGACGGTGGCATCCACCACGAACGATCCACCGTTGCCGCTATTGCCGCCAGCACCGCCGTCACCGTAAAGCCAGCCGCTGTGACCGCCGTCGCCACCGTTGCCTGGCGCTCCACCCGTGCCGCCGAGCTGGCCGCCGGTACCACCGGTCGCATTGCCGCCGTTGCCACCGAGACCGCCAACTCCGCCCTGCCCGAATGCCAGCCCACCAGCGCCCCCTAGACCGCCATTGCCACCATTGCCGCCGTTCAGCCCACCGCCGGCAACCGTGGCCCCGTTGGCATTGCTGCCTATACCACCAGCCCCGCCGTTGCCACCTAACCCGTACAACCAGCCGCCGGCACCGCCGTTACCGCCGTTTCCGCCGGCCAAGCCGGCATTGCCGCTGGCAACTGCTGGCGCGTCGCCACCAACAGCGCCATTGCCGCCATTACCTATCAGCCCGGCCGAACCGCCGTTGCCGCCGGCCTGACCCGGCGCTCCAGAGCCGCCGTTGCCGCCGTTGCCCAACAACCACCCGCCAGGCCCGCCGGCTTGACCGGTGCCCGGGGCGCCGTTGGCCCCGTTGCCGATGAGCGGGCGCCCCGACAACGTCTGGATCGGCGCGTTAATCACATTGAGCAGTTCCTGGAACGGCGACACGTTAGCTGCTTCGGCGCTCGCGTATGCGCTGGCGCCCGAAGCCAACGCCCGCACAAACTGTTGGTGAAACGACACCGCTTGCGCACTCAGCGCCTGGTAGCCCTGTGCATGCGCCCCAAAAAGCGCCGCGACCGCCGCCGAAACCTCATCCGCCCCAGCCGCCAAGATGCCTATCGTTGGTGCGGCCGCCGCCGCGTTCGCCGCCGTGATCGACGAGGCAACACTTTCCAAATCCGCTGCTGCCGAGGTCATCAACTCCGACGACGCCACTACGAACGACATCCGACACCTCTCGATAACGGATAGGTGAACCGCAACCTTTGCGACCAGATCGTATGCGACC
This sequence comes from Mycobacterium simiae, assembly GCF_008370645.1. GTDB lineage: Bacteria > Actinomycetota > Actinomycetes > Mycobacteriales > Mycobacteriaceae > Mycobacterium > Mycobacterium simiae_A. The sequence continues at coordinate 9,031 of NZ_VTZN01000092.1, forward strand.
TCGACGTCTCACGTGGACGTTCCGGTGGAACTCTGGCCGAACAACGGGCCAGCGCCGCTAGCGATCAACCGGCGTTGGCTACCCGCGCCACCGCAGCCGCCGGGGCCGCCGCTGCCCGGATGACGCCGTTACCCCCGGAGGCACCGACGGCAGCCTCGGGGGCAGCGCTGACGTCGCTGCTCAACGGTTGGACAGCACCCAGGAACCCGCCGTTGCCGCCGGCGCCGCCGTTGCCAAACAACCCGACGCTGCCGCTACCGACTTGGCCGTGGCTGCCCCCAGCCACCACCGCATGCGACGGCCCTGTCCCCGGCGCTTCAGCCGAGTTCGCCCGTGCCGATGAGCCGGCCGGCGCCGCCGGCGCCAGCGGCGCCGACAGCGGCCCCGCCAGTGGCGTTCCTGCCAGCGCAACCGGCCCAGCCGGCTCCGCTGAGGCTAGGGCGCCATCCGAAGTGGCCGTGGTCACGGCCCCGGCCGGCGGGGCCGTGACTGCTGCGGCACCCACCTGGTTCTCGGCGGTGCCCTGCAGACCAGTTGACCATGCGTTACCGCTGGCTTGTGCTGGTGTCAGCGAGCTACCAGCACCGACCAACCCACCCGCGCCGACGTTTTGCCCAGCCGCGACCCCGCCGCCCACGACTGGGCTCGCGGCGAGCCCCAGCACCGGTTCAGTGGAAAGTTCGTCCCGTTGTTGCATCGGCAGCGCGTTGGCCGCCTCAGCAGCGGCGTACTGGCCCGCACCGGCAGTCATGAGCTGGACGAACTGCTGGTGGAATGTGGCCGCCTGGGCGCTCAGTGCCTGATATGCCTGTGCGTGCGCAGCGAACAACGCCGTCACCACTGCCGACACCTCATCGGCACCGGCGGGCAGCACCGCCGATATTGGGGCCAGCGCCGCCGCATTGGCCTGACTGAGCGTCGAACCGATGCCGGCCAGATCGTTGGCCGCTGCAGCCACGTACTCGGGCGCTGCGATCACCCACGACATGGACAGACCTCCCGACCGTAAAGACCACCCCGCCGTCGCGAGAAGTGGCTCACAACACAAAAAGGGGAGGAGCAGATGTTACCCCGAACTGGCGGCGCGTCGCGCGCTTCTTGCCAAACCGTCAAGAAGCTCATGAGGCGCTTAATCAGCCGTCCGTAGGAGATAGGTATCCATAATCCAGCCATGTTGCGCGCGCGCTTCGCCGCGCAAGGCCGCAATGCGTGCCCCGACCGCACCGACTGTGCCTGCTACCAGCAGCTCGTCCTTTGTACCCAGGTAGGCGCCCCACCAGATGCGGGTCTCCGGCGGACAGGTCTGAAATGAACAGTCGGCGTCGAGCACCACGACAGCCGAGCCGGTCACGCCCTGCGCGCGCAGTCGCCTTCCGGTGGTGATGAGGACAGGAGCGCCCACTTCGTTGAGCGGGATGCGGTGTCGGGCGGTAAGCGCTTGTATAGCGGTGATACCAGGGATGACGTCGTAGCTGATATCGATTTCGGCGGACACCGCATCAAGGATGCGCAGCGTGCTGTCGTAGAGCGACGGGTCACCCCAGGCCAAGAAGGCGCCCACGCCGTCAGGCCCCAGTTCTTCACCAATGGCCGCCGCCCAGATGCGCGCGCGCTCGGCATGCCAGTCAGCAACCGCTTCGCCATAGTGAGAGTCAGTCGACCGCTTCGGGTCTGGCAGCTCGACGAATCGGTATCCCGGATCGCGGATGAACGATGCGCAGATCTCCCGCCGCAGCTCCACCAGGTCGCTTTTGGCTTCGCCTTTGTCCATCGCAAAGAAGACCTGGGTGTCGTTGAGCGCGTTGATTGCCTGCACGGTCACGTACTCAGGGTCACCGACACCGATGCCGATGACGTGGATGTGCCGACTCATGCGGCTCAAGGTACTCAAGGTAATTGAGACGGCGCAATCGCTATCCGAGACCGCCGGTACCCGGTACCTTGGGTATTGACTATCGAGTGTGATCTTCCTAACGTCTGAAGTACCTGATGAAGGGACACCGAACGATGAGCACTGCGGTGAAACCAAGTGGGCCGAGTCGCGAGGAGTTCTCCGAGCGTCTGCTCAAGGGCTCGGTCAAGAAGTCGTATGAGCCCATCGTCGACATCGACTGGGACGCTCCGCTGGACCCGGACAAGTTCTATCTGCCGCCCAAGCTGGTGTCTCTGTACGGCACCTCAATGTGGGGCGAGATGACCCGCGAGCAACAAGTCGAACTGTCCCGCCAGGAACTGGTCAATACGCTGTCAGCGGGAATCTGGTTCGAGAACATGCTCAATCAGTCGTTGCTGCGCACCATCCTGCACGAGGACCCCACCAGCCGGTCCACCCACTACAAGCTCACCGAGCTGGGCGACGAAACCCGGCACATGGTCATGTTCGGCAAAGCCATCGAGCGCATCGGCGCCAAGCCGGTACGTCCACGGCGGTTTCACCGGATGATCATCAACACCCTTCCGCTGGCCTTCCAGCGAGGTTCGATGCTGTGGGTGGCCGCGTTGATTGGGGAGGAAATCTTCGACTCGCTGCAACGGCAGCTGCTGGACGACCCGGAACTTCAGCCAATTATCCAGCGCCTCATGCGGATTCACGTCACCGAGGAAGCCCGCCATATTCAGTTCGCGCGCGACGGAGCGCGCCAGCGGGTGGCCGAAATGCCGCGGCTCAACCGGTGGTTCATGGCCAACATCAACGGGCTGGGCGGATACTTCTTCAACTACCTGTTCAGTAATCCGATCCCGTATGCGCGCTCGGGTCTGGACGCCAAGCGCGCCCGACACATTGCGCGCACCAGCGCGCACCGTCGCGACATGCAGGTTGCCGGCTTTGCTCCGCTGGCGGCGTTCTTGACCGAAATCGGCCTAATGGGCCCGATCGCACGACGCGGCTGGAAGCGCAGCAGGTTTCTGTGACACACCAGGTCGTCATCGTCGGAGCCGAAGCAGGCCGCCGCAGTGTCGAAGCCGCGTTGTCGGGTGTCACCAACCTCTTGGTCCTGGACGAAGGCTCCGAACTGCTCAGGTCGGTGTTTGACGACAGCACCGACACTTGGACGCTGACCACAGCCGCCGACGAGCATTTCCAGGCCCAGGTCGTCATCGCCACCGACCGATCGCTGTTTGTGCCGTGGATACCAAATATTAACGGCTGCAACAAATTTGAATTCGAATCGTTTCACGCGGCGGCCTGGCTCCCCGATTTCGACCCGGCCGGCAAACGCATCGCGCTGATCGGTACCGACTCGATCACCGCTCACTACTTCGGCCGGCTGGCCCAGGCAGCATCGGTCACGCTCTTCCCCTTCCCTCCGCGCCGCGTTGTCACCGAAGTGCCCCGATGGTCGACCCGGGCCAAACGTTGGCTGGGCAGCCACATCCGAACGCCCGCACAGCGGCCGTCGGTCGCGCTGGCCGGGTCAGCTATCGACACGATGACCTCGGCGCGCATCCGCACCCGCGACGGTGTCGAGCACCCGGTGGACACCGTCATCTACGGCACCGGATTTTCGATCGCCGATCACATCTTGGATCAGGGGCTCGTCGGCGCTCGTGGGCTCACTATCCAGCAGGTGTGGGACGACGGTATGGAGCCCTTCTTTGGAGTCGCCGTGTACGGCTTCCCCAATTACTTCTTCCTCACCGGGCCCGATACCGACATGCAGGCACGCTACATCGCCGAAGGCGTGCGGCTCATGCACCAAACCCGTAGCAGCCGCATCCAGGTACGCGGCAGTAGTCAGCAGGTGTTCAACGAACGCGCCCAGCTAAAGCCCGCCCAACCTCCGCCGGTGCTGTCCGCATTCGACCTGTCATATTGCGCACCGCACGACGACGCCTACGACGGCGACGCGACGCTAGAAGTTGCCGGCATCCGCCATTCGGTGCAGGTGCGACTGCGGGGTCACTTCGACCCGATCGACGGCAATTACCACTGGCAGGGCACCGTTTTCGATCGTCTTCCGCACAACTTGCTGCACCGGACCCGCGCGGTGACAGTGACCGTGGGTCAGCGCAGCGCACCAGCACGCATTGTCGAACAAACACCCTGGGGCGGCCACTGCGTCTCAGGCGTGGGCGTCCCGCCGTATATGAGTAGCGACCAGTAGGTGGTTCTTTCCACCCTGTTGCGCCAATTCGCTGCGTTGGACTAGGTGAATCTCGATAGGCTGGTTGCTTCCCGGGAGGTTCACCGGAGGGTCTTGCGGGTAGCCCTTCTGGGTGGCTCGTGCTGCGGAAGACGATGACACGAACGAGAACGACATGGTCGGCGAGGTAGCGGTCAGCTCTTCAGACCGGAGCGGTCGAGGGCTTGACCCGTCCCGCCCGCGGCTTGCGCCGCGACCAAGTGACTGTCGCCTGCGGCGACGGTTGACCGACAAGCGACCGGCAAGCACAGTCAGGGTCTGCCCAAATCGGTGCCGATGGCTGAAGATGTAAGTTTCTGCCGCCAACGATGGCGGCGTCGGTAGCGCACTTAGCGGAACACAAGTTTTGAGGAGCAGGGCATGAAACCGGACGACAGGATGCAGCCGCCATGCCGGTTGCCGACGTCTCGCCGTCCGACTGAGGCCGTAAGAGGGCAGCTCCGATGAACGCCGCAGAAAAATCTCCGGGCTCGCTGGCCATTGCGGCACGAACCGAGCAGTCGATGGTCGTCCTGGCCGTTGAAGGCGTGCTCGATGGCGCCAACTCCGCGGCGTTGCGCGACAGCATTACAAAGGCCACGCTTGACGAGCCAGGCGCCGTCATTGTCAACGTGACCGAACTTCACGTTCCCGAGGACACAGCGTGGTCGGTCTTCATCAGCGCACGCTGGCAAGTCGATAGCCGACCGAATGTTCCGATCGTCCTGGTCTGCGCCCGTCGCGCCAGTCGCGAAACGATCACCCACACCGGCGTCGCTCGATTCATGCCTGTCTACCCGACCGAGAAGGGCGCGATCAAAGCCGTCGCTCGGCTGGTGCGCCGCAAGGTCCGGTATGCCCAGGCGCAACTGCCCGCGAACCTGAGCAGTCTTCGCGAGTCGCGCAGGCTGGTCCGAGAATGGCTCACCTCCTGGTCGAAGCCCGCGCTGATCCCGGTCGCATTGGTGGTCGTCAACGTGTTGGTGGAGAACGTGTTAAAACACAGCGGAAGCGACCCGGTGGTCAAGGTGCTCAACGACGGCCCGACAGCCACGATTGCGGTGTCAGACGCCAGTAACGCCCCAGCCGTGCGGCTCAAATCGCCTCCGAAGGGGATCGACGTGTCCGGCCTGGCGATTGTCGACGCGTTGTGCCGTGCCTGGGGCAGCACTCCCACCTCGTCGGGCAAGACCGTTTGGGCGATCATCGGCCCGGAGAACCAGCTCTGAGAGTTGGGCCGCAGGAGCTCGACCGATTCATCGCTCGGGTCAGGCTCGGGTCAGGCCAGCCGCTGATCAATCTCGAACGCCAGGCATAACTCGGCCAGATCTCGGGGCCGACCGATTGACTTTCCAGTGCGTTCTTCAATGCGGCGCAGCCGGTACCGGACGGTGTTGGGATGGCAATAAAGCCGTTCGGCGCTGGCGTTGATTGAGCCTCCGGCTTTCATCCACGTCCTGAAGGTGGCGAACAGAATGCCGCGCTCCTTTTCATTGAGGTCCCCGAATCCGGCGAAAACGGTTGTAGCGATTTGCCTCATCACCCGCGGCGCGCTCACTGCAGCGATAGTCAGTGGTTCGGCTTCGAATACCGCGACATGCGAACCGTCGACCCGCTCCGCCGACAGCGCGATCCGCGCATAGCTGACGGCATCGGGAGTACCAGCGAGATCGTCGAATCGTGAACTGACACCGACTCTCGTGGTCGCGGTATCGCTGAGCATCCGCTCCAATCTGTCCAGCTTGCAATCGCCGCCAAGATGCACGAGTCCAACTTGGACATCGGGCAACAAGCGCCAAGCCGATGCGATACCGAGGCTGCGCAGTTTGCATTCGATGCCCGGCAGCGCGGACTTGCCGATGGACGGGCACTCGGCCGCGACAACGGCGTACGGGCCGCGCGTGGGTAACCGTAGCTTCGCCGCAATCTCCGGCAGGTCAGTCTGCGCTACGAATCGGCCTTCGATCAAAGATTCCGCCAGCGCGGCCCGCTCTGCGGCCTGGGCAAGAAGCTTGCGGTTGTTCTCTACGCCATACGCGCCGATCATCGCCTGGGTAAACGCATCCTGGGCCAGCCAGATCCGAGCAGTCGTCCTGATCAGGGCCTCGCGTCCGATCTGCGGTCGAGCTGCCGCGCCACTAATGACCTCCGCACAGACCAGTCGCGAGCCGATGCGATGCGCATCCAGCAATGCTGCCAGCGGCGCGCCGGCGCGCGCCCCTGCGGTGCCCGTGCGAGCTGCCGCGGTGGTGTCGTAATCGGCCAAGCCATCGAGGGCGTGCGACAGGAACCGCAAGTAGTTGACACAATGATTCGTCAGTTCGTCACGACTCATCCGTGCGGGATGGCGATAGAAGTCGACCTCGCGGCGCACCGTTTCGGCCACGATTACGCCAAGCTTCTCGCAACGGTCGAGCAGCGCGACCCGAATCTCACCGATCTCGGCCTCCAAGTCCAACTGCTGCATATCGCAAGGTTATGGCGTCAGAATGCTGAATACGTTGTGGCCGATCACCTCTGATCAGTTTCGAAGTCGTTCTCCACAACAACGGCGATGCGCTCGGCATCTGGTATTACAGGAGCCAAGCGCACACCGACAACCGCTCGCCGCTGCTAGGCCCGGACGCGACTTGCCAACCACTCGGCCTGCATCGTCATCAGGCCCAGGAACTCCGGTCGCGGGGTGTCGGGGTCAAGTTCGCGGTAACGCTGATGGATGTTGACGACGACGCGTTCAGAGTCCAGCCAGGTCGCGTACTCGCCGAGGTCGATAGCGTGAACCGCCTCGGCGAATGGCAAACCTTTGCGGTACAAGGTTTCTGCTTGTTCGCAAATGTGCTCGAAATAACCACGGACAGCTCGGATTCCGTCCGGATCGGTGACCGGACCATGACCGGGCACCACAACGGGCGCGTCCAGCGCGATCATCGCGTCACAGGCCGCGATCCAGTTCGCGATCGGGCCGGCCCACACGATCGGCGTGCAGCCGATGAACAGCAGGTCCCCGGCGAACAGCACACCAGCATCCGGCACGTGCACCACCGAATCAGCGGTGGTATGGGCGGGACCAAGATTGAGCACGTCCACCCGCCTGCCGCCGACGTCGACGCTGAGTTCGCGATCGAACGTCAGGTCGGCGTTGCGTAGCGTGATACCGCTGAAGTCGAAGTGCCCGAAGCGGTCTCGCGCATAACGGGTTGCGACCCGGCCCAGGTCCATAGTTTGGATCGCGGCCAGCCGCTCCGGACCGGCGTCGTGCGCAATCTCGCCGGCGGTACCCGCGGCGGCGATGATCCGCACCGAAGGGTCCAGCAGCTGATTACCGAAGGTGTGGTCGCCGTTGGAATGGGTGATAACAGCGGCGGTGATTGGGGCGCGACCGGTGATCGGCTGCATCGCATCCAGCATTTCGCGGGTCAGGGCCAGGTCGAACAACGTGTCCACCAACAGTGACGCGCCGTTGCCGGCGACCAACCCGGCGTTGCTCCACCCGTATCCCCCGTCCGGCAGTGTCCACGCCCAGACCCGGTCGCCCACCTCGTGCAGCCCGCGTGTGAAGGGCACCCGGGCCGGCGCCGGGTTGACTCGGGCCCGGGCAGCTGGGGCATCGGGATTGGGCCGGGGGGTCAGCGGAACTGGTGGCCTGCTGGCACGAACAGTCTGACGTGTCTGGCCCAGACCCTGCACTTCTAGGGTGACGACGTCGCCGTCGTGTAGCCAGCCGGGAAACGAATTGCCGTCTCGCAGGTGCTCGACCAGCGTGCAGGTCGGCACCGTGCCGGAGCCGACGACGTCGCCGGGTCGCAGCATCACCCCGCGGGAGGCGTAGGAGATGACCTCACCGAAACTCCAATCCATGGCAGCCGTTGAGCCCGAACCGATCACCGTGTCGTTGACCGACGCAGTCACCTGCAGGCTCAACTTGCCGTCACTTCGATACGGCGCCAGTTCGTCCGCGGTCACCAGATACGGGCCCAGGGTGACTCCGCTGTCTTTGCCCTTGGCCTGTCCGATTCGCAGCTGACCGTCCAGCATCTGCAGGTCGCGCGCGGACCAATCGTTGAAGATCGTGTAGCCGATGATCGCTTGTTCGGCCTGCTCGACCGTTAGGTCCTGACCGGCGGCCCCGATCACGGCGGCAATCTCCAATTCGAAGTCCTGCCAAACACCGCCTGGGGCCATCGGCGCGTCATCGTATGGTCCCAGAACTGTTGCCGGGCAAGCAAAGTAGAACGCTGGGATGCGATACCAGGTATCCATGAGTACCCGGCCGCCACCCATCGCCTCCTGGCAGTTGCGCATGTGGTCCAGGAAGCACAGTGAGTCGCGAATCGACGGCGGCCGCGGGATCGGCGCAGCCAACGACACGTGGTCGAGATCAATGACCGCCGCCGGCGAGCGTACTGCGCTCTCACCGGCTTCCCGCAGTCCGTCGGCGCCGCCCTCAACCAAATTGAGCAGCGTCACACCCGCTGGCAGCGCATAAATCTCATTACCGGAGAGCACGCCGACACGCTCACCGCCGGCACTTCGATAGGTCACCCATTTCATTCCCGCACCACCTCACTAGGGCTCTTGTCCGGACGCAACCCACGCCAGCTGGGTTGACGCAACCGATCATCTGGGGTCCATTCGCTGTAACGCACCTCTCCGACCAGCGTCGGATTGACGAACGTCACGCCCTTGGCATCCCGCGGCGGCAGCTTGGCATCGAACGGCGACACCTCGGTACGCAACGGCGCCAGCGTCTTTTTCAGGCTGTCCAAATCGCGTTCGGTGAAGCCGGTGCCAACACGTCCGGCGAAATGCAGCACGCCATCGCCGGGAATGCCCATCAACAGTGAGCCGATCCCACTGCCGCGTCCCCCTTCTCCCGCGCGCCAGCCTCCGATGACCACTTCCTGGGTATTCCAGTGTTTGTCCTTGATCCACGCTGACGAGCGTCGGCCTGGCTGATAGCTAGAATCGCGTCGCTTCGCGATGACGCCCTCCCAGCCGTGCTTGCGCGAGTACTCCAGGGCCTCGGTACCATCGCCGGGCAGCAGTTCGGGAACCACGAGATTGCCTGCACTGCCTAGTTTTTCCAGTAGCTTGCGCCGGTCTTGGTATTTCGCGCGCAACAGCGAGCGGCCGTCGAGGTAGAGCAGGTCGAACGCCCAGAACTCGATGCGGGTGGCGCGCACCCGATTCTGCATCTCGTTGAAGCTGGGCACGCCGGAGGCGTCGAGTGCCACTACTTCACCATCTAGCACTACCTGGTAATCCGCGAGATCTGATGCCAAAGAACATAATTGAGGAAATTCACCGGTGATGTCGCGGCCGCTGCGGGAGCGCAGCCGAACGGTGCCGTGATCGGCATCCACCAGGAGCCGGTAACCGTCCCACTTGCCCTCAAAGGCCCACTGACTCGCCTTCAGACCAGCCACCGAACCGTGCGTGGTGAGCATAGGTGCCAGCTTGTCGAACTCGAAGGTTTTCTGGTCCTTCATGCGGTGCGCCAGCCACTGGTCACCGTTGGTTTGGATCAGCGCATAGCGACCCGATATCCGACGGCCGTGCAGGTGGACAATCACTTCCCCTTTTTCGGCCCCTTTTTCGGACCCTTCTACGGCGGGGTCGCGGAACTTCTCGGCTTCGTAGGTGCCGGAGTCCCAGATGATCACCTTGCCGGCGCCATACTCCCCCTTGGGAATGTTGCCCTCGAAAGTGGCGTATTCCAACGGATGATCTTCGGTGTGCACCGCGAGATGGTTCACCGCGGTGGTTTCGGGCAGATTCTTGGGCACCGCCCACGACACCAGCACGCCGTCACGCTCCAGCCTGAAGTCGTAGTGCAGCCGACGGGCATGGTGCTCCTGGATGACGAACGTATTTCCTTGTCCAATAACCGGTTTCGCATGTGACACCGGCTCGGGTGTCTTGGCAGCATTGCGCATGCTGCGGTACTTGGTCAGCCGATCCGGCACGAGTAAGTCTGCGTCCAGCGGGGCGAGCAGATCGCCGTCGCGGCCAACCCGGCTGAGCACCTCGTCGTAGCGCAGCTGGCACAACCCTGGGTGGTCCAGTTCGTCCCAGGTCCGGGGCGCCGCAACTGTCGGCAGCTCACGGCCGCGCAGCGAGTACGGCGCGATCGTAGTCTTTGCGCCGTTGTTCTGGCTCCAATCCACAAACACCTTGCCTGAACGCAGGCTTTTGGTCATCGTCGCGGTGATCAGCGTGGGCATCGCATGTTCCAGTTGCAGCGCAATCCGTTTGGCTAGCGCTGTCGCGCCCCTGCTGCTGACCGGCTCGTCCAGCGGCGTGTAGAGATGTAGGCCTTTGCTGCCGCTAGTCAGCGGGAAGGTGGTCAGCCCGATATCGGCGATCAGCTCCCGCACCGCGTGTGCCACCTCAACCAGCTGGGCCATCGTCACGCCCTCGCCGGGGTCGAGGTCGAAGACCAATCGTGTTGCCGGGCCGGGCTTCAACTCCTCCGCGCCGCTGCGCGTCCACTCGGCGACAAATCGCCACTGCGGCACGTGCACCTCCAGGGCCGCCTGCTGGGCTATCCAGGCCAGCCCGATCGCGCTGTCGATGATCGGGTAGGTGGTGGTTCCAGACCGGTGCGCCACGCTGGCACGCGGCAGCCAGTCTGGCGCCGACGACGCGAGCTGCTTTTCGAAAAACGAGGTTTGGTCCACCCCATTGGGCCAGCGCTTGCGCGTTGCCGGACGCCCCGCGATGTGCGGCACCATCACCTCAGCGATGCGGGTGTAGTAGTCGAAGATGTCCGACTTCGTGGTGCTAGTCGCGGGGTAGAGGATCTTGTCGGCATTGGTCAGCTTTACCCGTGGACCGTCCCCCCCGTCAGGAGGCCAGACCGGCGCCGAACCCATGCGTTCAACGTAACCTGTCGACATGGCGCGCGCGCTGGTGATCGGCGAAGCCTTGATCGACATCGTCGATGGTCCGGTCAAAGCCGAGCATGTCGGCGGCAGCCCGCTCAATGTCGCGGTGGGACTGGCCAAGTTGGACCGCGATGTCGATTTGCTGACCCACGTCGGCGACGACGCGCCCGGCCGAAGGATCGCCGACTACGTCAAAGCGGCCGGCGCACAGCTTGTTCCAGGGAGCAACACCGCCAAGCGCACGCCCACCGCCGTGGCGAAGATCGGTGCGGACGGCTCGGCCAGCTATGCGTTCGACCCGGACTGTGACGGCCGACCGGGACCTGGCCCGCACACGCATCGAACACCTGATGGAGCGCAGCGACATCGTCAAGGTAAGCGACAAGGATTTGCGGTACCTGGTTCCCACCCGCGCCCCCGAGCACACCGCTCGCACCTGGCTGGCGTCGGGGCCGGCGATCGTCGCGTTGACAATGGGCGAGCGCGGCTCACTAGCCTTGTGCGCGGCTGGAGTGGCCCGCCGCCGCCCGGCCGGTTCAGGTTGTGGACACCGTCGGCGCCGGCGACGCGTACATGGTCGGCCTGCTCGACGCGCTGTGGGACCTGGGACTGTTGGGGGCCGACCGGCGAGCCGAATTGCGCGCGATACAGCTGGACGCGCTGACGGCGGCATTGGAAGTCGCCGCCTTGGCGTCGGCATTGACCGTCTCGCGCGCCGGCGCTGATCTGCCGGATCGAGCCACGGTGCAGCGGCGACGGTGGTGAGGCCCCAGCTCGAAGCGCAAATGTCGCAGCTAGCGCAATGCGCTCTGTGGGCTGGTGTGGGGTTTGTATTGTGCTGCCGGGTTGGCGGGTGCGGTTTATGATCGGCTGACGTTTGTCGGCGGGCAGTAAGTCGGAGGTCGTGGGTGATGGTGTTTGCGATGGCGCCGGCGGCGGTGGGCGGCGGTGGTGGGTATGCGTTTTCTGATGCGCAGTCGGTGGCGGGGTGGATCACGGTGGCTCGATGCGCGCGCCGGCGA
>NZ_VTZN01000093.1 GCF_008370645.1 Mycobacterium simiae
CCAGCGCCGAACGCGAGCGCGTGGTCGCCGTCTTCACCGCGGTGGCGGTGGCCGCGAGCGGGGTGATGCTGGCGGCCGGTGCCGAATTGCTGTGGCAACTATCGATGCTCCGCATCGGCAGCGGGCTGATTGTGGCCGCGCTGTTCGTCACCATCCAGGCAGCTCAGCTGTCGGCTTTGTGGGCGCGCTTTCCGTTACCGGTCATCCCGGCACCGGGTGACCCGAGCCCGGCGGCTCCGTCGCTGCGGGTACTTGAGGACCTGCCGCGGCGGGTGCGGGTCAGCGACGCCCACCAAAGCGGCTTCATTGCCGGGGCCGTGTTACTCAGCGTCCTGGGCTCGGTGGCTATCGCGGCGCGCCCGGAGACGCTAAGCGCTCTGGGCTGGTACGTGGTGGCGGCAACGGCGGCCGCGACCACCTTGCGCGCTCGGGTGTGGGATTCGGCCGCGTGCAAGGCCTGGCTGCTTGCCCAGCCATATCTGGTGGCCGGAGTCCTGTTGGTGCTCTACACCGCGACCGGGCGCTATGTTGCCGCCTTCGGCGCGGTGCTGGTGCTGGCCGTGTTGGTGCTGGCCTGGTTGGTGGTGGCGTTGAACCCGCAAATCGCTGCGCCGGAAAGCTATTCGCTGCCGCTGCGACGGCTGCTGGGCTTTTTTGCTGCCGGCCTGGATGCTTCGCTGATCCCCGTCATGGCCTACCTGGTCGGTCTGTTCGGCTGGATCCTCAATCGATGATGCGCCGCGGATTAGCCTGCCTCGCAGCAACTGTCGCGGCTGTGACGTGGACCTGTCCGCCGGCGCTGGCGATCAACAAACCGGAAGTGGACCCGGGCGTCTCGCCGCCCAGCGGATCCCCGGGACCCGTCCAACCGATGGAGCAGCGCGGGGCATGCAGCATTTCGGATCTCATTGCGGGCACCGACACGAGCGTCCCGACAGCCAGCCAAGCGACGCTGAATCTGCCGGCGGCATGGCAGTTTTCCCGCGGCGAAGGTCAATTGGTGGCGATCATCGACACCGGAGTGCGGCCCGGGCCGCGCCTGCCGAACGTTGATCCGGGTGGCGACTTCGTGGGATCGACTGACGGCCTGACGGACTGCGACGGGCACGGCACGCTAGTCGCCGGGATCATCGCCGGCCAGCCCGGAGACGACGGTTTCGCGGGCGTCGCACCCGCGGCCCGGTTGCTGTCGATCAGGGTGACCTCAGCGAAGTTCTCGCCGCAGGCGCCGGGCGGCGACCCCACGCTGGCGCGGGTAGCTATCGACGTCGCGGCGCTGGGTGGCGCAATCGTGCACGCGGCTGATCTCGGCGCCCGAGTGATCAACATCTCCGCGATCACCTGTCTTCCCGCTGACCGAACGGTGGACCAGGCTGCCCTGGGCGCGGCGATCCGGTACGCGGCGGTGGACAAGGACGCGGTGATCGTGGCGGCCGCTGGTAACAGCGGAGCGAACGGCTCGGTCGTCGGCGGCAATGCCTGCGAATCTAATCCGCTGACCGACCTGAGCCGGCCCGCCGATCCACGCAACTGGGCGGGCGTCACGTCGGTTTCCATTCCGTCGTGGTGGCAGCCCTACGTGTTGTCGGTGGCGTCATTGGCGCCCGACGGGCAGCCGTCGAAGTTCACCATGGCCGGGCCGTGGGTCGGCATCGCCGCAGCCGGGGAAAACATTCTGTCGGTCAGCAACGGCGACGGCGGTGGCCTGGCCAACGGTCTCCCCGACGACCATCAGCATTTGGTGGCCCTCAGCGGCACCAGCTATGCGGCTGGCTACGTCTCCGGCGTCGCCGCGCTGATCCGCAGTAGATATCCTGGGTTGACCGCCGCCGAGGTGGTGGGGCGCATCACCGCCACCGCGCACAACGGAGCCCGCGACCCGTCCAACCTCGTGGGTGCCGGCCACCTGGATCCGGTGGCGGCGCTCACCTGGCAGCTCGCTTCGTCCGGAACGCCGAGGGCGCCGGCAAGGCCGGTCGCGGTTCCGCCGCCGCCGGCGCCGAAAGATACCACCCCTCGAACCATCGCATTCGCCGGAGCCGGTGCGCTGCTGTTGCTGGTCGTCGTCACCGCGGCCACGGTGGCAACAGTGCGCCGACGAAAGGAGCCGAACTCGTGACCCTGAACTCGATCCCGCGCCCTGGACGCTGGCGGATCACGGTGGTGCTGCTGGCGGCGGTGCCGGCGGTGCTGGCCTATCCCTGGCAGTCCGCCCGGGACTACTGGCTGATCGGCATTGCCGCTGGTGTGGTGTTCGTGCTGTTCGGCTGGTGGCGCGGACTCTATTTCACGACAATAGTGCGCCGCCGGCTGGCGATGATGCGCCGCCGGCGCTCCGTTCCCGAGCCCAGAACCGACATGCGGACGACGGCGCTGCTGCGCGTTGGGCCGGGGGCCTCCGACCTCGACGTGTTCCCACTGCCGTTGCTAGCCCGCTACCTCAACCGGTACGGCATCCGCACCGACGCAATGCGCATCACCGGCCGCGCCACCGCGTCGGGTGACCAGCAGACTTGGATCGGGCTGACGATGTCGGCCGCAGCAAATCTGGTAGCGCTGCAAGCCCGTTCACCGCGCATCCCGTTGCATGACACCGCCGAGGTGGCTGCCCGTCGGCTTGCCGACCACCTGCGTGAAATCGGATGGGACGTTAGCTTCGTCGCCCCCGACGACATCCCGCAGTTGCTCGCCACCGACTCCCGCGAAGTGTGGCGGGGGATGCGGCGCAGCGACTCCGATTACCTTGCGGCATACCAGGTCAGCGTGGACGCTAAGCTAGCCGAAACGTTGGATGCCATCCGCTCACATCCGGCGGGCGAAACCTGGACCGCGCTCGAGATCGCCGAAACTGGCCGCTCCCTAGGCGCTTACACGGTTGCTGCCGCGTGTGCCTTCCGGACGGACACGCAGCCGGACAGCGCACCACCGCTGCCCGGGTTGACCCTGCAGCGAGGCAGCCAGCGGCGGGTGCTCAGCGCATTGGAGCTGTCGTCCACACAGCGACTCGACGGACACACCGTTGCCCCCGACGATCTGCTGGAGCGGGTGGTGTGGCCCACCGCGCTCCTCGAAGCCGCTAATCGAGCATGAAGTCGCGCAGAAACAATGTCATGCGCCGCAGATAATCCAGCTGGCTCACATGCATGACGTGGCTGCCCGGGAACCAGTGCAGCGCGCAGTGATCCCAATGCTGCCACAGCGCGACCGCATGCTCGGGTGGCGCCATTCGATCGCCGAGGCCGGTAATGATCATCCGGCGGTGCTTGGGTAGCAGCGGGCGATAGTTCAGCGGACTGTGGTAGGCCAGCCCGGCGCTCAATTCGCTGTTACTGATGTTGGTCAGGCACAGACCCAGCCGGACGAGTGCGCTGGCCGGGAACCATTCGTCGAACAACTTCCCGGGGGTCACGACGGGGCAGTTGGGGATTACTGCCTCGAGCCGATTTTCGACCGAAGCCACCAGGGCCGAGGTGTACCCACCCAGCGATATGCCGGTTAGTGCGATGCGCTCGACTCCGGTCTGGCTCAGGTAATCGACGATTGAGCGAAAGTCGAACACCGCCTGGGCCATCGCCTCGGCAAACCCACTCAGCCCGCCGGCAAAGAAACCGAAACCGCTGAATGGCGAAAGCTTTTCGGCCCGCTTGCCGTGAAAAGGCAAGGTGTACAACATAACATCGTAGCCAGACCGGTAATACCACGGCAGCGTGAAGAACAGCCCATTGAGCAGGTACGAGGAGCCCATGAATCCGTGGATGACGCACAGCGTGGGGCGGGGTCCGTCGTCATGTCGCCAGTGCTGGGCATGCACGATATTGTTGGCCTTCAGCATGCTCCATGGCTTGCGCATGGTCGGGTTGACGGCCCGGAAGCCGCTGGCGAACGAGATGTTGTCGACCGTGCCGCGCGCGACCCACTTAGCGAGCGGGCTGGCCGGCCGGGACGACACTGTGGGCACTTCATTCGGCCCCGGGAACGACTGAGCCGGATCATGTTCGGCTCCCAGTTCGGCATAGAATTTCAGGTTGCTGCGCTCGCTGCCGGAATTAACGCGGCGCAAAGCGGTTGCGATAACGGCCGGTGCCACCGTCGTGGCGAGTACTGAAGACGCCGCGGTCCGCAGCGCGACGTCGCCGATCGCGGATGACTCGACGACGAGGCGTTGCCGCGGCGACAGCGCCGAGCGTGGCGGTAACCCTTCGGCGCCGACGTCCGCGCCGGGCACATCGGGAATCGGGACCGGCGGATCGACGGGATCTGCCTCAGGAGTCTCTGACATCCCCGAAATCTCAGACATCCCGCCGATGGTATCCCGCCAAAGTTGCCGAGCGCTGGCGGTTTCAACTGTAACGTCAATTCGTCGTGGGCGGGGCGCCTTGGGGACGTCATTAGTACTAGGTTTGTCCCACGACACCCGACGGCAGCGGTGTTGATCAGGAGGACCAAAATGTGGGATCCCAACGTCTATCTGGCCTTTGCTGATCAGCGCAGCCGCCCGTTCTACGACTTGCTGTCCCGGGTGGGTGCCGAGCGGGCCCGCCGGGTGGTCGATCTGGGTTGTGGACCAGGCCACCTGACCCGGTACCTGGCGCGACGCTGGCCCGCTGCCACGATTGAAGCATTGGATAGCTCACCGGAGATGGTCGCCGCGGCCCGGGAGCGCGGGATCGACGCCACCACAGCTGACTTGCGGAGCTGGAAGCCCAAGCCCGACACCGACGTGGTGATTAGCAACGCCGCGTTGCATTGGGTGCCCGAACACTCCGACCTGCTGGTCCGGTGGGCCGGCGAGCTGCCTGCCGGGTCGTGGATCGGAGTGCAGGTACCGGGAAACTTCGAAACCCCGTCGCATGCCGTGGTGCGGACGCTAGCCCGGCGGGAACCGTACGCAACGGCGTTGCGCGATATACCGTTTCGGGTAGGGGCAGTAGTCCGCTCCCCGACGTACTACGCCAATCTGTTGATGGACGCCGGATGTAAGGTCGACGCGTGGGAGACCACTTATCTGCATCAGCTCACCGGCGAACATCCGGTGCTGGACTGGATCACCGGCACCGCGCTGGTCCCGGTTCGGGAGCGGCTCGACGACGCGAATTGGGAACAGTTCCGCCACGAACTCATTCCGCTGCTAGACGATGCTTACCCGCCGCGAGCGGACGGAACGACCATCTTCCCGTTTCGCCGGCTGTTCGTCGTTGCCGAGGTCGGCGGCGCCCGTCGCGGCTCGTAAGCCTTCGGCGTCGAGTGTGCGCTCAGGTTGAGGCTACGCGGGGGGCTTAGCCTCAAGTGATCGCCGCAACGCCTTACAGCCCAGCGTGTAGCTGACCCGCGCTTCCTAGTTGCCAGCCGGGGGCGCGGCTTCTTCCTCGATACCGCGGTCGAGGGCGATTGCAGATCTGCAACTAGGGGTCGTTGCGTGGATTTGCCGATACGTTTCGGTGTAGCGCTCCGCGATGCGAGTGCCGGCGAATTCCGAGGGTATTACGTCGCCGGTGCGCTGACGCCAATCGTGAAGCCGAACAGCGAAATCAGCTGCGATCGCACCCGTGTTCCTGGTGGTGTCACCGGCCAGCAAGTTCGTCGTCTCGGTGGGGTCAACCCGCAGATCGTAAAGTTCTCGTGCCGGACGTGGCGCGTGCACGAATGGTGCAACGGCAATCCCGGACGGGCTTTCCTCGATATCCCACGGCAGGTCCAGCAAGGGACGGGGCACATAGTTCTCGATGTAGCTATAGTCCTTGGTGCGGATCGCCCTAATCGGGTCGAACGAGTCATGATAGGTCTTCGTAGTGAACACATGGTCGCGGACCGGTTCGGCGTCGGCAACCGGCGCCATCAGGGCTTCCGCGTGCGACAGGCCGTCGACCTCGGCCGGGATGTCGACACCCAGCAGGTCCAGCAGAGTCGGTAACAGGTCGACACCGCTGAACAATTCGTCGTAGACCCGAGGTGCCACCGCATGACGGGTAGGCGGACGGATGATCATCGCAATGCCGGTTCCGGCGTCGTACAGCGTGGATTTGGCGCGTGGGAAGGCCGGACCGTGATCGGTCCAAAACACCACCCAGGTGCTGGCGTCTAGGCCCGTCGCGGCCAGCGCGTCCAGGATCTGCCCCACGGCGGCGTCTGCCGTGGTGATGGCCCCGTAGAAATCGGCAAGGTCCTGGCGCACCTCGGGGGCGTCGGGCAGATAGTCAGGCACCTCGACACCGGCGCTGTCCGCCGGTGCGTAGCGTTCGTATGGGTAGGGCCGATGGGTTTCGAAAAAGCCGGCCGTCAGCAAGAACGGCCGTCCGGACCGGGCTGGGACGCTGTCTTGTAGCCACTGCCGCACCTTCTCCACCACGTACCCGCAGTAAGAATTCGACACGTCGAACTCGTCGAAGCCCAGCCGGGCCGGGTAGGACGTCTCGTGTTGCATTCCGAAAAGAGCTGAATACCAATCCTTTTCACCGAGCAGCTGGGGCAGCGTGCGAACTCCGGTGCGGTACTCCCAGCCGTGATGGGCCAGCCCCACCAAGCCATTGGTGTGCGGGTAGCGGCCGGTGAACAGGGACCCACGCGACGGCGAACACAGCGGGGCGGTGGCGTGGGCTCTGGTGAACAGCATGCCTTCGGCGGCAAGCCGGTCCAGTCGCGGGCTGGTGACATCCGAATGTCCGTAAGCGCCGAGGTAGCGCCCCAGGTCGTGCCAATGCACAATCAGCACATTGTCTTTGCGGTCGCTGCCGGGCCCCGTCATCGTCTGTCACCTCTCCATGGTCGCGGCGGCGACGATACCCGGTGTGGCACGGTGGCGATGTTCACGCCCGGTTTGCCCATCGGTTGTCCCAGACGAACTCCGGTAGCGGTCGGGGCACAGCCCAACCGTCCATCTCCAGTGCCGGCCGGTCCGGAAACTCGGGCACCGGGCCCAGACACAGGACGGCCACCGGTTCGGCGTCATCGGGCATCTGCAGGAGAGCCGCCAACCGTCGCGGGTCGAACAGCGATACCCAGCCCATGCCCAGGCCTTCCGACCGGGCCGCCAGCCACAGATTCTGGATCGCGCACGATACCGACGCCAGGTCCATCTGGGGTAGCGTGCGCCGACCGAAGACGTGGACATCGCGGTTGTCGCACAACGCCACCACCATGAGCTCGGCGCACTCGAGAATGCCCTCGACCTTGAGCGCGAGAAACTCCTCGGCCCGTTCACCGAGAGCTTGGGCGGTCAAGGCGCGTTCTTCGTCGACTAGGGAGTGGATGCTCGTGCGCAGCGCCTCGTCGGTGATCCGGATGAACCGCCACGGCTGCATCAGGCCGACGCTGGGCGCGGCATGCGCGGCGTGCAACAACCGTGCCAGCACATCTTCCGGCACCACGGCGCCGGGTAGGAAGCGGCGCATGTCCCGCCGTTCGGAAATCACCCGATACACCGCCCGCCGCTCTGATGCGGTGAACGCATAATCGGTCATTCGGCCATCCTAGGAATGGACTTAGCGTGGACTAGCCGTCCGACCTGGCCCGACATCGCTATCACGGACTATAGGTAACGCCGACCGCGCGGAAGACGTACTCGGGCGGCACGTTGAAAGCAAGTGAGCGCAGCGGCAGGCGGGCCAGCACGTCGTCGCTGATGTCGGCCTTGAAGTGCAGCGAAAGTTGGCCGTGGAACCTGGGGTCGACCTTGGCGACATCGAGATCCAGTTGTAAGCCTGTCGAGGAGATCTGCGCTATTGCGGCGCCCGTTTGCGGTGCGTCCCAGCGCACGTCGATGGCACGGCCGGCAAGCTTGGGTAGCGAGGACAGCGTCCCCAGGACCCGCTGTTCGGTAAACACCAGCGCACCCGGATAGCTGGCAAGGCTGTGCGACGCCCGCACACCCGGGATGGCGCCGGTGAACCGCCTGGTGACCGGGACATATTCTTCGAGGTAAATGAGTCCTTCGGCTTCGAGCTCAGCCCGCAGCTCCGCCGGTAGTTTGCCGATACCAAACAGCCTCCGAATAATCACCGCCATGAGGCCAGTATGGGGCCGTTTCGGCCGGGCCGCACCGATAGTGGTATCCGTGGAGCATGATCCGGCGACCGACCACCTCGGCTGTTCTGCTGGCGGCGGCCGCCACCGTCATCTATGCCCTGCTGTGGGTGGGGCACCGACAGGATTGGGCGTGGTTGCACGCCACGGATTGGTGCTTGCTGAACACGGCGCACGACATCGGGGTCAAGCACCCGGCCTGGGTGCGGTTCTGGGTCGTCGTGTCGTTTGTGCTGGGCCCGATTCCCACCCGGTTGCTGGGGATGGTGGTCGTGGTGATCGCCTTGGTGCAGCGCAAGGTGCGGATGGCTTTGCTGCTGTTCGCCTGTCTGCCCCTTAACGGTTTGGTGACGATGGTGGCCAAAGGTTTGGCCGGCCGGCCGCGACCGCTGACCGAATTCGTCACCGCACCCTCCAGTTCGTTCCCATCCGGGCATGCCCTCGAGCTGATGGCGGCTGTGCTTGCGTTGCTGACCTTCCTGCTGCCGATCCTCACCATCCCGTGGACGCGTGTGTTACTGGTCGGCGCGGCCGTGGTGAGCGTCCTTACGGTCGGCGCCGCGCGAGTCGCGTTGAATGTGCACCACCCCACCGATGTGGCTGCGGGCTGGTCGTTGGGATGCGCGTATTTCCTGTTGTGTCTGTGGGTTTTTCGGCCGGTAACGGCAACGGATGATGAACCGGCCGAGCTTGCCGAGGCTGGCTGAAGTCCAACTGGTGCGGTGTTTGTCGTGTTGTGTCTCGGCGGAGTGACCTAACCGGGACGGAACCTTTACTTGACCCTGAGGTTTGGCTGCCCGCACGATAATGCGATGCGCCGACTGGAAGCTGTACTGTTTGCTGCGGTGTGTGTCGCCGGAGCAGCCGTGGGGCTGGCGCCGGTGACTGTTGCGGCCGGTAACCCCTGGTTCGCGAACTCGGTCGGAAATGCTACGCAGGTGGTTTCGGTCGTTTCCAGCGGCGGCTCTAACGCCAAGATGGACGTTTACCAGCGCACCGCCGCCGGCTGGCAGCCGGTCAAGACCGGCATTGCCACCCATGTCGGTTCGGCTGGTATGGCGCCGCAGGCCAAAAGCGGCTACCCGGCTACTCCGATGGGGATCTACAGCCTCGACTCCGCCTTCGGCACCGCGCCGAATCCCGGTGGTGGACTTCCATATACGCAGGTTGGACCGAACCATTGGTGGAGCGGAGACGACCACAGCACCACTTTCAACACCATGCAGGTGTGTCAGAAAGCCCAGTGCCCGTTCGACACAGCCGAGAGCGAGAACCTGCAGATTCCGCAGTACAAGCACGCGGTAGTGATGGGTGTCAACAAGAACAAGGTGCCCGGTGGCGGCGCGGCGTTCTTCTTCCACACCACCGACGGCGGCCCCACCGCGGGCTGCGTCGCGATCGACGACGCCACGCTGGTGCAGATCATCCGCTGGCTGCGGCCCGGCGCGGTGATCGCGATTGCGAAGTAACCGCGACTACGCGCCCAGCGCCCGACCAGGCCGTACGGTGAACCCGAGGTTCGCCACCGACATGGTCGCCTCGTAGGTGCGGTCGTAGCCGGTAGCGCTGATTCGCCATCCCGCGGCGGTGCGCCGATACTCGTCGTGGTAGAAGGCTGCGCCGATCAGCATGAAGTTTGCTTCGGCGACGATAACCCGGTCCTGTAGATACCAGGTACCGGTTGCGGTATCGCCCGTCACCGTGATTTCCGGATGGGTCACTCGATGTTCGGTAATGACGTTGGGCCCCAACGCCGAGCGCATGTAGTCCACCACGTCGCCGCGGTTGGTGAAGTGCAGTTCTTTGCCCAATGACGCGCCGTAGTCGCCGCGCACGTCCGCGGTCAGGGTCTCGGCGAAGTCGTCCCAGTGCTTGGTATCCAGCGCCCGCAGATAGCGGTACTTGACCCGTTTGATTGCGTCGAGATCGGCCATGAGGATTGCCACGTCTGGTGGGTTCACCACGTCATTGCAGCACGTTCGTTGCCGCCGTTATCGTCAGGGGATGGGCCGGTCGCGATACACCGAGTTGTCCCGTCGCGAGCTGGCGATCCTGGTGCCCGAACTGCTGCTCATCGGGCAGCTGATCGACCGTTCCGGCATGGCCTGGTGCATTCAGGCATTCGGCCGCGAGCAGATGCTGCAGATCGCCATTGAGGAGTGGGCCGGCGCCAGCCCGATCTACACCAAGCGCATGCAAAGGGCGCTGAACTTCGAGGGCAACGACGTGCCCACCATCTTCAAGGGCCTGCAACTCGACATCGGCGCTCCCCCGCAATTCATGGACTTTCGGTATACCGTCCACGATCGCTGGCACGGTGAATTCCAATTGGACCACTGCGGTGCTCTGCTGGACGTTGAGCCGATGGGCGACGAGTACGTCGTTGGGATGTGCCACACCATCGAGGACCCCACTTTTGATGCCACGGCAATAGCGACCAATCCGCGAGCGCAGGTTCGCCCCATCCACCGGCCGCCGCGAGTACCGTCGGATCGGCGCCCACACTGCGCGTGGACCGTCGTCATCGATGAGTCCCATCCAGCGGCGCAGGGCATCCCGGCGCTGGACGTGGTGCGGCAAAGCCGAGCTGCCAGTTGGCGGTTGGCGGCTATCGACGGTTCGGATGAGGGGCGCGCCGATTACTCCGGACCGCTGCAGTCCGATCTGGACTTCGGCGCGTTCTCCCATTCGGCGCTGGTGCGCATAGCCGACGAAGTTTGCTTGCAGATGCACCTGCTCTACCTTTCGTTTGCCCTGGCGGTGCGGCAAAGGGCCGGTGCCGACCACGAATTGGCCGTGTCGGTGGGCACCCGCCAGTTGATCGGCGTGGCCGGGCTTGCTGCGGAACGCATTCACCGCGCATTGGGATTGCCCAGGGGGATTGAAGGCGTATTGCGGGTCTTGGAGCTGCATCCGCTACTCAATCCCACCGGTTATGTCACGGCCGAAACGGTCGGGCGCCGATTGGTGGTGCACCGGTCCCCGGCCCACGACGACGCCGCCTGGATCTCGTTGTGCGCACCCACATCGGTGCAACCGCTGCAGGCCATCGCCACCGCTGTGGACCCCCAGCTACAGGTTCGAGCCGGCGGGACAGCCACCGACTGGACTGCGCAGCTCACACACACCGAAAGCCTGGCGGCCGAATTGCCGGAGGTGTTGGTGGCCAAGCTAAGTCGCGGATCGACCTTCCAGTTCCAGCCCAGAAGTTCGTTGCCGCTCACCCTGGCCTAACCGGTCTAACCTGAGGCAATCTGTCAAGGCGGCGACGATATCTTTTCGGTGACGACACGGCGTCGACGGTGTACCAATAAGGTTGGGGGCGAATCACATACGGTCCGTTCGCAGCTATGGTTAACGCTGGCCATCGACCCTATCGAGGAAAGCATTCGCTCTATGTACGACCCGCTGGGGCTGTCGATCGGGACCATGAACTTGGTTGCGGCGCGTAACCGGAGCTCTCCGGTTACGCGGCGCTCCGTGCTGATCCTGTATCCGCATTGCGCCCCGGAAATTGGTGTGCGCAACGAGAATTCGACTGCCACCGAGGCCGGAACCTTGATGAGTGGTTTTGTGGAACGCATCGGTGATTCGGTCGCGCTGGTTTCCCCTGACGGATCTGCCCACGATCCGGACCTGCTGATGGTGGAGGCCCTAGACGCGATGGTGGTCGCCGCCGGCGCTGACGCAAGTTCGTCGGAGATCGCCATTGCCGTTCCGGCCTGCTGGAAGCCGGGAAAGGTTCAGGCCCTTCGAAACGCCTTACGCACCCACGTGGGTTTTGTGCGTAGCGGCATGGCGCCGCGTCTCGTCCCGGATGCCATCGCTGCGATGACGGCGGCGAACGTCGAGCTGGACTTGCCGGCAGGCGGCGTGGTGGGCCTGCTGGATTTCGGCGGCTCCGCCTCCTACGTCACATTGGTGGAGACCAAGTCGGATTTCGAACCAGCCAGCGCCACAATGCGTTACGATGATTTTTCGGGTAACCAGATCGACCAGGCGTTACTACTGCATGTCATCGAAGAACTGGGTCACGTCGACATCGACCCGGCCTGTACCACCACCGTCGGTCAACTCGGCTTACTCAGGGAGCAGTGCCGGGAAGCTAAAGAGCGGCTCTCCACCGACGCCGTCACGGAGTTGGCCGTTGAATTCTCGGGATCCAGCACCGCTATCGTGCTCACCCGTGAACAACTGGAAGACCTCATCCAGGATCGGCTGACCGGTTTCATCTATGCGTTCGACGACCTGCTGGCCCGCCACCACGCGAGTTGGACCGACCTGGCAGCGGTGGTCACCGTCGGCGGCGGCGCCAGTATTCCGCTGGTCACGCAACGCCTTGCCTTCCACACTCGGCTGCCGGTACTGACCGCGTCACAGCCCGCCTGCGCGGCGGCGGCCGGAGCCTTGCTGCTGGCTGCCCGCGGTAAAGAGCTGGACTTTCGGACCCGGACATCTATCGGCTTACTAGCCGCGTCCACTTCTACTTGCGCTACCGCCGGCACCAGCGTGATCGAGCTACCGGCCGGCGATGTGATGGTGATCGACCAGGATGCGTTGACCGATCGGGAGTTGGCCTGGTCGCAGACGGACTTCCCGGGTGACGTACCGGTCCGGTTCGAGGGCGACTCCTACAACGAAGACGGCCCCTGCTGGTCGATGCGACTGAACGTCATTGAGCCACTCCTAGAACCGCCGTGGCGGCGCCTGCGGCTGTCACAGTTGCTCATCGGTTTCTCGGCAGTGGTGGCGCTGACCGCGATCGGCGGGGTGGCCTATACGTTGACCGGCGTCGAACGGCGCCATGCTCCGGTGGTCCCCAGTGTTGCGCCAGTGCCGGCGCCGTCGGTTTCGATGCGGCCCAGTTCGGTGGCGCCGACTCCCGCGCCGTTGCCCCGCAGCTCGGCGCCGGCCCCGCATGCGGCACCTACCAGCGTTGTGACACCACCATCACCACCACCACCATCAACGACGCCGACGCCGGTGCTGACAACGACAACGCCCACCGTGGTCAGCACCACGACGACGACGTCGCGGCCGAAGACCACCACACCCACAACCACGTCCACCACGCCGCCACCGACGCCGTCGACAACAACCGAGCCCGAGGATGCCGCGACGGAGCCGCCAACCACCGGGTCGACGGTGAAGATGACGACAGAGTGGTTGCACGTGCCGCTGCTACCTATCCCGATACCGATTCAGGTTCCCCAGAATCAGGCTCCGCAGACCCAGAACCCGCCGAACCCGGCGAACCCGTTTCTGAGTCCCGGCACTCCGTAGGCGGCTGCGCCCGCTGTCATGTGAGCTTGACCAGAATTGACCTTCTCCCAGTGCTGGGCGAGTAGGCTTTGAGCTGGCATAACTTGACAAAATTCCAGCTAATCAGGTGGTAGTGGCCGCACCGGCGGTGCGGCGAAACGCTTGTCGAGGGCGGCCCGCGCGGCGCGCTCGTCTGCCCTGACCCCATGGCTAGCTAGCAAATGGCCTGCAAATGTCCGGGAGGGCCAGATGGACATCGTGCTTGGGGTATCGATGGAGCCCGCGGCGGTCCGCTTGGTGCTGATCGAGGGTGAAAACGCGGACGGTGTCACCGTCGAGGAAGACAACTTCGAGGTTGCTTCCGGGCCCGCCGCCCAGGTAGTTGCCGCGATTGTCGGCACCCGCGAGGGCGCGACCGAGGGCGGCTACTACCTGACATCGACAGGGGTGACGTGGACCGACCCCGGCGGGGTGGGCGCCCTGCGTGAGCAGCTGGCCGCTCACGAAGTCGGCAACGTCATGCTGGTCTCGCCGCTGCTGGCGGCCGCGGCCTTGACCCAGACAGTGGGATATGCCCTGCGTTACCAGCACATCGCGATGTTGTTCGTGGAGCCGGACAGCGCGACGCTGGCCGTCGTCGATGTCGCTGACGGATCGATCGTTGACCTGCATCGCCAGCCGTTGAACGATGCTCTGAGTGCCGGTGCCGCCGAGCTGGCATCGACGGTCGCACTGTTGGATTCGCCGGGCTCCCGGGCGGACGGGCTTTTCCTCATCGGCTGTGGTGTTGACATCGTCTCGATCAAGCCAGCGTTGGAGGCGGCGACGTCGCTGGTGGTGAGCGCTCCCGAGGAGCCGGACCTGGCGCTGGCCCGGGGGGCAGCGCTGGCGTCGGCAAATGCGCCTTTGTTCGTGTCCTCGACGGCCGCTCTGGCTTACGCGCTCGACCCCGGCACTGGCGAGGTAAGTCCCCGCGCCCTCAGTCCGACCTACCTCGACGTCAGCGCTCATGCCGATCTCGGCGAGCAAGCACTGGCCTATAGCGCCCTCGCCGCGGAAGAAGACGAGTCCGTACCGAGACGCAGATCGCCGACACTGGTCGGTAGTGCGACGGCCGGAGTCGTGGCCGTCGCGGCCGGGTTGCTGGTGATGTCGTCAGATGTTCGGCCGATGGCTGCCCCGGAGCCCGTCGTGCCCGAGAGTGTCGTCACCCCCGCGCTTCAGACACCGCCCGAGGCGCTGCCGCAGGCGCAGTTGCCTACTCCTAGCCCCGCGCCGGCTGCGCCCGAAGCGGTGGCTGCGCCGCCCGCGCCGGCGCCGCCGCCAGTGGTTACCAAGCCGCCCCCTACGGCGGTGAACATGGCACCAGCACCGCGTCGAGCACCCACCCGCAAGGCGCCGGTGCCGACGCCCGCGCAGCAAGCCCCGCCACCGGCAGCGCCTGCGCCGCCACCGCCGGCTGCGGTACCCGCCCCGCCGCCACCGCCGGTCGAGGCTCCGGAGCCGATTACGACGATCTACCTGCACGTCCCGTTCGTCACGATCCCGATTCCGATCTACCCACCGGCGCCGCCGCCTCCGCCGCCGGCGGAACCCGCCCCCTAGGCGGGACGCATTGTGGCGCATCGTGCCTGGTGAGCGCACACTGTAAAAGTGAAGGTAGGAGCTGTGAGGAGGTTGGGTGGGTACCAACGGTCCATTCGGTTTTGACCCCGACGAGTTCGATCGGGTGATCAGGGAGGGCAGCGAGGGCCTACGCGACGCATTCGAGCGGATCGGTCGGTTCATCAATGCGCCAGGTGCCCGAACGGGGTGGTCCGGGATCTTCGAGGACCTGTCCCGGCGCTCTCGCCCGGCACCGGAAACTGCCGGCGAAGCCGGCGACGGGGTCTGGGCGATCTACACGGTGGACGCCGACGGGGGCGCCCGCGTCGAACAGGTGTATGCGACCGAGCTCGACGCGCTGCGGGCGAACAAGGACAACACCGACCCCAAACGCAAAGTCCGCTTCTTGCCTTACGGAATTGCGGTCAGCGTCCTCGACGATCCCTTGAGCGAGCCAACCTGACGATCAGCCCTGCGAAACGACGTTCCCAGCGCCGGATTTGCTGATTTTCGGCGCTCCTGAATGGTATGTGACCTGGTTGTTGATGCCGGAGGCCGCGATGGTGTCGACGGTGTCGACGGTCACCGAGTTCTCGATTCCCGAGACGGTGAGGCTGGCGCAGTGACCGGTGATGACCACCGTGTTCGACATCCCGCTGACGGTGACATCACTGTTGTTGCAGGCGATCGTCTTGTTCTCGTTGAGGCCTGTGACGGTGAGACTGCTGCCCGGCGGTGGGGCAGGTGATGACGAGGGCCTGGCCGTCGGTGATTGGGTCTTGCTACCCGAAGGCGGCGGCGCGGTCGCGGGGGAACTTTGGATCACCGTGGTGCTGGGTGTCAGGGTGGCCAAGGTGCGCGAAATGTGGCTTCCGGCGTAGGCGACGATCCCTCCGATTACCGCCAGCACCCCAACGACGAAGACGGCGGCCAGGATCCAGAACACGCGGTTACCCGACGACGATCGCGGCGTCGCCCCGGGGAACGGGGACTGGTAGCCGTACGTCGAGCCGTAATAGGGCGGCGGCACCGGTCCAGGTGGCGGCGGGTAGGGCTGGTACCCGGCGTCACCGGGCGGTTGCGAAGCTCCCAGCTCGGATGCGCGCGCCGCTTCCGCCAGGGGTTGCTCTAGCTGTCGGATCCGGGCCTCAGGGTCGTCCTCTGGGTTCATGCAGAGATGCTCCCACACGGCTAACCTGCCGAATAGGCCCGAATAAGCTCGGCGGTGTGCCGGAGTTGCCGAATCGTCAGATCGTCTTGCGTCGCCGCCCTACCGGGCTGGTCCAGCCCGCTGACACCGAGCTGGTTAGCGCCCAAGCGCCGAATCTGGCTGCCGGCGAGGCGCTGCTGCGCACCACGTATGTGGGGATCGACGCGGCCGCGCGCACCTGGCTGGACGACCAGCCCGGCTACCTGCCGCCGGTGCGGCTGGGGGAGGTGATCCGGGCGGCCGGAATCGGTGAAGTCGTCGAATCCCGTTGCGACGCCTACGCTGTCGGTGACATTGTCACGACGCTGACGGGCTTCCAGGAGTATGTGATTATCCGCGACGACGTGTTCAGCACACCCATCCCGGGGAAGAGCGACCAGCTGGCGATCATGTCCGTGTACGGCCCGACCGGGGCCACCGCCTACTTCGGGATGACCGACATCGGCCGGCCCCAGCCCGGTGAGACGGTGGTGGTGTCCGCGGCCGCGGGCGCGACCGGATCGGTGGCCGGGCAGATCGCCAAAGTCGCCGGCGCTCGGGTCGTCGGTATCGCCGGCGGGCCTAAGAAGGGCCGCGCGGTGGTCGAGGACTTCGGATTCGACGCGTGCATCGACTACACGAACGAGGACCTTAGCGCGGCGCTCAAAGAGCACTGTCGCCGCGGGATCGACGTCTACTTCGACAACGTCGGCGGCCCCATCCTGGACGCGGTGCTGGGCCGGTTGGCCCGCCACGCGCGGGTGGTACTCTGCGGGGTCATCTCCAGCTACCTCACCGGCGAGCACCCAGGCCCACCCAATTACGTGAATCTCTTGGCCAAGAGCGCGCTCATGCAGGGGTTTAACACCCTCGAGCAATGGGGTCGCTGCGACGAGGCGTTTGCCCACCTCCGCCAGTGGGATTCCGAGGGTCGGCTCAAGCATCGGCAAACCATCTTCCACTGCATCGAGTCCTGCGTCGACGCGCTGAACGGGCTGTTTACCGGCGCCAACATCGGCAAAACTCTGGTCAAGATCAGCGAACCCACCAGCGGGGCAGCCGCTATGACCTGACAGCACCCGAGACAGCTTGTGTCGCTTGTGTTTCTGAAACGAAGTTGGCGACCGCGCTGACCTGGACGCGACGCGGAGGGGGACCGCCGGAATCAACCCGGTGCGTGTCAAGCTGCTATTGTCCCTTGCTTATGCCCGAGATTGACCGTCGCCGAATGATGTTGATGGCCGGATTCGGCGCGCTGGCGGCCGCCATCCCGGCCCCGAGAGCCGTGGCCGACCCGCCCGGTCCGGCCGCGCCGGCCCCAGCTCCGTTGGCGCCGACGGCAGGGGCCCCCGGTGGATACCTATGGCATGACGAGTTTGACGGACCAGCCGGCTCGGCCCCCGATCCCTCGAGGTGGGCAGTGTCCAGTCATCGGACGCCGATCAGGAATCCGGTCGGGTTTGACCGACCCGAATTTTGGGGGCAGTACCGCGACAATCGCCAGAACGTGTTCCTGGACGGCAACTCAAATCTAGTACTGCGTGCCACCAGGGACGGCAACAGCTACTTCGGCGGGCTGGTCCATGGGCTGTGGCGGGGTGGCATCGGTACTACCTGGGAAGCTCGAATCAAGTTCAACTGCCTGGCGCCCGGAATGTGGCCGGCCTGGTGGCTGTCCAACGACGATCCCGGCCGCAGTGGCGAAATCGACCTGATCGAGTGGTACGGCAACGGGACCTGGCCGTCAGGCACCACCGTGCACGCGAACCCGGACGGCACGGCGTTCGAGACGTATCCGATCGGCGTGGACGGCGGATGGCACAACTGGCGAGTCACGTGGAACCCGAGCGGCATGTACTTCTGGCTGGACTATGCCGACGGCGCGCAGCCGTACTTCTCAGTTCCGGCGACCGGCATCGAGGATCTGAACGAGCCCATCCGCGAATGGCCGTTCAATGACCCTGACTACACGGTGTTCCCGGTTCTCAACCTCGCGGTCGGAGGTTCGGGTGGCGGCGATCCGGCGGCCGGCGCATACCCGCAGGACATGCTCATCGACTGGGTGCGCGTCTTCTAAAGCGCTTCCCCGTGCGCCGCGAATTCTTGGTCACCACGACCACGCAGGTTCCCGCTGGCACATCCAACGACGAGGTCAACGAAGCCCGCGCGCGCGAAGCCGCATACCTGCGCCAACTCGCGGCTCAGGGCTGTTTGCTGCGGTTGTGGCGCCCACCGCTGCGACCGGGCGAATGGCGCACCCTCGGGCTCTTTGCCGCCGACGGCGCGGGCCAGCTCGATCAGCTGCTCGCCTCGATGCCGCTGCCGATCTGGCGCACGGACGAGCTCACACCGCTTGACTTGCACCCCAATGACCCCCTGGACGCCGCAATAACGCCCCGGCCCGGGAAGGGGCCGGAGTTTCTGATAACCATGACCATCATGGTGCCGCCGGGCACACCCGCCCAGGCGCTGGAGGACGCCACTGCGCGCCAAGCCCGCCGCACCCAGAACCTGGCCGAGGGTGGACACCTGGTGCGGCTGTGGACCCTGCCCGGCGGCGCGGACGGCCCGCGCACCCTGGGCCTATGGAGAGCACGCGATCCTGGTGAGCTGATGGCCATCGTCGAATCGCTACCGCTATCGGGATGGATGACCATCGAAACCACGCCGTTGAGCCCGCATCCCAGCGATCCGATCCGCTTACGCTGACCGCGTTAGTGTGGATCTAATGAACCGGCGGCGGTGGCCACGCGCGCGAGGCATCCAACAGATCACCCGAGGCCTGGGGACTCTCGACCGCGAATTGTTCGAGGTGATCGCCGAGACACCCACGCCCCTGCTCGACGCGGTGATGCCACCACTGACCCGGACGGCCGACCATTCCAAGCTCTGGTTCGCCATCGCCGCGGGACTGCTGGCGACGAAGCGGCCGGCGGCGCAGCGCGGAGCGGTGCGCGGCGTCGTGACGCTGGCGGTCACCAGTTTGGTGACCAACCAGGGCGCCAAGCGGATTCGGCAGCGCCCGCGTCCGCTGTACGACTTGGTGCCATTGGTCCGCCGAGTCCGGCGCCGTCCGACCTCCAACTCGCTACCGTCCGGACATTCCGCCAGCGCGGCCGCATTCGCCATCGGGGTGGGCTTGGAGAACCCGCCGCTGGGATTCGCCCTATCCCTGCTGGCCGCGCTGGTGG
Source organism: Mycobacterium simiae (assembly GCF_008370645.1). GTDB lineage: Bacteria > Actinomycetota > Actinomycetes > Mycobacteriales > Mycobacteriaceae > Mycobacterium > Mycobacterium simiae_A. Next base: position 19,267 of record NZ_VTZN01000093.1, read on the forward strand.
GGCTGTCGCGGGTGGTAACCGGCGCGCACTACCCCGGTGATGTCCTCGCCGGATTCGGAATCGGCGCCGGCATCGCGGTGCTGGGCGGCCGACTGGTTCCCCCCATCGTCGAGGCTAGGTTGCCGAAAACCGAACCCCTGCGCGTGGACACACCGCCACGACCCGACGGCGCTGGGGTCGTTCTGGTGATCAACCCGGCATCGGGGGGCGGCAACGCAATCGGTGTGCTCGGCGCGGTACGCACCGAGCTTCCACGGGCAGAAATTGTCGAGTTGAATCCCGACGATGACCCGGACCAGGTGCTCCGCGAAGCGGCCGAGCGCGCCGACGTGCTCGCGGTCGGCGGCGGCGATGGCACCGTGTCCACCGCCGCGGCCGTTGCTCTCGACGCCGGGCTGCCACTGGCGGTGTTTCCGGCTGGAACGTTCAATCATTTCGCCAAGGACATCGGCTGCGACAGCGTGTCAAAAACCGTCGACGCGATCCGGCGTGGCAGCGTGGCCTGCGTGGACCTGGTCTGCCTCAACGAGAGCCAGATGGTCGTCAACAACGCCAGCATCGGCGCGTATCCCACCTATGTGCAGCACCGCGAAAAGCTGGAGCGCCGCGTCGGCAAGCTGCTGGCCAGCGTCTACGCCATGATGCATACCCTGCGCAAAGACCAACCCGTCCGCATCCGCTACGACAACAAGACGCTGCAGACCTCGTTGTTCTTCGTGGGCAACTCGGTGTACCTGCCGACCGGATTCGCGCCGTCCCGCCGTACTCGCATGGACGACGGCCTGATCGACGTGCGGATCCTGGACACTGGACGCCGGCTGGCGACTGCACGGATTCTGACGGCGCTGGCATTGGGCCGGCTGGAACGCAGCCCGCTGTACCACGAGCTGCAGGTGCCAGAGTTCAGCTTCACCGCCGTTGACGCGCCAACCGTCATCGCCCATGACGGCGAGATCGGCGAGGAATACCAGCACGCTACTTTGACCGCCAAGTACCGGGTGCTTCCGGTGTTTCGTCCCCTCCCGGGGAGCTAGGACCGGCGCCAGGGGTCGCCTGCCGCACTGTGCCCGCTACGACGTACTGCGCCTCCGCCTTGAAATACGTTGCACTGAAACCTGATTCGGCTGACTTCGTAGCTGGGTGCTCGGTCGAGCCGTACAAGCGGCTGGCGGCCATGCCGCGGCGCCCACATTCTGACAACTATGGTTAACGATGGCCGACATCACGAGTAGCTTTCCCATTGTCAACTCGAATTGACTGTTAGGCCCGGTATCGGGAAGCTTCGTTGAATCTTCAGTGCTACGGCGAGGACCTTGCAGGAGATCAACCAGAAGGGAGAAGTGTCATGCGGCAACGCATCGAATAGAAATGCCGGTTGTCAGGGAAGTCAATATTGCTGAGGCCGACCCCAACATTGCTTTGGCCTGCGTTACCTCTCCTGATTAGGTCATGTCCGTGCTGCCCGGCGTGCTCAAGACGCGCACCACACAGGCCGGGCAGATCAAGTTAAAGACAACCCAGCAAGGCGTCAGTCAGACCCAGAGTCATCACCTGCGCGGTAACGCTGTTCCATCATCA
>NZ_VTZN01000094.1 GCF_008370645.1 Mycobacterium simiae
GCCGCCGAGGTCCGCGGCCTGATAGAGACTGATCCAGACGTGCGCACCATCTATCAGACGGCGCTCGGTCTGGAAGGCCTGATCCGCAACGCCGGTGTGCACGCCTGCGCGGTAATCATGAGCAGCGAGCCGTTGACCGAAGCCATCCCGCTGTGGAAGCGGCCGCAGGACGGGGCCATCATCACCGGCTGGGATTATCCGTCGTGTGAGGCCATCGGCCTGCTGAAGATGGACTTCCTGGGTCTGCGCAACCTGACGATTATCGGCGACGCCATCGAAAACATTAAGGCCAACAAGAGAATTGACCTCGACCTGGAATCTGTGCCGTTGGACGACAAGCCCACCTACGAATTGCTGGGCCGCGGCGACACCCTGGGGGTATTTCAGCTCGACGGCGGGCCGATGCGGGACCTGCTGCGCCGCATGCAGCCCACCGGCTTCGAGGACATCGTCGCGGTGCTCGCCCTGTACCGGCCTGGTCCGATGGGCATGAACGCCCACAACGACTATGCCGACCGCAAGAACAACCGGCAGGCGATCAAACCCATCCACGCCGAACTTGAGGTACCGCTGCGCGACATTCTCGCCGAGACCTACGGCCTCATCGTCTACCAAGAGCAGATCATGCGCATCGCGCAGAAAGTAGCCGGCTACTCGCTGGCCCGAGCCGACATCCTGCGCAAGGCGATGGGTAAGAAGAAGCGTGAGGTGCTGGAGAAGGAGTTTGAGGGCTTCTCCGAGGGCATGGAGGCCAACGGCTTTTCACCAGGTGCCATCAAGGCGCTGTGGGACACGATCCTGCCGTTCGCCGACTATGCGTTCAACAAGTCACACGCGGCCGGCTACGGGCTGGTCTCCTACTGGACCGCCTACCTCAAAGCCAACTATCCCGCCGAGTACATGGCCGGACTGTTGACCTCAGTGGGCGACGACAAAGACAAGGCCGCCGTGTATCTGGCCGACTGCCGCAAGCTTGGCATCACCGTATTGCCGCCCGACGTCAACGAGTCCGGACTGAATTTCGCGTCGGTGGGTGACGACATCCGCTACGGTCTGGGCGCAGTACGTAACGTTGGCGCCAACGTCGTCAGTTCGCTGATCCAAACCCGTAGCGGCAAAGGCAAATTCACTGATTTTTCGGATTACCTGAGCAAGATCGACATCTCGGCGTGCAACAAGAAGGTCACCGAATCGTTGATCAAGGCGGGCGCCTTCGATTCGCTGGGGCATGCTCGCAAGGGCCTTTTCCTAATGCACACCGACGCGGTGGATTCGGTGCTGGGCACCAAAAAGGCCGAGGCGATGGGGCAGTTCGATCTGTTCGGTGGCTCCAACGGGGAAGGCGCCGGGGACGCGGTATTCACCATCAAGGTGCCAGACGACGAGTGGGAGGACAAGCACAAACTGGCCTTGGAACGGGAGATGCTGGGCCTGTACGTGTCCGGGCATCCGCTCAACGGCGTCGCACACCTGTTGACCGCCCAAGTCGATACCGCCATTCCGGCGATCCTCGACGGTGATATTCCCAACGATGCCCAGGTGCGGGTGGGCGGTATTCTGGCCGCGGTGAACCGAAGAGTGAATAAGAACGGAATGCCCTGGGCATCAGCGCAATTGGAAGATCTCACCGGAGGAATCGAGGTGATGTTCTTCCCGCACACCTATTCCAGCTACGGCGCCGACATCGCCGACGACGCCGTGGTCGTGGTCAATGCCAAGGTTGCGGTCCGCGATGATCGCATCAGCCTCATTGCCAACGAGCTTGTGGTTCCTGACTTTTCCCACACCAAGGCCGACCGGCCGCTGGCGGTCAGCCTGCCCACCCGGCAGTGCACCTTCGACAAGGTGAGCGCGCTCAAACAAGTGCTGGCACGACATCCCGGCACGTCGCAGGTACATCTGCGACTGATCAGTGGAGACCGCATCACCACCCTCGAGCTGGATCAATCGTTGCGGGTTACGCCATCGCCGGCACTGATGGGGGACCTCAAGGCGCTGCTTGGGCCAGGGTGCCTGGGCGGTTAGCGGGGGGCTGACTCGGGCCACCCGGGCGCTAGTGGATCCATCCCGACACCCGATTGTCCCCGTTGAGAAACCCCGAGACCTCGTCGTCGAAGTTGGCGAAGCCCGACATCATATTGCCAAAGTTGAAGAAACCCGAGATCGACGTTCCTACGTTTACGAAACCCGAGTTGGACGCTGCGCCGGTGATCGTGGGTATCGAGTTTCTAAAGCCCGAAATATAGTCCCCGACATTGATGAAACCCGCGTTGTAGTTGCCGACGTTTGCCAGGCCAGAATTACCGGTGACAAATTCAGCGTGCTCGTCGCGGGCGTTGTTATCGGAGCCCGAGTTGAAGGTGCCGGCGTTTGCGTAGCCCGAGTTATTGGTGCCCGTATGCCCCCATCCCGAGTTCGCCACGGATTGATTGACCGAGTTGAACAACCCTGTATTGAGATCGCCCGAATTGACAAAGCCCGTGTTGATGTCACCTGAGTTGAAATAGCCGGTGTTCACGTTGCCCGAGTTAAAGTCACCTGTGTTGGAGTCACCCGCATTAAAGCTGCCCGTGTTTGTGTGGCCGGAGTTAAACAAACCCATGCTCCCGCTGGCCAGGGTTCCGCCGGAGTTTCCCATTCCGGTGTTGGTCGTGCCGGAGTTAAGCCAACCTGTATTGGTGGTGCCGGAGTTGAACCAGCCGGTACTAGTGGTGGCAGAGTTGAACCAGCCGGTACTGAGCTGGCCAGAGTTTCCGATACCCGTGCTGAGCTCACCGGAGTTGCCGAACCCTGAACTGCGGAGCGCCGAACTGCCGAACTCGACGCTCAGCGCCCCGGCGCCGCTGCCCGAGTTTCCCATGCCGATATTATCGTTACCCGAGTTAAAAAAGCCAATGTTGTTGTTACCCGAGTTGCCGAAGCCGATGTTGCCGATGCCCGAATTCAGGGCGCCAAAACCGATTTGATTGTCGCCGGTAAGCCCGAAACCAATGTTATTGCTGCCCTTGTTGGCGAAGCCGATATTGTTACTGCCTTTGTTGCCGAACCCAAAGTTTCCGCTCCCGAAGTTGCCACTACCAACGTTTGCGTCGCCGGTGTTCCCGTTGCCGAGGTTGGTGTTTCCGGTGTTGCCATAACCAAGATTTGCACTTCCCGTGTTTCCGCCACCAAGATTGAGGTTTCCGATGTTTCCGCTGCCGAAGTTAGCATTTCCGGTGTTTCCGCTGCCGAGGTTAGCACTACCGACATTACCGCCGCCTAGATTATAGCTGCCGATATTTCCCATGCCGCCATTGAGCGCACCGGTGTTTCCGCTGCCCGGATTAAAGCTCCCGGTGTTGCCGCCACCAAGGTTGAAACTACCGATGTTGCCGCTGCCGAGGTTCAGCATGCCCGTGTTGGCGTGGCCAAGGTTGGCGTCGCCAGTGTTGCCGCTGCCAAGGTTCAAGCCGCCAAGGTTGCCGAGGCCTAGGTTGCCGCTGCCGAAGTTGAGGCCGCCGAGAGTGATAATGCTCAAGTCGAGAGCCGGAAGTCCAGCGGCCGCAACGGGACCGCCGACCGAGCCCGCCATACTCGGCAACAGCCTCGTGAACGGCGTCAACGCCGAGGCGACTGCCGACGCCTCGCCGTAATACCCGAGCATCGCGACGACGTCCTGTGCCCACATCTCCTCATACACTCCTTCGGTGGCCGCGATAGCCGGGGCATTGATCCCCAAGAGGTTGCTCGCCACCAACGACATCAGCTGAGTCCTATTCACCGCCACTGCCGAAGGGCGCACCGTCGCCGCCAATGCCGCCTCAAACGCGGATACCGCCGATTGGGCGTGACCGGCAGCCAGCTCGGCGTGCTCCGCCGCCGCGCTGAGCCATCCCGCGTAAGACTGCGCAACCCCAGTCATCGCCGCCGCCGCCGGACCTTGCCAGGGTGCGGCCACCAGCGATGAGGTCACTGACGAAAATGACGTTGTCGCGACCCGCAGTTCACCGGCTAACCCGTCCCACGCCGACGCGGCGGCCAACATCGGCCCCGAGCCCGCACCGCCGAACATCAGTTCCGAATTTATTTCCGGCGGGAACACGGAAAAATTCATGACAACAATCCCCTCTGGTGCTCAGCTACGCCGAGCCAGCGGTACAACCGGGTCGGCGGCAGAGATCCTACGTATCGACGGGGGAAAAAGTCTGGAATCGGCGCACCGGATGGTGAAAGCTCGCCAAATTAACTCCTGAGAAACAACAAACTGTGCGCGCCGGCGTGGGTGTGGCTGCCAGGGCAACGGCCTCCGGCCCTGGCGGACTTTCGTGCCCCGTGATGGCAGTCGTACGCTCACCGATGGGTGAGCAGCGCTGATTCGGCGCGTCGGAGGCGGTAAGGAGAAACCGATGACCACAACTGAGCGTCAGGCCACGATGTGCGAGGCGTTTCAGCGAACCGCCGCGATCGATCCGGGCGCCGTGGCGCTGCGCACGCCCGGGGGCGGTGAGGCCCTGACGTGGCGTGAGTACGCTGCGCAGGTACGACAAGTGGCTGCCGGCCTGGCGGGCTTGGGAGTTCGACGTGGTGACACGGTTTCGCTCATGATGGCCAACCGCATCGAGTTCTACCCACTGGAAGTTGGCGCGCAACACCTTGGCGCCACGTCGTTTTCGGTGTACAACACACTGCCCGCCGAGCAGCTGACTTATGTGTTCGACAACGCCGGCACCAAGGTGGTGATCTGTGAACAGCAGTACATCGACCGCATCCGCGCCAGCGGTGCCCCGATTGAGCACATCGTCTGTGTCGACGGCGCGCCGGATGGCGCAATCTCGCTGCCCGACTTGTCTGCGGCTGCTCCCGCGGATTTCGATTTCGAGTCGACCTGGCGCGCTGTCCAGCCCGACGACGTCATCACGCTCATCTATACATCCGGTACTACGGGCAACCCCAAAGGGGTCGAGATGACCCACACCAACCTGCTGTTCGAGGGTTACGCCCTCGATGAAGTCCTCGGTATCAAATTCGGCGATCGGGTGACGTCGTTCTTGCCGTCCGCGCACATCGCCGACCGCATGACCGGCCTTTACCTCCAAGAGATGTTCGGCACCCAGGTCACCGTGGTGTCCGACGGGCGCGCTATCGCGGCAGCGCTGCCCGACGTGCGGCCGACCGTATGGGGCGCGGTACCACGGGTATGGGAAAAGCTAAAGACGGCAATAGAATTCACTGTCACCCGCGAAAAGGACGAGATGAAGCGTCAGGCGCTGCGCTGGGCGCTGTCGGTAGCCGCGAAGCGCGCCGGCGCTGTGCTGGCGGGCGAGCCGATACCTGACGCGGTGGCCGCCGAGTGGGCCAAGGCCGACGAGTTGGTGTTGTCCAAGCTGCGGGAGCGGCTAGGGTTCGGGGAGCTCCGGTGGGCGCTGTCGGGAGCAGCACCCATCCCCAAGGAAACGCTGGCTTTCTTCAGTGGGCTGGGTATCCCGATCGCCGAGATTTGGGGAATGTCCGAGCTAAGCTGCGTCGCGACCGCCAGCCATCCCGGCGACGCCCGGCTGGGAACCGTCGGCAAACTGCTTCCGGGGTTGGAAGGCAAAATCGCCGAGGATGGCGAATATCTGGTCCGCGGTCCGCTGGTGATGAAGGGTTACCGCAAGGAACCGGCGAAAACCGCCGAGGCGATCGACGACGACGGCTGGTTGCACACCGGCGACATCTTCGACGTCGACGTCGACGGCAATCTCAGGGTCGTTGACCGTAAGAAAGAGTTGATCATCAACGCTGCCGGAAAGAACATGTCGCCAACCAACATTGAGAACACCATCCTTGCCGCGTGTCCAATGATCGGCGTGATGATTGCCATCGGGGACGGACAACCGTACAACACCGCGCTCCTGGTCTTCGACGCCGACTCGGTGGGCCCCTACGCGGCCCAGCACGGGCTGACCGATGCCTCGCCCGCGGCCCTGGCAGCGGACCCCGAAGTGATCGCGCGGATTGCTGCCGGTGTGGCCGAGGGCAACGCCAAACTGTCCCGCGTGGAACAGATCAAGCGCTTCCGCGTGCTGCCCACCCTATGGGAGCCGGGCGGCGACGAGATCACGCTGACGATGAAACTCAAGCGTCGGCCGATCATGACCAAGTACGCCGCCGACATCGAGGAACTGTATGCGCCTGGACCGGCGCCGAACGTCCACGAGCCGGCCGCCTCGCCAACGGCGCAACCAGCATGACCGGCGGCGCGGCGGCGACGGCACGGGGTATCGGTCGCGTCGGGCTGCGAAAACTGCTGCAGCGCAGTGGAATCATCGACGAGTCGACCACGCCGCTGGCAACCGACCCGGACGAAGTCGTACAGCTGATGGGTGCCCGATGGTATGACGAGCGGCTGACCGCGCTGGCCCGCGAACTGGGCCGCGATCCGCACAGCGTCCGCGCTGAGGCCGCGGGCTACTTGCGGGAAATGGCGGCCTCGCTCGAGGAGCGGGCCGTAGAGGCCTGGCGCGGCTTTAGCCGCTGGCTAATGCGCGCCTATGACGTGCTGGTCGACGAAGACCAAATCGCCTCGCTGCGCAAGCTGGATCGCAAAGCGACGCTGGCGTTCGCGTTTTCGCACCGCTCCTATTTGGACGGCCTGCTGTTGCCGGAGGTGATCGTGGCAAACCGGCTCTCGCCGGCGCTCACCTTCGGCGGGGCCAACCTCAACTTCTTCCCGATGGGTGCCTGGGCCAAGCGCACCGGAGCGATCTTCATCCGACGCCAGACCAAAGACATTCCGCTCTACCGGTTCGTATTGCGGGCCTACGCCGCGCAGCTGGTGCAAAATCACGCCAACCTGACCTGGTCGATCGAAGGCGGGCGGACCCGCACCGGCAAGCTGCGGCCGCCGGTATTCGGGATCCTGCGCTACCTCGCCGACGCGGTCGACGAAATCGAGGGTCCGGAAGTGTATTTGGTTCCGACCTCGATCGTGTATGACCAGCTGCACGAGGTGGAAGCCATGACCACCGAGGCCTACGGCGCGGCGAAACGCCCCGAAGACTTGCGCTTCCTGATCCGGCTTGCGCGCCAGCAGGGCGAACGGCTCGGCCGGGCTTATCTGGACTTCGGCGAACCACTACCGCTGCGCAAACGCCTGGCGGAGTTGCGCGCCGACGAATCCGGCATCGGTACCGAAGTTGAACGTATCGCCCTAGACGTGGAACACCGCATTAACCGCGCCACGCCGGTCACACCGACTGCAGTGGTCAGCCTTGCGCTACTCGGAGCCGACCGCTCGCTATCGATCTGTGAGGTGCTGGACACGGTGCAACCGCTGGCGACCTACATCGCGGCGCGGCACTGGGCGGTAGCCGGCGCCGCGGACCTGACCAATCGCTCCACCATCCGATGGACGTTGCATCAGATGGTTGCTTCCGGAGTAGTGAGCGTTTACGACGCCGGCACCGAAGCGGTGTGGGGCATCAGGGAGGACCAGCACCTGGTCGCCGCGTTCTATCGCAACACCGCCATCCACATCTTGGTTGACCGCGCGATCGCAGAGATGGCGCTACTGGCGGCCGCTGAGGACTGCGAGACGGCGCAGAATAGCCCAGTTGCGCCGGCCACCGTGCGAGACGAGGCGCTGCGGCTGCGGGAATTGTTGAAGTTCGAATTCCTGTTTTCTGGACGGGCTCAATTCGAAAAGGACCTCGCCGACGAAGTCCGGCTGATCGGGCCGGTGGACGACATCACCAAAGCCGCCAACGCCCACGATGTGCGGCGGCTGTTGGAATCGGCTGACCTGCTCTTGGCGCACCTGGTGTTGCGTCCGTTCCTGGACGCCTACCACATTGTTGCTGACCGCCTGGCCGCCCAGGAGGACGACGTGCTCGACGAGGTGGCTTTCCTCACCGAGTGTTTGCAGGTGGGCAAGCAGTGGGAATTGCAGCACAGAATCGCCAACGCCGAGTCGAGATCGATGGAGTTATTCAAGACCGCACTCCGGCTGGCACGCCACCGTGAGCTCGTCGACGGGTCTGACTACGAGGACCTCGCACAACGCCGTCGTCAGTTCGCTGACGAGGTCGCAACGGCGATCCGACGGGTAAATGAGATCGCGATGCTAGCCAGAACGCGATGAGCGGTTAGCAGGAGCCCGCGCCATATTGAGCGCCAGTGCGACAACGAGTGCCCAGAAGCACCAGCGTGACCAACCCGGCGATCACGGCGTAGAGCTTGTGCCGCGGCCAGGGCACATCCGCGATGAGCACGTCGGCGCTGTTGGGAGCAGCGATCGAGGTCGATCGTCGGGTCGTGCTCATGAGTTTCAGCCTACCCGTTGCCCAGTTTTCGGTTAACCGAAGTGTTGCCTACAGTGGAACGCATGCCACTAGAAGGCGAATATGCCCCAAGCCCGCTCGATTGGTCGCGTGAACAGGCCGACAAGTACTCGGAATCGGGCGGAACCGAAGGCACAGAACTCAACGGAAAACCCGTCATCCTGCTGACCACTGTGGGAGCTAAAACCGGCAAGCTCCGCAAAACCCCGCTCATGCGGGTGGAACACAACGGCGAATACGCCATCGTCGCTTCCCTAGGTGGGGCCCCCAAGCACCCCGTTTGGTACCACAATGTCAAGAAAAATTCGCGGGTTGAGCTTCGGGATGGCAGCGCCACCGGCGACTACGACGCCCGCGAGGTATTCGGAGATGAAAAGGCTGCGTGGTGGGAGCGGGCCGTTGCGGTCTGGCCGGACTATGCGGAATACCAGAAGAGGACCGAACGGCAGATTCCGGTGTTTGTGTTGCGGCCAGTGACCTGAGTCGCTCCAGGGGAGGCATGGCACCATTGATCGGTGTCCGCCGAACTGAGCCAAAGCCCACGTGGTGTACCGCTGTGCGCGGCTGACATCGACAGCGCGGCGAAGCGGATTGCTCCGGTCATCACGCCCACACCGTTGCAACTGAGCGATCGATTGTCGGCGATCACCGGCGCGACGGTCTACCTCAAACGCGAAGACCTGCAGGTCGTGCGCTCATACAAGTTGCGCGGCGCCTACAACCTGCTCGTGCAGCTGTCTGATGACGAGCTGGCCGCCGGCGTGGTGTGCTCCTCGGCGGGCAACCATGCGCAGGGCTTCGCTTTTGCCTGCCGGTCATTGGGTGTGCATGGCCGTGTCTATGTTCCTGCCAAGACACCCAAACAAAAACGCGACCGGATCCGCTATCACGGTGGAGAGTTCATCGAGCTCATTGTGGGCGGGTCGACCTACGACCTGGCCGCCGCGGCGGCGCTGCAAGACGTGGCACGCACCGGCGCCACGCTGGTACCACCGTACGACGACCCGCGCACCATGGCCGGGCAAGGCACCATCGCCGTCGAAATCCTTGCCGCGCTCGGCCCGATTGTCCAAGAACCCGACCTGGTGGTAGTGCCCGTGGGCGGCGGCGGCTGCATCGCCGGGATCACGACCTACCTTGCCGAGCGGACGACCAACACGTCGGTGTTGGGCATCGAGCCCGCTGGCGCCGCAGCCATGATGGCTGCGCTGGCCGCGGGCGGGCCGGTGACGCTGGATCATGTCGACCAGTTCGTCGACGGCGCCGCGGTGAGCCGGGCGGGCACACTGACCTACGCCGCGCTGGCTGCTGCCGGTGACATGGCGACCATTACCACCGTGGACGAGGGCGCGGTGTGCACCGCGATGCTCGACCTCTATCAACACGAAGGCATCATCGCCGAACCGGCCGGCGCGCTCTCGGTCGCCGGTTTGCTGGAGGCCGACATCGAACCCGGGTCCACCGTGGTGTGCCTGATCTCGGGCGGCAACAACGACGTCTCCCGGTATGGCGAGGTGCTGGAGCGCTCGTTGGTGCACCTGGGCCTCAAGCACTACTTTCTGGTGGACTTTCCGCAGGAGCCGGGTGCATTGCGCCGGTTTCTCGACGAGGTGCTCGGTCCCAACGACGACATCACCTTGTTCGAATACGTCAAGCGCAATAACCGGGAGACCGGCGAGGCGCTGGTGGGAATCGAGCTGGGCTCAGCCGCTGACCTGGATGGCCTGTTGGCCAGGATGCAGGCGACGGGGCTGCATACCGAAGCCCTCGAGCCCGGGTCGCCGGCTTACCGCTATTTGTTGTAGTCCCTGGCGTCGAACGTCGACTTGTTGGGCCGGAACCGCGTAACTTGCCCCAACAAATCGACGTTCGCCGCTAGCGTAGGTATGTCGGCAGTGGGGTAGCAAGGTCGAGATCGACGGCTGGCTGCGGTGTTTGGGCCGTGAGGGTCAAGGGCACCACCCCGGCCCAATGTGGAAGCGCACAGTCTTCGGGATCATCTACCGGACCGCCGCTGCGCACCTTCGCCGAAACTTCCGCGAGGCCGAGGGCAAGCACCGCCGTCGCGGCAAGTTCACGCCGGGTAGGTGGCCGACAGTCGACACTGCGCCCGGGCCGGATGTGGTCCAGCAGCGCACGCAGGACTTGCAGCTTCTGCTCGCGGTCGTCGACTAGATGCGCGGTGCCCATCACGACGGCCGAGCGATAGTTCAGGGAATGATGCATCGCCGAGCGGGCCAGCACCAGGCCGTCGACAAGGGTGGCGGTAACGCAGACCGGCAGCCCTTCGGCCTTGGCGGCGAGCATCGGCCCGCTGCCGCTGGAGCCGTGGATGTACAGGGTTTCGCCGCAGCGCACGTGCATCGTCGGCAATACCACCGGCCGACCGGCGCGGATGTACCCGAGGTGGCAGGTCAACGCTTCATCGAGGATCTGATGAACGGTCTCGCTGTCGTAACGTGCGCGGTGCGGGTAGCGGGTGGGGGTAGTTCCCGGCTTCGGGTGGTATGCAAGGACCATTCGGCGGGGCCTTCGATTCTGTACTAGTACATAATAGCGATTGTGCCAGCGCAATATAGGGTAACGGGTACGGGTGCCGAATCCATAGCCAGCAGCGTCGAAGAGGCCATCTCAGGAGGCGGCCTCGCGCCCGGTGACCCATTGCCGCCGATCCGGGAAGTGGCCGGCCAGCTCGGCGTGAACCCCAACACGGTGGCCGCCGCCTACCGGTTGCTGCGCGATCGCGGTGCCGTTGAAACTGCGGGGCGGCGTGGTACCCGGGTGCGGTATCGTCCGGCAACTACGCCCCGGTCCCTACTCGGCCTGGAGGTGCCGGTGGGCGCCCGGGACTTGTCGACCGGCAACCCGGATCCGGCGTTGTTGCCGATCACCACGGCGCGATTGCGGTCCAGTTCGACGCCCCTGCTGTACGGACAGTCGGCGATGTCGAGCCAGTTGGTCCACTACGCGCGCGCCGCGCTGACCGCGGATGCCGTCCCGGCCGACCACCTCGCGGTAACCAGCGGGGCACTCGACGGTATCGAACGGGCGCTGACCGCGCACCTGCGACCCGGCGACCGAGTAGCCGTCGAGGATCCGGGCTGGGCTAATCTCTTGGATCTTCTTGCGGCACTGGGACTTACCGCTGAGCCGGTGCGGGTCGACGACGACGGACCGCTGGTTGCCGACTTGGCCCGGGCGCTGGGCCGTGGCGTGCGGGCGCTGGTGGTGACTAGTCGTGCGCAGAATCCGACCGGGGCGGCGTTGTCGGCGCATCGCGCCGGGGCACTGCGCAAGCTTCTGGCGGGCCGAACCGAGGCGCTGCTGCTGGTCGAGGACGACCACTGCGCCGGCATCGCCGGCGCGCCGCTGCACACTCTGGCCGAGTCGACTGCCCATTGGGCGTTTGTGCGATCGGCATCGAAGGCCTATGGCCCGGACCTCCGAGTGGCGCTATGTGCCGGTGATCGCCGGACCGTCGAGCGGGTACAGGGACGGCTGAGCCTCGGGCCGGGCTGGGTGAGCCACCTGCTGCAGGATCTCGCAGTGTCGTTGTGGTCGGACGCGGCGGCATCGCTGCTGATACGTAAGGCAGAACGGCGCTACGCGGACAGCCGCCTGCGGTTGTGCGCCGCGCTGGCCGCCCGGGGTATTCCGGCCCGCGGCCGGTCCGGGCTTAACGTGTGGATTCCAGTGCCCGACGAGACGATAGCGATCACCCGCCTGCTCAACACCGGCTGGGCGGCGGCACCCGGCTCGCGTTTCCGGATCGCGACCCCACCCGGATTGCGCATCACCATCGCCGACCTGACGGTTGGCGAGATCGATCCGCTTGCCGATTCGATCGCGGAGGCCGTGCGCATTGTTGGTCGTCCCACCGTGTGAAGGTCTGCGAGCGCCCTTAGCCGCAGCGGAGGATGGCGACTGAATGCCCTTCCAGCGCGGTGTCATTGGCGCTGATTGTCGGCTCACCCCAGGCGAGTACCACTTCTCCGGTGACTGGCACCTGCACCGGCTCGGCGCCAAGGTTGCACGCGATGCGCAACCGGCCCCGGCACACGGTGATCCAGCGTTCCTCTTCGTCGTAGTCGACCGTGAGGTGCTCCAGCCAGGGATCGGCCATATCGGGGTCGTGGTGCCGCAGCGCGATGAGATCGCGATAGAAGCGCTGCACGTCAGCGTGTTCGCCGGAATGGATCTCGTCCCACTTCAGCTTGGAGTGCTGAAACGTCTGCGGGTCCTGCGGGTCGGGGATCTCGTCGGCAGCCCAGCCGTGTTCGGCGAACTCGGCCTTACGCCCCTGCGCGGTAGCCTTGGCTAGCTCAGGTTCGGGATGTGAGCTGAAAAACTGGAACGGGGTGGACGCTGCCCACTCTTCGCCCATGAAAAGCATTGCCGTGTAGGGTGACCCGAGTGCAAGCGCGGCTTTGATGGCCAGCTGGCCGGTGGTCAGGTTTTGTGACGGGCGGTCTCCGAGGGCCCGGTTGCCGACCTGGTCGTGCGTACAGGTGTAGGCGAGCAGCTTGGTCGCCGGTATCGACGAGACATCCAACGGCCGTCCGTGACGATGATGCCGGAACGACGAATACGTGGCAGCATGAAAATAGCCGTGGCGCAGCGTCTGCGCCAACGTGGCTAACGAACCGAAGTCTGCGTAATATCCCTGGCGCTCGCCGGATACCGCGGTGTGGATGGCGTGATGGATATCGTCGGACCATTGTGCGGTGATGCCGTAGCCACCGCGTTCGCGCGAGGTAATCAGCCGTGGATCATTGCGGTCGCTTTCGGCGACCAGCGACAGCGGACGGCGCAGCTGCTTTGATAGCCAATCGGTTTCGGTGGCCAGTTCCTCGAGGATATGGATAGCGGTGGTATCCACCAGCGCGTGCACGGCGTCGAGGCGCAGCCCGTCGGCGTGGAAATCGCGCATCCAGCGCAGCGCGCAACCAATGATGTAGCGGCGCACCTCGTCGGAGTCGGCATCGGCGATGTTGATGCCTTCGCCCCACGGGTTGCTCGCCGACGACAAGTAAGGGCCGAACCGGGGCAGGTAGTTTCCGGACGGGCCCAGGTGATTGAACACCGCGTCGATCAACACGCCCAAACCGCGGGCGTGGCAGGCGTCGACGAACCGGACCAGGCCGTCGGGCCCGCCGTAGGGTTCGTGCACGCTGTACCACAGCACGCCGTCGTACCCCCAGCCCTGGTTCCCTGCAAACGAATTCACCGGCATCAGCTCGACGACGTCGATCCCCAGATCGACCAAGTAATCCAGCTTTTCGATAGCCGCATCGAAGGTGCCGGCACCGGTGAAGGTGCCCAGGTGCAACTCGTAGATCACAGCGCCCTCGACTGAACGGCCCGGCCAACTGCTGTCGGTCCAGGTCGCATCGGCCGGGTCCCACAGCTGCGAGCGAGCGTGCACCCCGCCGGGTTGCCGTGGCGATCGCGGATCGGGCAACACGGTGGCGTTGTCGTCGAGCAAGTATCCGTAGCGCGCATGCGGTGGCGCCTCCACCTCGGCGTGCCACCAACCGTCGTCCGTGCGTGTCATCGCGTGCACCTGGCCATCGACGTCGAGGCGTACCAGAGCAGGTATGGGTGCCCAGACCCGAAACTCAGTCACGGTTGCGCTCCAGCAGCACAACGGGCAGGTCTGCGAACAATTCAGCGGCCGATGCCGGCCCGCTGACCATCGCGCCGGACAGCGCGTCGGTCCAAGGGCCATCGGGCAGCGGCACCACCGTGTTACCCCAGCCTGTTGCGGCCAGCCGCACGGTCCAGCGGGCCACGGCGACCAAGATGTCGCGGCCCTCCCAGCCGCGGCGAAACGCCACCACATGATCACTGGCATCGCCGCTGGCGAGCACGGGAAGGTAGGCACCACGCAGGAAGCAGTCCGGACGGGAGCGCCGTAGCCGCAATGCCGTGGTAACGACCCGGATTTTGGGGTGCCGCAATGCTTTTAGAGCGGTGCGGCGGGCAGCGTAGTCGACCGGCCGGCGGTTGTCGGGGTCAACCAGGCTGTCGTCCCACAGCTCGGTGCCCTGGTACACATCGGGTATCCCGGGCACCGTCAACGCGAGCAGCTTCTGGCCCAGCGCATCACTTGCCGCATGGGGGTGGAGCTGGGCAACGAGTTCGGTCAGCTGGCCGGCCACCGGACCGTCGAGCACCGTATCTAGCCACCGGTGCACGGCGATCTCGAAATCGGTGTCCGGGTCGTTCCACGAGGTATGCCAGGCCGCTTCCCGGATAGCCTTCTCGGCGTAACCGTGCAACCGGTCGCGGAGCTGGTCGGTCACCACACCGCTCACCGGCCACACACCGAAGATGTTCTGCCACAGGAACTGTCCCGTCGTCGGATCGGGGGAGGGGACCTGAAGCTCCCAACGCGCAACGAACTCGGCCCAAAGCGACGGAACTTGGGACAGCACTCCGACCCGGGCTCGCACATCCTCACCGCGTTTGGTGTCATGGGTGGTCAGCGTCGTCATCGCCTGCGGCCACATCCGGGCGCGGGTGGCGGCGCTCTGATGAAACTCCGCCGCGCCGACACCAAAACGGTGCGGTTCGCCGCCCACCTCATTGAGCGACACCAGCCGCGCATCGCGATAAAAATAGCAGTCTTCGCTAGCCTTGGCGGTCACCGCGCCGCAGAGCTGCTGCAGCCGGGTGGCCGGCTCGCCGCCGCGGGCCAGCGCCGCGGCGATCACTTGCAGCGCAGCACCCAATTCCGGGGACTGTGCTTGGGTTTGGGCCAGCGCGGTGGGCATAATCGCGGCTAGTCCCGGGTAGTCGCTGCGGTAGACGCCGATACGGGTGAGCAGCGCGGCCACCGCCTCGGGTAGCAGCCGATGGTCGGCTCCGGTTGCGGCCACGACGCTGCGCCGCAACCGGCGCAGCTCGCTGGCCAACGTGTCGGTAGCCGCGCCGATTTTGAGGTCGGCCAACATCGCCGGCATCGCGAGATAGTCCAGCCCGGCGGACTCGACCAGCGCGGTGAGCGCTGCGGCACCATTGGGATCGATGAAGAGTCCACCTAATTCCCGTAGCATGTCGTAACCGGTGGTGCCGGCTACCGGCAAAGTGGGTTCCAGCGCCTCATCGACGGCGAGGATCTTCTCGATCACAATCCAGGCGTCGGGGCCCAGCAATGCTCGCAGCCAGGCCAGGTAGCCGCACGGATCGGACAAGCCGTCGGGGTGGTCGATGCGCACGCCGTCGACGAGTCCCTCGTCAAACCACCGGGCGACTTCGGCGTGGGTGGCGTCGAATACCGCGCGATCCTCCTGACGCAGCCCGGCCAGCGAGGTAATGGAGAAGAACCGGCGATAACCGCAGATTCCGTTGCGCCAGCCCACCAGCCGGTAGTGCTGGCGGTCGTGCACCTGCGGGCCAGTGCCGTCTGCGGTACCCGGCGCTATGGGCAAGACCAGCTCACCCAACCGCAACCGATCTCCGTCGACTTTGAGATCGGCGACATCGCCGTCGGAACCCAATAGCGGCAGCACAATTCGGCCGTTCTCGGCAAGGTCCCAATCGATGTCAAAGTAGCCGGCGTAGGCCGAGGCGCGGCCGCACCGCAAGACGTCCCACCACCAGGCGTTCTGCTCGGGCGGGTCGATCCCCATATGATTGGGCACGATGTCAACCACCAGGCCCATGCCGCGCGCGCGGGCCGCTTTCGATAACCGAGCCAGGCCCTCCGGACCGCCCAGCTCGGGCGACACCGTCGTGGGGTCGGTGACGTCGTAGCCGTGGCTCGACCCGGTGGCCGCGGTCATGATCGGCGACAAGTACAGATGCGAAACCCCGAGATCATCGAGGTAGTCCAAGATGTTTTCGGCATCGGCGAAAGTGAACGCAAATCCGCTCGAGGCGCCGCGCAGCTGCAGCCGATAGGTGGAGGAACGTAACACCATGCGTCACAACGTCTTACGAAGTACGAGCAGCGACCGCGCAGGCACCAGGGAGGGCTCGTCGGCATTCACAACCTGGTCAGACTCGCCCACCGAGTCATTGGTGTCCAGCTCCACGGTCCACTCTTGGGCGTAGCTGCCGTGCGGCATCACGAATTCCACGGGTTCGTGGTGGGCGTTGAAGCACAACAGGAATGAATCATCGACAACGCGTTCCCCGCGGGCATTGGGTGCGGTGATCGCGTCGCCATTGAGAAACACTGCTACGCACTTGTGAAAGCCCTTGCCCCAATCCTCGTGTGTCATCTCTCGGCCATCAGGTGTCAGCCAGGCGATATCGCGAACCTCGTCGCCGGTACGAATTGGCTCGCCTTCGAAAAACCTGCGGCGGCGAAATACCGGGTGATTTCTGCGTAGGGTAGTCACCTTGCGCGCGAAGGTCAGCAGATCGGAATTCTTGTCCAACAACGACCAGTCCATCCAGGACACTTCAGAGTCCTGGCAGTAGACGTTGTTGTTGCCGCTTTGGGTGCGGCCGATTTCGTCGCCATGCGCGATCATCGGCGTACCTTGGCTGACCATCAGCGTTGCCCAGAAGTTACGCATTTGGCGGCGGCGCAGCGCCACGATGTCGGGGTCGTCGGTGGGGCCTTCCACGCCGCAGTTCCACGACCGGTTGTGGCTTTCCCCGTCGCGGTTGGCTTCGCCGTTGGCCTCGTTGTGCTTTTCGTTGTACGACACCAGATCATTGAGCGTGAACCCGTCATGAGCGGTGACGAAGTTGATGCTGGCGCTCGGCCGCCGCCCGGTCGCCTCGTAGAGGTCCGACGACCCGGTCAGCCGGGAGGCGAACTCGCCGAGGGTCGCGGGCTCGCCCCGCCAATAGTCACGCACAGTATCCCGATACTTCCCGTTCCATTCCGTCCACAAACCGGGAAAATTGCCGACCTGGTAGCCGCCTTCGCCGACGTCCCACGGTTCAGCGATCAACTTGACTTGGCTGATCACCGGATCTTGCTGCACCAGATCGAAGAACGCGCTCAATCGGTCTACGTCGTGCAGCTCGCGGGCCAGGGTGGCGGCCAGGTCGAAGCGAAACCCGTCGACGTGCATTTCGAGTACCCAGTAGCGCAGCGAATCCATGATCAGCTGCAACACGTGCGGGTGGCGGGCGTTGAGGCTGTTGCCGGTGCCCGTGTAGTCCTTGTACAACCGCAGGTCGGTGTCGACGAGCCGGTAATACGCAGCGTTGTCGATGCCGCGAAAGTTGATGGTCGGCCCGAGATGATTGCCCTCAGCGGTGTGGTTGTACACCACGTCCAGGATGACCTCGATGCCGGCGTCGTGCAGGCTGCGCACCATGGACTTGAACTCGGCCACCGCACCGCCGGGCTGCCGGTTCGCCGCGTATTGGCTGTGCGGTGCGAAGAAGCTAAAGGTGTTGTAGCCCCAGTAGTTTCGCAAACCCAGATCCAATAGCCGCGAGTCGTGCAGGAACTGGTGCACTGGCATGAGTTCCAGGGCGGTGACGTTGAGCGACTTGAGGTGATCGATGATCACCGGGTGGGCCAGCCCGGCGTAACTGCCTCGGAGTTGCTCAGGGATGCCCGGATGAGTCTGGGTCATGCCCTTGACGTGAACCTCGTAGATGACCGTCTCGTTATACGGAGTCATCGGTGCCCGGTCGTACCCCCAGTCGAAGAACGGGTTGATCACCACGCTGGTCATGGTGGAGCCGAGCGAGTCGACCATCGGGGGAGTGCCGGGGTCGGCCGAAACTCCCGCAGGGTCGGCTGCCTTCATGTCGTAGGAGAACAGTGCCTGTCCGAAGCTGAACTCGCCGTCGAATGCCTTCCCATAGGGGTCGAGCAGCAGTTTGCTGGGGTCGCAGCGGTGCCCGGCGGCTGGATCGAAGGGTCCGTGCACACGGAACCCGTAACGCTGGCCCGGGATGATGTTGGGCAGATAGGCGTGCCAGACGTATCCGTCGACCTCGTCCAGGGAAAACCGCGTTTCGCTACCGTCGTCAGCGATCAAGCACAACTCAATCTGCTCGGCGATTTCGGAGAACACCGAGAAGTTGGTGCCGGCTCCGTCATAAGTGGCCCCGAGCGGGTACGGGTTGCCGGGCCACACGGTGGGCAGTGTGGGTCGGCTCTCGCCTGAGCGTGCGGCGTTGTTCGGCGACATGGCTTGACCTTATCCGCGTTGGGTGCTGGCTCGGGTGTTTCCCAGAACGGGAAATCACCACCAGCCGGTGATAGCTGCGATGTGGCGGCCCAGCTCCGGAGCCATGGTCCGCATGTAAGTAGGCGTCAGATGGTGCGAGTCACGGTAGATCAGCACATTTCCTTCCACCGCCCGGCAGATGTCCGCGCGACATATCGCGTCGGACATATCAATTGGCTTGAGCAGCGGGAACTGCGTCACGAAGTCCAGGGTGGAGTTGTAATCGGAGAGCACATCGGACCGTTTGATCCCGCAGGACTGGCCGGTGCCGCCCTTGGCCAAACAGTCCGCCGGTTTGAAGGGTTGGCCGTCTTTGACCATCCAAGGGGTGTCGCGGATGGCGAGGATAGGAATGTTGTTGTCGGACAACGTTTGCCAGATCCCGATGTAGGTGGCCGGCATCACGTCGCCAGGTTTGATGTTCCACGGCCGCGTCGACGTGGTGAACACGTAGTCGGGACGGTCGGCGACCAGCTTTTCCAGTGTTGTCTGAACCCACTCGCGGCATTGCGGATATGGGGCGTTGTTGCCCATGACCAGCGGGACTTCCTCAGTGGACAGCGGGCAGCCCATCTTGAGGTAGGTCACCACCTTGAAATGGTGCAGACGTCCGAGAAGGTCCAGAGCGGGCAGCCAGTGTTCGGCGTGCGACCCGCCGGCCAGCGCGATGGTCCGCGGCGCGTCCTCGTCGCCGTAGGTGCAGTTGACCATCGCTGGGTTGACGAAATCACTGATACAGCCATCGCGGGTGGAGGCCGGGAGATCGTCTTTGACTTCGAGCACGGTGGGCCGCATCCGCAGCGTGGGCACCCGGGCGTGATTAGTCAGGGCGCGGGCGCCGGGATAGTCGTTGGCGGGCAGACCGCTGAGCTCCTTGCCGGAGGCGCGTTCGACGATGACGTGCTCGCGCCAGCTAAAGGAGGTCGCCGTCAAGGTGACGCCTAGCAGCGCCACCGCAGATCCCAGCGCAATCGTCGGTCGGCGTATGCGCGCTTGCCAGGGCGGTGCCGAGGTAGCCGCCTTCGCGGGCGCGGCGGGCGCGTGGTACCGCAACGGATCCTCGATATGGCGATAGGTCAGGTAGGCCAGCACCCCTGATACCAGCAAAACTGCTGCGCCGTCGAGAAAGTTGGCGTGGCGATGGCCGGTGTAGGAGAGCCAGAAGATAAGCAGCGGCCAGTGCCACAGGTAGAGCGAATAAGCCATCGCCCCCAACGTCACCAGCGGCCCAACCGCCAACAGTCGGTTCGGCAACGCCAGCCGATTGCTGGTGCTCGGTAGGGCCTGCCGATTGGCGCCGGCGATGATCATCAGCATCGTGGCGCCGACGGGCACCAGCGCCCACGGGCCGGGGAACTCCTTGACACCGTCGATGAGGGCGCCGCAGGACAAGATCAACGCCAGCGCGACCGAGGCGGCCACAGTGCGCAGCCACATGGGCCAGCGGACGTACGGCACCACGGCACCCATGAGCGCTCCCAGCAGCAACTCCCATGCTCGTGCGAAGCTGTCGTAGTACGCGCTCGCCTGGTTGGCCTGGTGGGCGGCGATGGCGTAGCCGAACGATGCGAGGGTGAGCCCGCTCAGCAGCATCACGAATAAGGTGCGCAAATGGGATTTGAATCGTCGCCGAAACATGTAGGCACATCCGGCGACCAGAAGCAGGAACGCTAGGTAGAACTGGCCTTGCACGGACATCGACCAGATGTGCTGCAGTGGGCTGACGGCTTCGCCGGCGCGCAGGTAGTCCGACGCCGATTTGGCCAGTTCCCAGTTCTGGTAGTAGCCCAGGCTGGCCAAGCTTTGGTCGGCGAACATCTCCCAACGAGTCTGAGGTTGCACCATGACGGTGAGTAGCGCGCACCCGGCGAGGACGACCACCAGAGCGGGCAGCAGCCGGCGGACCAGCCGGATCACCTCGGTGACCGGCGATAGCGTCGCATCCGGGTTGAGGGCCGCGCGCAGAATCTTGCCGCCAAAAAAGAAGCCCGATAACGCCAGGAATACGTCCACACCGCCGGAAACCCGACCAAACCAGACGTGAAACACCGCGACGAGCGCGATCGCAACACCGCGTAAGCCGTCGAGATCGTGCCGGTAGAAGCCGGTCGTGCGCGTCCCCATTGCGACCGGAACCGCGGTGGTGACCGGTGGCGGAGGCGAGGACGGCGTCTTCATGATCGACCGCTAATTTACCGAAACCCGCCACCCGGCCCCTCGTTGCGCAGCGAGGTATCAGGTGGCGGGTTCGAGACAGCCCGTGCAG
>NZ_VTZN01000095.1 GCF_008370645.1 Mycobacterium simiae
ACGCCGGGGCCGGCGGGTCGGGCCGGCCCCGAATAGCAGGGCGGCTCCGCCGGCCCCGCCGGCCCCACCGGCGGCGACCGTCGAGGACCCGCCCGCCCCGCCGACCCCGCCATTGCCGATCAGCCCGGCCGGCCCGCCGGGCCCGCCGGCCCCGCCGATGCCAGCCGCTCCGGATCCGCCGGACCCGCCATTGCCGTACAACCACCCGCCGGCCCCGCCGGCAGCTCCGGTGCCCGGCTTGCCGTTCGCGCCGTTGCCGATCAGCGGGCGCCCCGTCAGCGCCACGCTGGGCGCATTGAGCACATCAAGGGCATTCTGCAGGGTCGACGCGGCGGTGGCTTCGGCGACCGCATACGAGTTCCCACCTGCGGTCAGGGCCTGTACAAACTGGGCATGAAACGCCGCTGCCTGGGCGCCGACGGCTTGATAGGCCTGGCCGTACGCCGCGAAAACCGCCGCGATAGCGGCCGAGACTTCATCTGCGCCCGCGACCATCACCGCCGTCGTGCTGGCCGCCGCGGCATCGTTGGCCGCGGCCGTCGCTGAACCGATACTGGCCACCGCCGACGCCGCTACACCGAGCGACTCGGGAACTGCGATCACAAAGGACATCTGCTACCTCCAAATGAATCGCCCGCCAGGTCCTTGATTCTGGGGATGCGCGAAGATCTGGGCCCTTGCAGCCTAAAGTGACGTAGGTCACTTTTTCTGGGTTTGCCCATAATCAGCACGCCCTGTCACTTATCAGGTCAATCACCTCACACCGTTGGGAAAGCTGATAGCGCAGGCCCTAATAGTGCGGCGCTAAACCGGCTGGTACGTGAATCGAAGGTGACAAGGCAGGGCGAAGCAGCAAGGCGGCCGATCCGCGGACCGCGTTGTCGCGCCGTGCTCTCGAACCTTCGTGAACGTCTCTGCCCTGCCTCCGGAGCAGACGACCGCAGGTTCGAATCCTGCCCGGGGGCACCAGGCTTATCTTGACGTCTCGGTACTGTCAGCGCCTAGCCAGTCGGCGCCAGCTCAGCTCGGGAAGCCCGCCGGCGATCATCGCCTCGGTCGCCGTCGATACCCGGAAGATCCTGCGCCCAGGTGCTGAGCGAGGCCACCACGCTGTCCAAACGGCGATCAGCCCCGGTTACGTATTTCGAGACGGCTCCACCGATCCTCGATGCCGTCCGCACCAACAGATCCGGCTTGGCCGCGGTGAGAACAGTAACTGCTGCGGCAGGGGCCAGCGCTTCCAGCCAGGCCAGCGGACCTAGCGGTACACACCCGACGAGTTGGCTGAGGCCCGGCGTCGCGACGAGGGCGGCCAGCGTGGCGAACGTTCCCGCGCAGGTGCCGATCACCAGCGGATCGCGTGATTCCAGCAGCGTCTGCCCAAGTTGCGTGGTGACCAAGCCCACCAAACCCACCGTCGCTGCGCGTTGTGGGTTGGCGCGGGTGAAAGTCGCCATGCTCCACGACAGGCTTGCGCCAATCGTGGTGGCGGCAGCGCGGATTGCGACCGTGTGGGCGAGATCGTCCATGTTGATCCCGCGCTGGGAGGGTGGCCGCATGTTGCGGACCGCACTGACCGCAACGGCGGTGGTCGGAAAGACGTCGGTCAGCAGATTCACCAGCAGGATTTGCCGGGCGGTCAGCGGAGCGACACCGCGCACCATGGTTCCGTAGACGTTAAAGGCCACTTCTCCGGCGTTGCCGCCAAGCAACATCGCGACCGCGGCCTGTGCTTGCTGCCAGAGCCGCTGACCCTCATCGATCGCTTCCAAGAGACTTCCGACGCGCCCCTCGGTCAGCACCACGTCGGCGGCGCCGCGGGCCGGATCACTTCCGTGCGAGGACACGCCCACTCCCACCGCCGCGGCGCGGATCGCCGCGGCGTCGTTCGCGCCGTCACCCACCATCGCGCAGATTCGCCCGGATTGACTGATCTGCTGCACGATCTGCACCTTCTGCTCGGGTGACATCCGCGCATAGATGACGTGGTTCTTCACAACCTCGGCTCGCTCGGCAATCGACATTCGCTCCCAGCGAGCACCGGTGATGAGGCATTCGTCCGGGACGTCTAGCCCGATCTCACGAGCGATGGCTCGGGCAGTGGCCGGATGGTCGCCCGTGATAACCCGTACACCGATTTCCCGTTTTGCCAGACCGCGCAACAATTCCGTGGCGTCGGGCCGGGGTGTGTCAGTGATGCCGAGGAATCCGAGCAGGCGCAACCCGTGGCCGCATAGCGGTTCCAGTCCCTTCTGGTCAGCGATCTCAAGATCATCCTGGGTCAACATCCGCTCGGCGACGGCGATAACGCGTAGCCCGCTGGTGGCCATCCGATGGACATGGGTCAACAGCGCCTCTCGGATAGCGTCGTCCTGGCCCTCGACGCATGCCGCAAGGACGACCTCCGGTCCGCCTTTGACCGCAAGGGTATGGCCGTGCAGGCCCGCCGCGTAGGCCCGCCCGGCGCGAAACGGCAACTCGCGGTCGCGCTTCGGCTGAGATCCGGCACGGTTAATGACCGCGGCGTCCGTGGCTTGCAGCGGAGCATGCTCGTGGATCGGCACCGGAGTCGCCAACGCAGCCCGCTGCAAAATCACATCCTCGTCGAAGCCTGGCTGCGCGGAGATCTCGGTCAGCACAAGGCGGTTCTGACTGAGCGTTCCGGTCTTGTCGAAACATACGACTTCGACACGGCCCAGTGTCTCGACCGACCGCGGGGCCCTGACTAGAACATTTCGCTTCGTCAGGCGCCTGGCCGCTTCGCGCTGGGCCAGGGTCGCCACCAGTGGCAGACCCTCGGGCACCGCGGCAACAGCACAGTAGACACCGCTGGTGACGGCCTCCCGAATTCCCGATCCACGCAGCAATGCGGTGGCAACCACCCCGGCACCGCCGGTGAGGGTCCAGGGCAGGACCTTCGCGGTGACCCCGGCGAGCTGTGCATGCAGCCCAACTTCATCCCGTCGGCGGGGGGCTAACGCCATAGCCCTCCCCGCTGCGGTCGCCCCGCCGACCGCAACGACCACCGCTCGACACACCCCGCTCAGCACGGTCGACCCTTCGTAGATCATGCAGGCGCGTTCGGCCAGGGGGCGGCCCGGTGTCGGCGTGGGGTTCTTAGTAACGGGCAACGATTCACCGGTCAACGACGACTCGTCCACCTCCACGGCCACTGCGCTCAACACGCGTGCGTCGGCGGGAACGACCTCACCTGATCGGACCTCGATGATGGTTCCCGGCATTAGTTGCTTGGTTTCGATGAGCTCGAACTGGCCGGGCCAGATAACGACGCGCGCCGGTGGCGTCTGGGCGCTGAGCATCTTTGTCAGCTGACGATCGGAGTTGATTCGTTGCGCAGCCGAAATCCCGGCGCTGCCCAGTAACACCACGCCGACGAGAGCAGCGTCTATCGGCGAACCGATGAGCGCGCTGGCCAGCGCGCCGGTAGCGAGGATTGGCGTGAGGGGGTCCTGCATCTCGTGCCACATGGCCTCAGCGATGTCTTTGCTGCCGTCGACGAGTCTGGCGGCTAGGGCCTCCAGCCGCGTTTTCGGCCGCTGCCGAACCACCGGTGCGGGGCGGGCCAACTCCGACCGCAGAATTCGCAGGCGTTCCTGCACTTGATCGGAGTCCAGCGCATGCCACTCGATGTCTGCGGCGGCTGGTGGATCCGCCTGCATCGACACCCCTCGCGCGATCATGTACCCGGGTACAAGCGCGAGCGCGGCGGCTGCGATGCTTGGACGCAGGCCCGCTGCCCGCACGCCCGGCAGCAGTGTGAGCGAACCGAGTACCGTTCCGGCGGCTGCCAATTCGACGCCACGCCGCGCCGCCGACTTAGCCGCGGGTATG
The DNA here is from genome assembly GCF_008370645.1 of Mycobacterium simiae. GTDB lineage: Bacteria > Actinomycetota > Actinomycetes > Mycobacteriales > Mycobacteriaceae > Mycobacterium > Mycobacterium simiae_A. Next base: position 3,853 of record NZ_VTZN01000095.1, read on the forward strand.
GCGTTGACGACCCGACACGCAACTTTCAGACTTGGCAGCAGCACGTCCGCCGTCCACGCAGACGGCCGATCAGGGGCCTCGATCGCCAGCGCAAGGTCCGCAGCTGCGAAAGCCTGTCGGAGCTCACGCCCAACCACGGCTACCACCTTGCCGGCCGACTGCAATCGCCGCACGGCGTCGCGGATTCCGAGATCGACGTCCTCACCCACGGGGAAGAGTTCGTCGAACGTCCCGCGCAGGTGCCCGGGATCGGCCCGATCCACCGACACCAGCTTCAGCTCGGCAGCGCGGGCCGCACTGATGAGCGGTTCCGCAAATGGATCCGCACTGCGCGCTACGACAACTTCCAAGTCGCGCAGATCGGGTAACTCGTGCCCCGGTGAGAGAGAGCATCCGGTGTGGACTCCGGGGCCGAGCAGACCTGCATCAATATCCATTTGGGCGCACTGCCACACCCTCGTGCGGAGTTCTCCATCTACCCCGCTGATCTCAGCAACACGCAAACTGTCACCGACAAGCACTGCTGGATCGACGATCAGCACATCGACACCATCGAGGCGGCGGAGCGCGTCGGGACGTAGGACCAGGCTGTGATGGTTCCGGTTCAATTCGGCGCAGAATGTGGTGGCGAAAGACTCGCGGGCGTAGTTGAGCGCCCGGGGCGCAGCGACGATCACCGCCTCGCTCGCCAACGCCGCGCCGCCAGTGAAAACGAGAGCGATGGCACCGGCAAGGCCCGCTGCCGTCGCGGCTCTCGCGTAGTTTTCGGAGGCGGTGTCCGGCACCGGCCGCGGCCGAGGCGATTCCGGCTGCGGCTCGCATCCAGCACTGATCGCTAACTGAGGTTCATGCTCTTTCCAGGCATCCACTGCCGCCAACGACTCAATAACTCGCAGGCTTCGAAGCAACATGTCGGCAGCTATCACCGACGGGGTGTGACCGAGCGATTGGGTGACGGCTGTTCCCAATGCGAGCACTGCGTCGGCACGGGCTCGCCCGAATGCCCGCTCGAACACCTTGCGTACATCGGGCTGTGCCTCGGCAAATGTTGTCGCAGCGGCAAACATTCGCGGCAACCTAGGCAGGTGTGCGACTTGCAACACCGCCGAGACCCCAAGCGCCACCACCTTCGCGCCCAACAGACTCACCCGGTTGACCAGTTCCGCGCCATCTCCGGGAAGGTCGGTCGCTGGGGCAAGGACCACCTTCTCCGGGCCGGACTCGGAGTTTTGGTCATCCTGACTGGCTGGCTCAACAAAAACCCGCTCGACCGCCTCTACCATAGCGACTAATTCCTTGACAGTCGGCCCGCTTGCATCAACATCGACGACCAACCGCGAAAGCGGCCAATTCACCTGTGTACGTGCAACACCCGCGGTGCTGGCGATTGTCTTCTCGAGGGCGGCCGTGTACTCGGTCGAGCGCGGCCCCTCCGGTAGGCGCAGCTCAATCCAGGCTCGGCCATTACCGGACCAGGTGCGGCGGGGACGCTCACCGCCTAACAGCTCGGCGGCGGCGGCGGCGCCGCCGGCGACCGCCATGCGAAGCCCCAAGACGATCCGTCCGATGACCATGTTCGCTTAACCGGCCCTCTCTCGATTGTTAACCATTGCGCATTAGGCTCATCCCGCTTGTACGACTGGCTGCACCATATGTATTGCGGGAATCTAAGAAGCAACATTGAGAGGCTCCCAAAGACAAACGTGCGGTAAACGATTCGCCAACCGTGCCAACGATTCGGAACTCGGAGATCCCGTGACGCTCATCGAACGAGCCACCAAGTCAGCCACTTCGGTAGCTAATGAGACCGTGACAACAATTAGCCAGGTCGGGAATGCGGTCGCCGAGGGCGTCGCCATTACGATAAGTGACATTCAGGAAGGTATCCGCGAGGGCCGCGTACGTCCGCACACCATAGTGGCCGCCGCGGCGATCGGACTGGTCACACTCGTCGAATGGCCCGTCGTCGTCGCGGCCGGCGGTGCCGCTGTGATCGTGGGCAAACTCAAGAAGCGGCCGTCCAAAGACCCACAGTAAGGACCCGTCCGATCCGGAGAAGGGCGCGACGCGGTGTGCTCAACTGGCTGCACAAAGTCGTGCCCGGCACATGCGTGACGTGTCATCGGGCGCCCAAGTTTCGCGTGCCATGGCCCATGCGTTCGGTCGATGCGAACCGCCTCGTCACAAGCACACCAGGTCGGGGTTGCGTCCTTCCACGGCGGCGGCGCTTCGGGCAGGAGGGTCGATTTCCTACTCATCCGACATCTCCATGTCGACAAGGACTTATTGAGAATCCGTCAAGGCCCGGTGCCGATTCTGAGGCCAAGCACATCAGTGCTACCACAAGTCAGATCAGCACAGGAGATCCACTATGTTCACTCGCCGTTTCGCTGCCGCTGTGGCCGGAGCCACTTTGACCGCCGCCACCCTCGGCCTGGCCGCACTCGGCTTCGCCGGGACCGCCACTGCAAGCTCGGTCGACGATGCGTTCATCGCGCAGCTTAAAGCAGATGGGATCACGCCGCCGACTGCGGCGCGCGCCATTAGCGAAGCGCACGCCGTCTGCAACGCTCTGGACGAGGGGCAGTCAGCAAAGGAGGTCATCAACGCGGTGGCCGAGTCGACCGGTCTGAGCGCCAAGGGCGCTAAGACATTTGCCATCGACGCCGCGTCGGCCTACTGCCCGCAGTACGTGACCTCGAGCTAACAGTCATCACGAAGAGGTGGGGACCCAGCCGGGTTCCCACCTCTTCGTCTGTTCGGTGCCGAGCCGCGGCCCGCTAAAGCAGACCTGCCGCCCAGCCCCGCCAGGGTGCATGCTTATTCGGTGAGCACAAGCAGCCTGCTCACCCGCCGTGGCGTCATCCGGGATTACCTGCAGGGCGCGGTCTGGGTGCTGCCGACAGTAGGCGTTGTGCTGGGCCTCGGAGCCGGGGCCGCTCTGTCGCTAATTCCCGTGAAACCCGGCTCGCTGGTCGACAAGCTGATGTTTCAGGGCACGGCCGGCGACGCCCGGGGGGTGCTGATCGTGGTATCGGCCACGATGATCACCACTATCGGCATCGTCTTCTCGCTGACGGTCCTGTCCCTACAAATCGCCTCTAGCCAATTTTCGGTCCGGTTGCTACGAACCTTCCTGCGCGACGTGTCCAACCAGGTGGTGCTGGCGATCTTTGCCTGCACCTTCGCTTACAGCACCGGTGGCCTGCACACCGTCGGAGAGCACACCGACGGAGGAGCCTTTGTGCCCAAGGTCGCGGTCAGCGGGTCCCTCGCGCTGGCGTTCGTCAGCCTTGGCGCACTGATCTACTTCTTGCACCACCTCATGCACTCGATCCAGATCGACACAATTATGGAGAAGGTGCGGATGCGCACGCTCGCGCTAATCGACCAGATGTATCCGGACCCGGAGACGCCGGATCAACAGGTGACAACTATGCCGAAACCCCCACCCGAGGCGTTGCCGCTGTTGGCTCAGCAATCGGGCTACCTACAATCCGTCGACGTCGACGACATCGCCGAAATTGCAGCAGCCAGTGGGCATGCGGTGCTGCTGGTGACCTTCGTCGGTGACTACGTCACCGCCGGCGGCTTGCTGGGCTGGTGCTGGCACCGCGAGACAAAGCCGGGCCCGCCAGAGTCGGCCGCCGCGCAACAATGTCTACGTCATGTGCACATCGGGTTTGAGCGCACCCTGCACCAAGATGTCCGGTTCGGTCTGCGGCAGTTGGTCGACATAGCGCTGCGCGCACTATCGCCGGCGATAAACGACCCATACACCGCAATCCAAGTCGTGCATCATCTTTCGGCCGTCGAGTCGGTCCTGGCAACGCGGGCACTTCCTGACGACGTTCGCCGTGACGGCGCCGGGCAGCTGCTCGTGTGGCTGGCAAACCCCGGCTTTGCCGCCTACCTGCAGGTCGGATGTGGACAAATCCGCCGCTACGGGATGCACGAACCGCTAGTGCTGGCGGCGCTGCTGCAGCTGCTGAGCGCGGTTGCGCAAAACTGCGTCGACCAGGCGCGCCGCGCGGCGGTGCAGACGCAGATCGCTTTGGTGGTCCGCGCTGCACAGCGCGGACTGGCCGACGAAGCGGACCGGGCACTGGTTGACGGTGCCGCAGCACAAGCAACCGAGGTCGTCGAGAAACCCGGGACTCTAGCGCCGCCGTCGTCCGCATTCGGTCAGGTGGCCGCGGCGCAGGCGGCGGCCTCGACCATCACCGCTGCACCCGGCGAACACCCGAAATAATGGAACTCTGATTACTCCGGGCTGGTTGACACCGCCGTCCACTTATTCCACGCATCACCGAAGTTGAGCGCGACCAGCGACGCAGGGTCGACATTGACAATTTCGCGGAAATGGTCTTGCCAGCCCCACCACACACTGATGTAGAAGACATGGTCAAACCAGCTGAGCTGATAATCGGGCGGAATCGACTCGCCCTTATTCTCCGGCGCGAACACGGCCACGGCCAGCAGACCCAAAATCGCGGTCTTGGGCAGCTGAATTTTGCCGTCATTTGCTATGCGGAGGACTGAGCTGGCGTTCACATAAGGGCTCACTTCGAACGCTACCGGTGACTCGTCGCCATGACCGTGCAACCACCGGTGGATCCCATACAGGACATCGGCAATGTCGGGCCGCTTATCTGGCAGCAAATCCGATCGCACCGCCACCGGAAATCGCGATTCCTCGAGGTTGACACCGGGTGTTGCCATTACACCGAAGATGTCGAGCGAATCCCGAATGACTTTCCGGAACCGGGAGCCGACTCCCACCGTCGGATAGCGTTTTCTGGCTGTCCCGTCGACGGCATTGCATGCGTGAAGCATGGCCACATCCCACACTTTCCGGTCCCACTGCTGCAGCGACTGCGCAACCGACTCGCCTACCGTCATGCGACCAGGCTATCGGCCGACGGCGTCCAAGCCTGCACCACCAAGCGCGTCGTGTCGCGGCGGCCTCCGGTCACCGTCACCGGGGCCCGGCCGGCAACGCCGCCACGGGCATTTCCACGGTTCCGCGGCACGGGCCACTGTAGATGTCGGTGTGCCAGCTACCGCGCAACGTCGCGTCGGCCTGGGGCGTGTAGTACGCCCACGACCGCGCGGGTGCCCACACTTTTGCGACCCCGTCTCCCATGAAGCAGTCCCACTGAAAATCGAAGTGCTCCACCCATCTAGTTCCGTCCCAGGCGTAGTGCGACGGCTGGGGCAGCGTCGGATTTTTCGGCGTCGGGCCATTGGTGGCCGTGGCGACGCACTGGGCGGTACACGCGGTCGTGAAAACATAGTCCGCGCTGAACGTGGGTTCGGCTTGGCTTGCGGCCTGGCTGGTGCCGGTCTTGTCTGCGGCGTACCGCACGAGCGAGTACCTACCGTTCCACGATGGCGTCGCCGCATCCGCCGGCACCGCAGGGGTCCAGAAGAGCGCGATGGCGGTGATCGCCGCCGCAGCACGAATTGTCGACCTCAGAGCCATTGTTCACATGCTGCAACTTCGACAACGCGACGCGATCTCGGCCCGGACACGATCGCGGATCCGCCGCGGTCCACCAGACTTTTGCAACCATGTCGTCGAGCTCGTCACCGAGGATCGCCGCGCGGCCGCTCGGCTCAAGTTCACCGGCAGTCGCCTTGCGCCGTTGCCCGATATCTGGGTCCGCGGTGATCTCGACGAACTGCGCCGCCACTTGACCAGCGGACGTCCTTAGCGCGTAAGAGGCTGCCGATCCACTGATCCCGCCCGCACAAACATGTTTCACTTGGCAACGTGTCGGACGGCATCGATTTCGGCCCTTCGCCGCAACCAGCGACCGATTGGGCTGTGCATAGTCGCAGCACCGACGCTTGGTTGCAGCGCGACGGCAGCCTGTATCACTACACGGACACCAAAGGTCTCAAGGGAATTCTCGACTCAGGCCAACTGTGGGGAACCCATGTCGCCTACCTCAACGATTCCCAAGAGTTCTCCTACGGCGTTGAAGCGATTTGCGCGATGATTCACCAATACGGAAGGGAGGTCAAGGCGATTGGCAATAAGCCGACCGATGAACTGGGTGCCAACGCGATTATGGATGTGTGCGCGAAAGTGCTGCGCGCCAAAAATCTCCTCGAAGAAAACCTGGGCCCCTTCGTAACGTGCTTTTCCGTATACGGTGACGAGCTAAGCCAGTGGCGCGGCTACGCAAACGGCGGCTACGCCATCAGATTCGACCGCGAAACACTCAAGAACAGTGTCAGGCAGACCACCGTACCAAGCGACCTGCCGATCTCCGGGTTACCATCGCGGCCCGCGCTGCGCTCAGTGGAATATCTGCCGGAAAAACAGCGCAAGCGCGTAACAGAACTTATCGACCAGCATGTCGACGAGTTAATTGAAGCGGCCCAACACAATACCCACGCCGATGTTGATTCAGCCCAAGAACGTCTCATCAAAAAGATCATCCCGCTGGCAGCATCCATTAAGCATCGGAAGTTTGTCGGCGAAGCCGAACAGCGGCTGGTATCGCATACCTCGGAGACATTCTATTCTCCGTCTCGCATCGGTTTGATACCACGCGTGCGGTTCGCGTTCGATCCAAACGCTATCATTGGCGTGCTGGTAGGGCCCAGCGAACATTGCGATGTGAAGATACTGTCGCTCTATCGTTATTTGCGGCATCAGTACCCCAAAGTCGAGGTCATTCGGTCGAATGTCCCTTATCGCGACATCTGAAATTTACCCGGATCGGGCTGTTATTTCAGCAGCCTGTTTGATCCGCCAAAGTGTTTTCTCGATACCGCGATTTACCTGGCGTCCGCGCGGGATAATCGCTTCGGCCAGTCTGTTAGTCACCGAGCACCACACGAACTGGAAAGTCTCGGTAAGCAACGTTCCCGACGACGACGGCTCCATGGTGTAGCGCCACCGCGTTTCCTGACGACCGGCGTCGTCGCTAAGCGTTGTGAAAGCGAACTCCCGGCCGCGATCGGCGGCGTTGATCACGACCGTTCTTTCCCAGCGCAGCCAGCCGAGCCGGTTATAACCCCTATACCGGGCGCCCGGGACCGCGGCGCCGGCGCCGTCCAACCACTCGCATCGGTAGCACTCAGGGCTCCATTCGCCCATCCGGGTGATATCGGCGACAAGGTCGTACACGATCTCTGGTGGTGCGGCGATGTCAATACTGCCGCGGCCACTGCGGGCTGTGGGCACGGACCGAGTATGTCACCTCGGAGCGACACGGTTCGGCAGCACATCCAAGCGGGAGGCTGGTACAAATCGACACGGTGCCCGATAGTCATAGCTGCAAGTGCACGCCCGCGTAGAAGTGGATGTTTATGCCGGATGACTTAGGAAGCACGGCCACAGCCAAGACATCGGCGACATCGATTTCTTACAGCTTCGCCGACCGCCGGATGCCATATGAGACGATGCACCGCAAAGTCATAGTCAGCGGTGACGATGCGCTGGCTAAGACGATCATTGAGGAGCTGAACAGCGCTGGCGCCGGGATTGTCAAGCTCGCCACCGACGAGCTCGCCGGCGCCGATCTCGCCCAGGCAGCTGCCATCATCTGCGCCGGGGACGACGACGCGACCAATCTGGAAATAGCCCTGCTGGCAAGGAAAGCCAGCGAGACCGTACGCGTGGTTGCCAGACTCGCCAATGACGTGCTGCGCGAAGCCATGACGGCCGATAACGGGCCGGGAGCGATCCTCGACGTGGCCGACCTTGCGGCGCCGTCGGTCGTTGAGGCATGCCTCGCCCATACGGCGCACCCCGTCGAGGCAGCCGGGATCACCTTCGTCGTTTCTGGAGCCGAGGCGCCGCGCGATGCGACCTTGCGCGAGATCTACGGCGATTTGGCCCCCGTGGCGGTAATCCGCGGGCAGAACTCCCCCACCCCCGGCGAAATGGTGGCGTGCCCAGGGCGCGATGTGCAGGTCCATACCGGCGACTGGACCGCAATGATCGGCACCGCCGAGGAGTTGGCGGCCCGTGGCGTCAAGGTTCCTCGTCCGACGGCAACGCGAACCCGGATGCCCCGGCTACGGCGACTCTTCGACGGCATCCGAACGCTGCGCAACGACATGAACCCAATGTTTTATCGCGCGTTGGCGGCCATGCTGATCCTGCTGACCGGGTCGACCATCGTGTTGCGCTTCGCCTTTGAGCATCCTTCGGGGATTACTTGGGTCGACGCGTTGTATTTCAGTACGGAGACAATCGCGACAGTGGGCTACGGCGACTTCAGCTTCGTCCACCAACCTACCTGGATGCGGCTGTTCAGCATCACGTTGATGTTCGCCGGCGTGACGACCACCGCCATCCTGATCGCATTCATCGCCGACTTGCTGCTGTCGCGCCGCTTGACCCACTCGGCTGGGCGGCGGCAGGTGCGCCATCTACGCAACCACGTGATAGTGGTGGGGCTAGGTTCTTTCGGCATCCGCGTCGTCAGCGATCTCACCGCCGCTGGTTACGAGGTTGCAGTGATCGAGTGCGACGAGAACAACCGCTACCTATCGTCGGCCGCAGAACTTGACGTGCCGGTGATCTTCGGGGACGCCACCCTACCCCAAACGCTGGAATCGGCCCGCGTCGATCACGCTCGCGCGGTGGCGGTGCTCACCCAGGATGACATGGTCAACATCGAGACCGGAATCGTGCTTCGCGAGATGCTGGGAGCCCGGATCATGCCGAAGGCCCACCGCGGTAAGATCCCTATTGTGCTGCGCGTTTACGATCGCGCGCTGGGCAGCGCGGTGGCACAGCGGTTCGGCTTCGAAGGCGTGCGTTCCACCGTGGAATTGGCGGCGCCGTGGTTTATCGGCGCGGCTATGGGACTCCAGGTGCTGGGAACATTCTCGGTTGGGCAACGCTCCTTCATGGTCGGTGCCATGAAAGTGGCCACCAGCAGCGAGCTGGATGGGGTGCCGATGTACGAGCTATCCACCCAGACCCGTGTGATTGCGATCGCGCGACCGGACGCGCCGGTTACCCTCCATCCTCGTCGTGACACGCGACTCCAGGCCGGCGACACCGCTTATGTGATCGGTCCCTCGCACGAGCTTCTTGCCACGTTGTCCAAAGGACAACCTCCCCAACAATAGCGAAGCCTGCACCGGCGACCGCGGTCGATTAGAACTCGCCGGCCACGTCAGCCGCACACCGCAGCTGACCGATGTCCGAGCTAGTTGGAATGAGTTGAACCTCGTCGGTGCCGATCTGCTCGAAACGTCGCAGTATCGCCACCAACTCCTCTTCGCTGCCGGCCCATCCGGTCATCGGCGCCATGGCGTCGACGTATTCGGCCGGGATCCAGTTCAGGTAGTGCCGCAGGTGTCGATGCACCTGAGCACGGGCGTCGTCCTGGGACCCTAACGCGAACCAGAACGAGGTCCCCAGATGTGGTGTGGCCTTACCGGCTTCGGCCCAAGCGGCCCGCGCCACTTCGTAGAGCTCGTTCTGCCTGGCCACGTCGAGGTCGAGGGTGGTGCCGGCCAGTCCGTCAGCCCAGACCGCGGCGCTGCGGACGGTCTTCGGGCCAATGGTTCCGACGAGGAGCGGCGGCCCGCCAGGCTGGACCGGCGACGGGCCGATCACCCGGACCGAATCGGTGACTTTCTCGCCTGCCCACACCCTCTTCATCACCGCCACCCGGGCTGCCATGCCCCGCATCGTCTGGGTCTTGGGGTCGGCCCCGACGGCGTGATAGTCCTCATGCCTGCCGCCCACCCCGATTCCCACAGTCAACCGCCCGCCGCTGAGTACGTCTCCGGTCGCCAGGGCCTTCGCCAGTAGCACCGGATCGTGCAATTGCGGCACCATCACCGTCGTCACCAGGCGGACCCGATCGGTCCAGGCGGCCAGCGCACCCAGCAAGGTAAGGGAGTCGGGATTGTCGAACGCGATGCGCTCACCCCAGCACAAGGATGAAAACGGGCCGTCGTCGATCGCGCGGGCCCAATTCTCTAGCACCCTTGCGTCGAGGTCGGGCTCCATCACGGGCATAGTCATAGCTATCTGCACGAACGCGATTCTGGCAGCATGGGGTGGGTGGGTTTAGCCAGCACGTCGATTGCGCATGTCCGGTTCACGGTCACCGACATCGAGCGATCCCGGCAGTTCTACGAAAGCGTCTTCGATTGGCCGGTGCTGGTAGAGGTTCCCGCGAATGCCGATGAGGCAACGCGGCACCAGTTGTCCTTTCTGTTCGGCGGTGTCATCTACGACCTCGGTGGCGCGCTGCTCGGGCTGCGGCCGGTGGCACACGACTGCTTCGACGAGGATCGCACCGGCCTGGACCACATCGCGTTCAGGATGGTCGACAAGGGCGAATTAGACGCTGCAGCTGCACATCTCGACGACCTGGGCATCGCGCATGAGCCGGTCAAAGACATTGGCCCGGCATACATTTTGGAGTTTCGCGACCCGGACAACATCGCGTTGGAGCTCACCGCGCCGAAGTAGGGTGGCGGCTTAGGGAGGCGAGACGATGGCGATCAGCTTCAACCACACGATCGTGGCTTCACACGACAAACAGCAGTCCGCGCAGTTTCTGGCCGAGTTGTTCGGCCTGCCAAGCCCAGTGCCGTTTGGCCCCTTCATGGTCGTCGCACTCGAGCACGGTGCCAGTCTCGATTACCTCGACGTGTCCGAGGACGAGGAGATTTCACCGCAGCACTACGCGTTCCTGGTTTCAGAAAACGAGTTCGACACCATCTACGGCAAGATCCAATCGCGCGGCTGGCCGCACTGGGCGGACCCAGGAGCTCAGCGTCCCGGTGAGATCAACCATCGAGACGGTGGTCGTGGGGTTTATTTCCCCGATCCGGGCGGCCACTCCATGGAGATCCTCACCCGGCCGTATGGCTCCGGCGCTTAGTCGCCGCTGCGTGTCGAGCCGTGCCGCTTGCTCTCCTGGTCCCGGTAGTCGTCTGCCAGCTTGGCGACATGCTCGGGCAGGCCGCCCCCGGCGACGTCGGCTAACGTCGTTTCCTCCAGCACGGAGCGCATGCTCGCGCGCAGCGCCCGCCAGACGTCGGTCAGGGCCGCGGTGGGCCCGGAGTACGGCAGGTCACCCAACCCGATGTCACGGACGCTGGCCAGCGGTCCGTCGATGCAGCGCAGCACGTCGGCAATGCTGATGTCGGTTCCTGGACGCGCCAGCGTATAGCCACCTTCGCGGCCGCGGTGGCTGCGGACCAGGCGGTCGGTGCGCAGGTTGGTCAGGATGTCGACCAGAAACTGGGGCGGTATGCCCTGAGCTTGGGCCAAGTCGTCAGTCTTGACCACGGTGCCGCTGTCTGCTGCCGCAAGTTGGACCATCGCCCGCACGGCGTACTCCGCCTTGGCCGACATCCGCATGCTCAGGATTGTGCCACCCGCCAAGGCGACGACGCGCAACGCGCAGCGTTGCGAGGAAGAAGCCAGCGCTCACCAGCGTCGAGATCGACGCCAGCGTGAAAAATCGCGAGAAGGTGTGACGCTGACGTTGATCTCGGCGCAAGGACACGAATTTGCGCAACGCGCAACGGCTCGAGGAAGATGAGCCGCTGCGGCGCGGACCCTGCCTCGCGCTCAGTCCGGCAGTTCCAGTAGATCGATGACCATCTGCGCCTGCTCGTCAAGGCTGCGATCTAGGGTAAGCCGCAGATCAGGTTTCTTGGGCCGCTGATACGGGCTGTCGATGCCGGTGAAATGGGTTATCTGGCCTGCGCGCGCTTTGGCGTACAAACCCTTGGGATCTCGCCGCTCGCACTCCTCGATCGGCGTGTCAAGGAACACCTCGAAAAACTCAAATCCAGCCTCGGCGTGGACTTTACGGGCCATCTCGCGGTGCTCATCCAGCGGGCTGATCGCCGGCACCATGACGATTTGACCGGAGTCGGCGAGTAGCGTCGCCACATATGCCAGCCGACGCAAATTCTCAGCACGGTCCGCCATGCTGAAGCCTAGGTCTGCGTTGAGCCCGTGCCTCAAGTTGTCTCCGTCGAGAACGTAAGCAGGCACGCCTTTTTCGAGCAACCTCCGCTCGACCAGCATGGCCACCGACGACTTGCCGGCACCCGAAAGTCCGGTCAACCATACCGTCTTGCCCCTACCCGCCCGATCCACCGCGGTGACCAACGACTGGTGCCGCACGGTATCCGGGCTCGCCGCCTGCGCGGTGACATCACGCAGCACCATGCCTGCCGCCACCGTTCCGTTGGTGTCTGGATCGATGAGGATGAACGAGCCGGTGCTGGCATTGCGCGTGTATTCGTCCAGTAGCAGCGGTACTTGCGTGCGCAGCGTAATGCGTCCAAGCTCGTTGAGCTTCAAAGCCGTCGCCGCCTTGTCACGGTGCAGAGTGTTGACGTCGAGCCGGTAATCCAGCCCCGTAACGCGGGCGCGCGTGGTTCGGGTGGTGTGCTTGATGACGTAATCGCGACCGGGCTCTAGCGCCATGGAATCCGCCATCCAGCACACGGTCGCATCGAACTGCTGCGCGACCCTAGGTTGGTTGTTGGCACGAGCGATCATGTCGCCTCGTGAGATGTCGATCTGATCGGTCAGGCTGATCGAGACCGCCATCGGCGGAAACGCTTCTGGCACTGGACCGTTCGGTCCCTCAATGGCGGTGATCTTGGTGGTCTTGCCGATCGGCAGCACGACCACCTCGTCGCCGGGACGCATCACCCCGCTGGCCACGGTGCCCGCGTAGCTGCGGTGGTCTTGATGCTGCAAAGTGTGCGGCCGGATGACGTATTGCACCGGGAAGCGCACGTCAACCAAGTTTCGATCACCGGCAATATAAACCTCTTCGAGATGCGACAACAGCGCTGGCCCCTCGTACCAGGGCGTCTGCTCCGACTTGGTCACGACGTTGTCGCCGTTCAACGCAGAAATCGGAATTGTGGCCACGTCCTGGACATCCAGGCGCGCCGCGAAGGCGTGGAATTCGTCGCGAATCGCTTCGAACTTTTCTTGGTTCCAGTCGATCAGGTCCATCTTGTTGACCGCCAGCACAATATGCTGAATGCCCAACAACGATGACAGGAAAGCATGCCGGCGCGACTGCTCCAACAAGCCGTGTCGGGCGTCGACCAGCACGATCACCAGTTGGGCGGTCGACGCGCCGGTGACCATGTTACGCGTGTATTGGATGTGCCCCGGGGTATCGGCAATGATGAATTTCCGCTTGGGAGTGGCGAAATAGCGGTAGGCGACGTCAATGGTGATGCCCTGTTCGCGTTCGGCCCGCAGACCGTCGGTGACCAAAGCCAGGTCCGTGTAGTCGTGGCCACGTTCCCTGGATGTCTGCTCCACCGAGGCCAATTGGTCTTCCATAACAGCTTTCGAGTCATACAGCAGCCGCCCGATCAAGGTGGATTTGCCATCGTCGACGGATCCGGCAGTTGCGAGGCGCAACAGCGTCGTAGGTGCAGTCATCAGAAATACCCCTGCCGTTTGCGGTCTTCCATTCCAGCTTCTGAAATCCGGTCGTCAGCCCTGGTTGCCCCGCGTTCAGTCAGCCTGGACACCGCCGTCTCGGCAATGACTTCAGCCACTGTTGCAGCATTGGATTCCACGCATCCGGTGCAGGTGACGTCACCGACGGTGCGGAACCGCACCGTCGCCTCGAATACCGGCTCGTCGGCGCGCGGCGGCAGATGCCGGTGTGCGGCCAGCAGCATTCCGTCGCGCTCGAATACCTTGCGGCGGTGCGCAAAATAGATCGACGGCAGCGTGATGTTCTCGTCGCCAATGTAGGACCAGATGTCGAACTCGGTCCAGTTCGACAACGGGAAGACCCGGATGTGCTCGCCCTTGTGGTGGCGCCCGTTGTAGAGGTTCCATACCTCGGGCCGCTGGGCTTTGGGATCCCACTGACCGAATTCGTCACGAAAGCTGAACACTCGTTCCTTGGCCCGCGCCTTCTCCTCATCACGTCGGGCTCCGCCGAAGGCGGCGTCAAATTTGTTCTCCCGAATGGCGCGCAGCAACGTCACGGTCTGTAACGCGTTTCGCGACGGCGGGATTTCGACGACTCGGCCGGCGTCGATATCGTCTTGCACCAATGCCACCACCAACCGCACCCCTGATGCGGCAACCAGCTCATCACGGGTCTCGATGACCTCGTCGAAATTATGGCCGGTGTCGACGTGCATGACCGGGAACGGCAATCGCCCGGGCCTAAACGCTTTGAGCGCCAGGTGCAACATGACGATGGAGTCCTTGCCGCCGGAGAACAACAGCACCGGCCGCTCGAATTCCGCGGCCACTTCCCGGATGATGTGCATCGCCTCGGCTTCCAAGGAGCGCAAATGGCTCAACTCGTACTGCCAGGGCGCGGGTCCAGCCTTCACCTTGGTTGCCATGCTTCCCTCGTTCTAATATCTGGTAATTCTGGTAGAACTGGTCATGTTTACGGTCATTGTCATCTATAGAAGCAGTCACGGTCGCCGCTGTCAACGACAGCGTGTGATCTTTCCGGCTTCGCCGAAGCAACCGGGGGCCACACATTGGGCCACTGGGCTTTGTAGCGCCGAGGATGTGGTCAATTGCCGCTGCGAGTGTGAGTCGGCCGATAGGTGCGGCGAGACGCGCTGGCAGATGAAGAGGCTGGTCTGGATTCGGCGCCACCCGGAAAAGCCTCGGCCACCAACGCGGAGTTCCCGTCATCACCGCAAGGTGCGAGATTGGCGTCTACCGCAGCAACCGTTTGCCCGGAGCTCCCGCCGCGCCATCTCGGCCCAAAAACCCGCCGCCGGCACCGCCGTTACCCCCCGCACCAGGATCGCCAGGCAAAGCTCCTGAGTCGAGTTCGCCGGCTCCGGAGTTTCCACCGCTGCCGCCGGCACCGCCACCACCGCCACCAGGCTGCAGGAAGTCGCTAATTCCGCCGTAACCGATCGAGATCCAGCCTCGGCCCCCGGAACCGCCGTCGCCGCCGTCGCCGCCGTCGCCATTGGCGCCGACCTCTCCAAGGCCGTTAATGCCAGCATTCCCGCCAGCGCCACCGTTACCGCCTCCGCCGCCGGTGCCGCCGGGGCCGATCAACCGAGTGTCGCCGCCGGTTCCCCCGATACCACCCTGACCCCCCATCCCGCCGTTGAACGCGTCGCCGCCTTGACCACCGATTCCCCCCATGCCGCCAATACCACCGGCACCGATCACCCCGCCGGTGCCGCCGTGACCGCCGGCACCGCCCGCACCGCCCAGGCCGCCGGTCCTGACCGGGCTGCCAGGATTCGCAGCACCGCCAACGCCGCCGGTCCCACCGTGCCCGCCGGCCCCCCCGTTACCGAACAGCCACGCGTTGCCGCCGGCCCCGCCAACGCCGCCAGCCTGGGCGGGGAAGGCAACTCCACCGGCCTTACCTGTCTCGCCGGCCCCGCCGGTACCACCGGTTCCACCGTTGCCGATCAGCCAGCCACCGTCGCCGCCAGCCCCACCGGCCCCGGGGGCGAGCACGGAGTTTCCGACACCGCCGGTCCCGCCGGTTCCGCCGTTACCGATCAGCCCAGCATTACCGCCGCGACCGCCGGCCTGCCCGAGCGCGCCCGTCGCGCCGTCGCCGCCGTTGCCGAACAACCACCCGCCATCGCCGCCCGCCTGGCCAGGGAGGGTGCCGTCGGCGCCGTCACCGATCAGCAGGCGCCCCGTCAGCGCTTTCGTCGGCCCGTTGAATGCATCCAGAACTTGTTGCTCGGCCGCCGCCATCGCACCGACCGCATCAGCGCTCGCGTACGCGTTCATGCTGGTCTGCAGGTTGCGCACGACCTGGTCATGAAACGCCGCCATTTGCGCACTGATCGCCTGATACTCCTGACCGAACGACCTGAATAGTGCCGCGACGGCCGCTGACACCTCATCGCCGCCAGTAGCCGCAATCGCGATGGTCGGAAACGTGGCCGCGGCATTGGCGCTAGTGACCACGGCGCCAATGTTTGCCAACTCCGCTGCCGCCCCGTCGACAAACTCCGGCACCGCAAATACAAACGACATTTGTTTCCTCCAGTCGGTCCGATGCCGCGCCGGACGAACACCACTTACGCCCGAAGCCCAGCAAAGTCTGGAAATAGGACCTTGAACAAACCTTCAGAGGCTATGAAATGGGCTGGTCAGCTATAGCGTGACCTCGCTGAGCTTGCCGGTGGCGACGTCGAAGACGAAGCCGCGCAGGGAGACGTGCTTGGTGACGAACGGGCTGTTTTCGATGCGGCACAACGACTGCCGGATGTCTGCTGCGACATCAGGGAAGGCCTCGGCCGCCCACGGGGGTTTGACGCCGATCTCGTCCTGGATGGCGCGCTTGAAGTCGTCGTCGGTGAAAGTGAGCATCCCGCAGTCGGTGTGGTGGATCAGTATGATCTCCTGGGTCCCCAGCAATCGCTGGCTGATAGCTAGCGATCGGATGACATCGTCGGTGACAACCCCGCCGGCATTACGGATAACGTGGGCCTCCCCCGCGTTGATGCCGAGCACCCGGTAGATATCGAGCCGGGCATCCATGCAGGCAACGATCGCAATGTGTTTGCTGGGTGGCAGTGGAAGCGGCCCCTGGAAAGTGCTTGCGTACTCGGTGTTGTGAGAAAGGTATTCGTCGGTGACCGTCACGCCAGGCTCCTCGGGAATCGGTGTCTTACTGCACAGAACGATGCCGCCCGAGGATCGTAACAATCGGCTGCTCGGATATCAGCCATCACAATCAACCGTATCGGATTCAGCCCCACGATATGCCCCGGGGCTGATGCCCGACTCAGTTGGATTTGCCGGTTGCCCCGGTTGAACCGTCTTGGCCGAACAGTAATCCGCCGGTGCCGGCGCTGCCGGCGACACCACCTACACCCGGCT
>NZ_VTZN01000096.1 GCF_008370645.1 Mycobacterium simiae
CACCGCGGCGGTGTCGCAGCGTTCGGGTGCGTATATGATCACCACCGATGCCGTGCGCGGGTAGGCATACACCGCGCACACGCCGGTCACCGTGGCGACGGTGTCCTCAATCGCCACGGCCCGGACCGTGTCGAAACGAAACCCGGTGGCGTGCACACGCATCCGTCCTGATGCGTTGGAGAGGACTTTGAGCCCGACCCCGATATCGACGATGGTGTCAGAGCTCATCATCGTCGACCGGGTGCACGATCACCGGTGTGACGTCGTCGCCGATGCGTTCTTTGGCCTCGGCGATCACGTCGGCGGCGGTTAGTCGAGCCCGCTCAGCGCTCTCGCTGGCCCTGCGTTCGGCCTCACGGGCCACGCGGATCCCCCAGGCGGTCACGGTGACAGTCGCTGCGCGCAGCGGAACCTTCGACACTGCCTTGCGCGTCGCCTCGTACGCCGCGACCCCTACTGCCCCGGTCACGACGGTGGGTACCGCCTTGGCCATCAGTCCATGCAACGCCAACATCTCCAACGGTCCTTTCCTCTCATCGCCCCCGTCACACGGTGGCCTGTTCTTAGTCTTAGGTCGTGGTTGGCACCAATAATCTGGTGGTCCTCACCCCCGCCCGCCCGCCGGCGCCGGTTCGTTGTCGCTAGGTTCGCCGACCGCGGCCCCGCCGAGTCGGGCCTGCGGGCCAGTCAGCACCGGAGTGAACTTCACGGCATCAACCAGTTCATCAATGGCGGCCTGCCCACGGCCATCGAGCACCGCCGCGGAAAAGCACGTCTCCAAGTGGTTGTGCAACATCACCCGGTTGGCGCGCTCCAGCGAGGACTGCACCGCGGAGATCTGCTTCATCACATCCACGCAGTACGCGTCGGACTCCAGCATGCGGATGATTCCGTCGAGATGGCCCCGAACCGTCTTGAGCCGATTCAGCGCCGCGTGTTTTTTCTCCGTCAATTCCTCGCCCATCACTGCCTCACAAGTCGCATCGACACCGGATCACAACCCCATGCTAGCCCACCCCACCGGGGGTGGGTACTGTGCTAAGTGGATCGTGTTCTGGCGTCGACCGGAGGGAGGTGGCCGACGTGGACAACATCGGCGGACATGGATGGTCGTGGACTGATGTCTGGCTGCCGGCGCTGCTGCTGGGGGTGGCGGCTCTGGGCTGGTGGTGGTCGGTGGTCAGCGCCGCGGGCATGCGCGGCGATGCGATGCCGATGGGCACCCAATCCACGATGTCGTTGGCCGCGTTCCTGCTGGCTTGGGCGGCCATGATGGCCGCGATGATGCTTCCCGCCCTGTTGCCCGGTGTGGGCCGGTATGCGCGCGCGGTCGCCGGCAACGCCGTTGCGGCAGTCGTCTTCGTCGCCGGCTACCTGGTGATTTGGACCGCTGTGGGAATCCCGGCCTTTGTCGCCTCAACCCGCCTGAACCCAGAGATGCACAGCAGCTCGTGGGTCGGCCGCATCACCGGTGCGCTGGCGCTAGTCGCGGGACTGCATCAGCTCAGCTCCTTCAAGGCGACGTGCCTGCGGCACTGCCGCTGGCCCATCACGTTGCCCGCTGGGTCGGGCAAACACCTCAACACCCTAGCCGCGACATGGCTTGCCGGAGGCCGCTACGGCATCTACTGCGTGGGCTCTTGCTGGATGCTGATGCTGCTGCTGATCGCTGTTGGCACAATGCAATTGAGCTGGATGCTGGCACTGTCAATCGTCATCTGGCTGGAACGAGTCGTCCCTTTCGGCGACCAATCCCGACGCCTGACGGCCGCGATGCTCATCGTTCTCGGCATCGTGCTACTGATCCACCCCACGCTGGTCACCCACCTCATCTCCTAAGAAGCCACGGCGCCCCCCACACCGATTCAACAGCGGGCGGTTGGGGGGTTGTAGTGCGCTGAGGGTTCTGATCGCGTATCCGTGGGCGACCAGTAGGAGTCGCCACTCTCCGCGGGGGAATGCAGAATCGCGGATGGGGCGCCGCGCGGGCCTCGAGCCGCAGCGTCTTCGACCAGCAGGTGATGGCCAGCCCCTGCCGGGTGGGCTCCCTTGCCTGATAATCGCGCCTGGCAACGTCGATTCTCGTTGAGGCAGTCCGCCTTTCGCATGCACGTCCACGGATCGCTGCCCGCTACGTGCTGTGTCGAGGGCGACGATGATCCCGAGCTGCTAGATCTCGCGCCCGACCACGCCGACGCTAGTCGTGGACGCGCCGCAGCGCGCACCACATCGTGAGATGACCTCGCACGCTCGCGCGCCGCTATGGCGCGCTGGGGACACCGTGTGATGCCACCGGCTTTCGCAGGACCGATTGCAGCGCACACAGCAGCCAGGCGGTGCCCGGCGGGTCTGCCGGTGGGTTGGGGCTCAGCCGGGCTTCGGCCGGCCGGTCAGTGCCCTGAGCGCGACAGCGATGAGGGCGGACTCGGTGACGAGAGCCGTGACGCCAAGCGGCTCCAGCCAGGCTTCGGCTTCCTGCGCCAAGTCGAAAATCGGGGCGGTCCGGACGAAGACGTAACCGGCGATCGCCACTGCACCGGTGATAGCGGCGACGGAGTAGGCGGTCGCTGTGTCGCGAACGGCGGCGGCCATTGCGATGAGCAGGCACGCAATGATGAGCAAAATGAACCCGACGCCGATGATGGGCTGCTCGCGCAGGTGTTCCTCTAGCTCGGCCACATGGATTGCAGCGACAAACACCAGCAGCCCGACCAGGGGCCAGCGCAGTCGGTGGTTGAGCGGCTCCCAGAGCAATCTGTCGATAGCCGCGCCTTCGCCCCGATTGTGCTTGTTATTCACACTCGCCTCCTCGCCGAGCAGCGTTTCCGAGTCACCCAGCCCAGCGATCGCGCGCAGGTGCCGGCGGGTGGGCTTCGATGAGCCCCGCGAGTCTGAGAAGAGGTGATGACCGCGTTGCTGATGCGACGAACTCCCGCGTTTACCGGTGTCGCCCCGCTCGGCACCGCCCTCCCCAGCTCTGACTCGAGTATCAAATGGCACTCCTAAGGATCTGGACCAACGAGCTGACGAGCTCGACGCCTGCCGTGTGGATACCCGCCCAGGGGAGTTTTTAGTGGCCGGCAGGGCGGCCCGGGGTGCCAAGGTCCGTTTCAACTGAGGGCCGCGGGCGTTGTGGCAGATGACCACAGCGGGAACCCTGCGGCGGTGGCGGTGCCCTTCTGTCCGCCGGTTCGACCTCGCCGATCATGCGATTTGAGGTCGGCAAAGACTCGCTGGTGCGTCTCGACCATGCGCATGTATCCCTGCGGGCTGGTGACATCGATCAGAGAGAAGCATGCGCGGGGTTGTTCGCGTTGGTCCGGGGCGGAACCCCGATCCGGTGAGTAACACTGGGAGGTGCAGGTGGGAGTTGACCGGACGGCAGGATCGTTACCGGGGGGCGATGGGGTCACCGGTGTTGGCCTAGGGTGCTTGTCGCCAATGGCCCTCGCGGGTCGGGGTGATGTGCTCGACAATTGATGTAGACCGTGGTAGTGGCGGGTCAGGCGCTGACGTTGGCTGTGGTCGGTGATCCGGGCGTAGTGCTGGCTCATTTCACGTGGTTCGCGCTGGCCGGGCGTCGTTGCCCGACACGGATGGGCATCCGATCGTTAAGCGATGTGGTTGCCCCGGGTGACTTGGGTAACGCCGTCAGGGCTTTACCCAGCGCTTTGCGAGTACTGCACAGGCCAAGTCGGCAACCTCTTGGGCGCAGCCCCAGGACAGGGTGACGCCGGCGGCGCCGTGGCCGTAGTTGTGCACGATCCGGGTGCCGGGCTGGGTTTCCAGCCGCACACCACCGGGGCGGAATGGCTGCACACCCACCCGCAACGGGTCGAGGTCGTCTAGTCGGGCACCGCGCAGGGCGGGCAATACCTCGGTCCAACGGTCGAGCATGCGCTGCAGTGACGGGTGGTTGGCCAGGCTGGGGTCGATGTCGTGGTGGACTGGTTCGACCGGCCCGCCCAGTAGGAGTCGATGGACGCCGCGCGGCACGACGTAGATCGGGGTTTCGGTGTCCGCGTGTGGAGGGTTTTTCATCACGTGGGCCGCGGTCACTCGAGGTGCACGGGGGCCGTCGTTGACTATCCGCAGGAGGGCCTCCGGGCGCGGATGCACGCTCGGGTCAGCGGCCAACTCACGGGCACCCAGGCCAGTACAGTTGATGATCACCTCGGCCCCGTGCTCGACGCGCAGCCGCTCTTCCTGCTCGACGAGCGGTCCGCGGATGCGGCGCACGACGGCGGTGACGCCGGCCGCTTCGGCTTCGCGGGCCAGCCAGGTCAGATACCAGTCGGTGTCGATGGTGGGCGCCAGATACGAATAGGCGTCGACCACTCCGGCATCCGGGCTGACCCCGTGCGCGTCGATCAGGGTCGGGTCGTGGACGTACCCGGGCACGTGCCGTTCGATCTCGACCATTTTGGCGAACTCGGTCGGGTCCTCTTCGACGGGTCGAGTGAAGTGGAAGACCGCGGTTCGCAGGCTCACCCCGGTGCGTGAGTTGGGGGCCAGCTGGCAGAAGCGCAGGTAGGAACGCATCGCCCAGGCTGCCGAGCGGTCCAGCATCTTGTGGTTGGAGCGGCGATCGCAGGGCGAGGACGGCCATTCCCACAACGCGCTGTCTGCCGTCGAGACGGCCTCGATGCCGAAGCGGTCGGCTGCCAGCACAACCTGCCAGCCCCGCCGCGCCAGTACCAGCGCGGTGGTCCATCCGGTGATGCCGGCCCCGATGACCAGCGCGCCAACTTGGTTCTGCGGCCACGGCGACTCAGAGTCGTGCACGGCCAGCGGGGGAGCGTTGTGCGCGCCCAGTTGGGCTTCTTGCCCCGGGCGACTCCACGCCGTCGCCGCGGGCCCCACGCTGAAAACCCTGCCACCTGGGGTATTCGGAGTCGTCATGTTTGTTATCGACGCGCTGGAGTGAGGCCGGACGGGTCTACTGGGGCAGGAGTCGCACGGCCAACGTGGCATCGGGTCCCATCATCGGGGCAGGACCCCTCGCGGGTCCCGGGGGAAAGCCCGGTGTCCGTCGCGGCATCATCGCCCGCCCAGACCACGAAGAATCCCGAACGCTAGGCTAGGGGGCTGGGCCCCGTGTTCAGCTGGTTGCGTCATGTGCCGAAGAGTAGCTCTGTATACCTCACCCCGGTAGGGCATAAAGTCCCGACGTGCGGGGCGGACCCAGCGCCTCGGACCATCGACACCTCTGCTCCGCATGCTCGGTGAGTATTGGTAGCCCGGTGCGTCCGACCGGCTGGCGCCGCGCCATCGACCATCGAACCCCCGAGCGCCAGGCGGTGCGGCCCCAAGTCACGCTTGCCCGCCATGCCTGGACGACGCGGACACCCGCTTGTGGTCGACGGGAGCCCGCGTGGGGCCGTCCCGTCCTCAGCCGCGATGGCAGGAGTCCTGCGTACGCCGGGCCGATGTGCCCCGGAGCCGACAGGGAGTGTACCCCCGCGGGGTACACTCGGGGGTCAGGGACGCCGTGGGCGGCCGGCTTGTCGCCCCGCGGCACCGGCGAAGAACGGCTCGATGATTAAGTGCTGGGAGTTCACATGGAATCCACGTACGGCTATGTCGCCCACAAGGGCGCCTACGCCAAGCGGCTGCGCCGGATCGAGGGCCAGGTTCGCGGTATTGCAAAGATGATCGACGACGACAAGTACTGCATCGACATCCTCACTCAAATCAGCGCAGCCAGCAGCGCTTTGCGATCCGTGGCGCTTAACCTGCTCGACGACCACCTTGATTCCTGCGTGGGCCAAGCGATTGCCCAGGGTGGAGACGAGGCCGACGAGAAGCTGGCCGAGGCCTCCGCGGCGATCGCACGCCTTGTTCGGTCGTGATCGACGGGGGAATCCTTGGCAGGTGCGGGTACCGGAGCGCCGGGGTAGCAGCTGTTGGGTCTCGTCGCTGCGCGGTAGTGGGCTCTGCAGGCAGTCAAGGACCCTTCGGGGGGAGTGAGCCTGCGGGCGGCGGCGTCATGCGAAGGCTGCCGTGTCGTCTCCGCCACAACCGAAGCCCCAGCATCTGCTCGCGGCCGCAGCGCCGTGCTGGCCAACGCTTTCCAGCACGCCAACAGACCCGGGGGTCCGCGGTGACACAGCCACCGTGCGCGGCGGGGGCCCCACCGCGGCCTGGCCGCTCTGAACGGCAGGAGACCGTCAACGCCGCGGATGAGCACGATCCCCTCACATCAAACTTCGCCGCCATCGAGGCGGATTCGGGCCCGGACCACCGAACTGGCCACCGATCACCGCGGGCACGGCCGCACCCAAGGCCAGGGCCTAGGTCGTTGTCGCTGCTATGCGCACCCCCGGAATGAGGCAGCGACGCATCGTGGGCCCCTGGTGACGTGAGGCAACGGCGGCGAAAGGGCCGGCGCTGTGACCTCTTATCCCACGGTTGACCAGCGAGGCACCATAGGCGGGCGTTCGAGAAACCGGGCGTCAGGCACGACAGCGCCGACGCCGCGCCCGGCGGCGCCAGCCAACGGCAGCCCGCCCACCATGCCTCCCGGCGCGTCTGCACCTGCGGCCGCGGCGGCGCCAAGGTCCGCGCCGGTCAGGGCCGCGGCGACCCTCCCCGGGGCAGCGGTGGTCCAGGTCTGTGGCACCGACATCGACCCGACCAGGCCCGCGCGCCCCAGGCCCGCTGACACCGCCGCACCGGGGGAGCTCCCCAAGGCGGCCAAACCAGCAGAACCCGAGCCCAGTGCGCCCTGGCCCACTGCGCTGGCAAACGCCGGGGCCAGCGCGGCGGCGGCCGTTGACGGGAGCAGGCTTTTCAGCTGGTTTGCGTTCGACAGGCCCGCGCTGGCCATCCAGCCGAGCGAACTGCTCACCGACAGCACGGGGCCCAGCGAGCTCATCGTCGACATCGCCGGCGTCGACAGCGGCGAGGCCAGCTCCTGCAGCGCCGCAGGGGCCGTGGAGATCAGCTGGGTTAACGCCGCTTGGGTGTCGGTCACCGCCGATGTCTCGGCGGCCTGGGCGACAGCCGCGGCCTGCGCGAGCGCCCCGGTCGGGTTCGTCGTCTGTGGCGGTGAGACGAACGGTGTCAGGACGGTGGCGGCCGCAGACGAGCCCGCGTATGCATACATCGCCGTCGCATCCTGGGCCCACATCTCCATGTACTGCGCTTCGGTGACCGCGATCGCCGGGGCGTTTTGGCCCAAGATGTTTGTCGCGATCAGCGATGTCAACAGACTGCGGTTGGCTGCGATCACCGGCGGGGGCACCGTGGCCGCGAACGCGGCCGCATATGCGGCGGCCGCGGCCCGGGCCTGGCTGGCCGCCTGCTCGGCCCGGGCGGCTGTGGCGTTCATCCAGCCCAGGTAGGCAGCGGTCGCGGCCGCCATCGCCGCCGATGCGGGGCCGTGCCACGATAAGGCAGCCAGCCGAGCGATCACGGATTCGAAAGAGATTGCCGCCGCACCTAAGTCAGTGGCCAGCTCGTCCCAGCCGCTCGCGGCGGCCAGCATCGGTCCAGACCCTGGACCGGCGTACATGCGCGCGGAGTTGATCTCCGGTGGCAGCGCCCCGAAATCCATTGGCGTGTCCCTTCAATAGTCGTTGATGGCTGCGGTCGCCTCACCCGGCTGTCGCCGCGTTGGCGGACTCGGTGCTCGAATAGGAATCGGCGGTGGTGCTGAGCGCGGCCACTAGCCGGCCATGGATGGCCGTGGCCTGGTTTGCCACCACCTGGTAGAGATGGGCGTGCGCGCGGAACTGGGTCGCGGTCCACAGCGATACGGGGTCGCCCGCGGCAGGAACCACTGCGCTGGTGGTGGCGGCGGCCAACACATTTGCGGCGTTGATCGCCGCGCCGATGCTCTGCACGTCGCCGGCTGCCGAGGCCACTGCTTCGGGGTTGGTGGTCACAAATGACATGTGTTGTCTCCCTGAGAAATATCGTCACAAGCCGCGCGCCGAAGATGCGTTGGTTCGGCCTATCGAACGGGCTCGTCGTTGCTGGTGGTCGTTGATGGTGGGCATCGCGCTCGACCCGGTGCGCGCGGTCAGCCGGGCGGGGTGTGCGTGCCGCCGCACCCGCGGGCCATCCTTCCTCCGTCAGGAATGCGTGACGTCCAAGCCCAGCGAGGGCCGCGGCGTGTCCCGGCGCTCGATCGGTTGGCACGGACTTTGCGGTGCACGGCTTTGCCGCCGGAAGAGCGTGGCGGCGAGGGTGTTTCGGAAGCCGAGCTGTGTAGTTCAACGGTCGCGATACATCCGGGGTTGTGGATGCGCGTCACCGGAGTCATGCGATCGTCGATTCCATGGGCCGCGACCTGAACACGCGGACGTGGATGTGGGCCAAGGATCACCGGCCGCCGCGGCAAGCCGCCACGGCCTGACGCTGACCGGTCAGCGACGAGACGTGCAGAACCGCGTCAAGAGGTCTTGACCGGTGAGGCTGGAAAACACACCGTGCGGGGGGCCTCGCCCGCCGGCGGCCACACCCTGAGCCCGCGAACCGGTGGCGGCGGCGGCCGCCAGCACCACGCCGAGCGCGACGAACCCGCCGACGGCGGATTGCGGCGATGCCGCGGTGGCAAACACCGTGGACCACTTGCAGAGCGGCAGGCC
Source organism: Mycobacterium simiae (assembly GCF_008370645.1). Lineage (GTDB taxonomy): Bacteria > Actinomycetota > Actinomycetes > Mycobacteriales > Mycobacteriaceae > Mycobacterium > Mycobacterium simiae_A. Next base: position 8,595 of record NZ_VTZN01000096.1, read on the forward strand.
GTTGACGAGCTGGGGCTGCACAGCGGCCGAGGTGGCCCCCTCGGCGATCGATGAGAGCACGGGCGCCAGCGCATGGGGCGGCGGGGATAGCGCGCGTTGCGGTGCGCAGTGGCCCACGGCCGCGAGGGCGGCCACGGCTGCTGCCACCCCGAGGGCGAAAATCACTCGGGGCGGCCTGCGTGAGGCGGCGCGTCGGGCATCCGACCACATCCGGTTGTGCCCCATACCCGCACAGGGTACACCACATGGCGGCGGATCCCAGCGATACGGCTCCTGGTAGCGCGTCTCCGCGCCTCCTGCCGGCTCTTGCGCCGCGATCTATACCCCGTTAGGGTATTTTGCAGCGTGCGGGGCACCGCTGGCCACGCCACCGGCTTCCTCGCCTCTGCGCCGATCCTGCGCGCTGCGCCGGTGGCGGGTGGTGCGAGGCGCCGGCTCGTCCCGGACACGAGGCCGGCCGTCGGCGGAATTGCAGGAGCGCCTCATCCGGGATCGGGGGCGGTCAAGAGTGAAGGAGCGAGGGTGACCCGATCGGCGTGGACGGATGTTCACCTGAACAGGCGCGCGTTTGTCGCCGCCGCGGCGGCCAGTGGAGCCGGTTTGGCGTTGGCCGGATGCGACGCATCGACCGGTGCTCAGCCGACCCTCGACCAGGCCATCGCCGCCGCCGAGAAGCGCCGGCCACACACCGGTCGGACCGCTACCGCGACGCTGACTGCGGCGCCTGCGACTATCGACCTCGGCGGCCCGCTGGCGCGGACCCTGGCCTACGGCGACGGCGTGCCCGGCCCGTTGATCCGGGCCAACGTCGGTGACGAACTTGCCGTCAACGTCAGGAACCGGCTCGGCGCACCGACCTCGGTGCACTGGCACGGCATCGCGATCCGCAACGACATGGACGGCGTCTTCCCCGCGACACCCAACATCGCCGCCAACACCGACTTCACCTACCGGTTCTCCTCGCCGCACCCGGGCACCTATTGGGCTCACCCCCACGTTGATCTGCAGACCGACTACGGGCTTTACCTGCCGCTGATCATCGACGATCCCGCCGAATCGGCCGACTATGACGCCGAATGGGTCGTCGTTCTCGACGACTGGACCGATGGGATCGACAGAAGCCCCCAGCAGATCTATGACGAACTCAGACGCGGGCCGATGCCAGCCCAGCCGGAGGAGGGGGAGATGCCGGGCATGAGCCACGCCGGTCGCAGCGCCCTGCTCGGCGGGGACGCCGGCGACATCGGCTACCCCCACTATCTGGTCAATGGGCGGGTCGCGACCGCGCCCACCACGTTCGCGGCCAAACCGGGACAGCGGATCCGCATCCGGATCATCAATGCCGGCGCCGACACCGCCTTCCGGGTGGCGTTGGCCGGGCACGTCATGACGGTCACCCACACCGACGGTTTTGCCGTCCTCCCCACCGACGTCGACGCGTTGCTGCTGGGAATGGCCGAACGATACGACGTCATCGTCACCGCAGGCGACGGCGTCTTCCCGCTGGTCGCCGTGCCCGAAGGCAAGACGGCGCAGCCGGGGCGCGCGCTGCTGACGACCGCGGCCGGTGTCGGGCCCGACCCCGCCTTTCAGCCGCCGCAACTCAACGGCCGAGTCGGCACCGTCGACATGTTCACCGCGACACCGGAGGCCAGCCTGGGCCGGTCCGGGTCCGACGTCGACCTCGCACTGGAACTCACCGGCTCGATGCAGGCCTACGACTGGTCCATCAACGGCAAGCCCTATCCGAACAGCCCCCCGATGGAGGTAAAACAGGGACAGCGAGCGACGCTGGCATTCACCAACTCCACCATGATGTATCACCCGATGCACCTGCACGGTCACACCTTCCAGGTGATCAAGCCCGACGGGAACCTTGGCGCTCGCAAAGACACCGTCAACGTGCTGCCCAATCAAAAGGTCAGCGCCGTCCTGGTCGCCGACAACCCCGGCGACTGGATGATCCACTGCCACAACGGATACCACCAGGAAGCCGGCATGATGACGACGCTGAAGTACACCGCATTCACCACCTGAGGGCTTGCGCGCCATGACGACCGCGGGTCGGCCGCCACCGGCGCCGTCGCCGGACGCGAGCCTGCCGGCGGCACAGCCTCACCGCCATCGGGTGGCGTTCGCGAGCCCCCTACACCGCGGCCGCAGACCCGCAGCGCTGAAGCTGTGGCCCGGCGGCCGGTGGGGGGCCGCACGGGGCGATGTGTCGTCGCACCCGGACGCACTCGGCGTTGCGCCTCCGCCCCTTCTGTCGAGCGGCATACCGTAGACGGGTACGGTAGGGCCAGCGGAGCAGGGCAGCGATCCGGGAGTCGGGGCTGATGACGACTTGGCCACAGACAGCCGCGACCCGGCCACGGGCATCACGATGGCCGAGCAGCGTTTGAGGTGCCCGCCCCGGGGAACCCCGCTGTTGGCTGTCTTCGACAGACAAGACCTAGCCGGTCCAACGAATGCCAACCGGATGAGGAGCCGCAATGTATGTCGGCGTGGTGTGGACGCTGCTGGTCGCCGTGAGCGGGGTCACGATTGTGTATGGGCTGCACCGCTTTACCGCGATAAGCCCAGGCGCGTTGACGGTGCTGCCATTCCAGTCGGGTTGGCCTCCGCAAGAGCATGCGCTGTCGCGCTATCACGTGCGCTGGTATCTGGCGACGCTGGTATTTCTCGCTTTTGATGTCGAGATGTTGTTCATGTATCCGTGGGCCGTGGTGGTCGCGAAATTGGGCGCCGGCGCGGTCGCCGAGATGTTCGTGTTTCTGGCGGCGTTGCTGGTCGCGGTCGTGTGGGCATGGCGTGAGGGTGCGCTGCGTTGGGTGTGAGGCAGCTGTTGGCCCGGTGCGCGGTCCGACGCGCACATGTCCTCACCGTGGAAGCCCCTGGGCGGTGGCTGGTACGGGCTGAGGTCGAGCGCGCGGTCCGCGCGCGCGGATGGTGTCTGGCTACCTCACCGGCCGATGCGGATGTCTTGGCGGTCTGCGGAACGCCCGGCCCCGAATTGGCCCGTGCCGTGGAGCGGGTGTGGGATCAGTTGCCCGGGCCCCGAGTTCGCGTTGAACTGCGCGCGCCGAAGGCGGTCGCGTCAGGTCTGGATCGCGCGTTGGTGGAGCTGGTCGATACCGACGGTCACCGCCGGGATGCTTGCGCCCGGGCGCACTTCTCGGAGATGAGCGACGAGCACGGCCATGCGGGTCGGCATGACGAAAAAATGCATGGCGGCATGGATCACGGGGCACACCACGACAGCGATCATGGCGCGGGGAGGGCGCCGGCGGGGATTGCGTTGGCCGAAGGCGGCGAGGACCGTGACGGGTTGGAAATGGATGTGCTGCACCTACGGCTCGGCCCGGTGCTGTGCCACTGGCCCGCCGGGTTGGTATTGCGGTGCGCCCTGCACGGAGACGTCCTCGTCGACGCGCAAGCATGGCTGGTCGACGACAACTCCCAGGACGCGATGCCAGGTTCGCGAGACGGCGACAACGCGGCGCTGCTAGCGGCGCGGCAGTGTGATCATGCCTGCGATTTGCTGATGCTGGCTGGTTGGCCGTGGGCGGCGGCAACGGCACGTCAGGCGCGCGATGCCCTGATGAACCGGCCAACCCAGGACCGCGGACGCCGGCTCATTGACCATCTCCACCGCCGGCTGGGCCGGTCACCGATGCTGCGCTGGTCGCTGCGCGACCTGGCATCGTTGACAGTCGAGGATTGCAACGAGCTGCAGTTGCCGGCTTGGCTGGCCGGCGATTGTTATGACCGGCTGCTCACGCGGGTGGACATGGCGCGGCGCCTGTTGTGGGACCCGTCGGCGCCCAGGCACTTTCATGCAGCATCCGCCGAAGTCGTCGCGGCGTTGCCTGGTCTGGTCAGTGGCCTGGACCTGGCGACCGCCCGGCTGGTAATTGCGAGTCTGGGTGTCGACCCCGCGGGTGGAGATATCGGTGGCCAGGATGGCTGACGGCCCCATCACCACGGTGCCCGGCTGGTGGGCACTAGCAGCGTGCGCGTTGCTCACAGCTCTGGGCCTGTACGCGGCCACCCTGGACCACCTGCTGTCCGCGCAAGGCGCCAGAACAGCGCTGTTCGAACTTGCGCGGCTGATGCGGCAACGCCGGCGCACCACGGTGGCCGCGGACACGCTGTTGTGGCGTGTCGGTGGAGGGGGGCTGATCGTTGTCGCCTCGTTGATGGTGGCGGTGGTTCCGGTCGGGCGATGGGCGCTGGCCGACCTCGATGTTGGAGTCGTGTGGTTCAACGCGATGGATGTGACGCTGTGGGCGCTGGTATGGCTGTGCGGGTGGGGCCCGAATTCGGCACACTCACTGGTTGGGGGCTATCGGTTCCTGGCCCACGGTCTGGGTTACGAGCTCCCGCTGATGTTCGCCCTCGTTGCGCCGGCCATCGCCGCCAAGAGTCTGCGGGTCGGGGAGGTGGTGTCTGCGCAACACGGTCTGTGGTTCGCGGCGTGGATGCCAGTCGCGTTCGCGGTGTATTGCCTTGGTGTAGTGGCGTTTTCGGTGTGGGGTCCGTTCGGACCGGCGCTGGGCTCCGATATTGCCGGCGGTGTCACCGCGGAGCTGTCCGGTGTGGATCGCCTCATGTTCCAGGCTGGCCGTCACGCGCTGCTGGCGGCCGGTGCCGCGTTTGCGGTACCGATGTTCTTGGGCGGCGGCGCCGGTCCGTGGCTGCCGGACTGGGCGTGGGTGATGCTGAAGACGGTCGCGGTGTTGTCGGTGTTGGTGTGGCTGCGCGCCCGGACGCCGGCGCTGAGGCCGGACAAATTCATGGAGATCGGATGGATAGTGCTGTTGCCGCTGACCGTCGTGCAGGACTTCGTGGTAGCCGTTGTGGCAGTGAGGAACTGAAAACATGATCATCAGCGTCGTCTACTGGATCAGCGCCGTTGTCGCCGTCGCCGCCGGGGCGGCGGTGTTCGTCGTCAATTCCATGGCGCGGGCTACCTATGCCCTGGCTGCGTCATTCGTGGCGGTCGGAGTCGCCGTATTGCTGTTGGCGCAGAACTACATCGGCGTCGTGACCATCTTGATGATGGTGATGGAGATGGCCGTGATGGCGGTGTACATGGTCATGTTCATGGGCATGAATCCGGCGTTGATGCCGATGAGCATGGTGCACGACAAGCGACACGCCTTGGCCGCCGCGGCCGCCTGCTTCGTCGTGCTGGCCTCGGGGATCTTGCTGACCGACTGGCCAGCGCGCAGCGGCGCACCGCCGCAGGCCGTGACCTTCGCGCTCGGCGAGGAATTGATGGGCCCGAAGATGCTGGCCATGGTGGTGATCAGCCCGGTGATGGTCGCCACCATCGTCGCCGCCGTGGTTCTGGCAGCGCACCGTAGCCGCTACGACCGGTTCGGCGATGACCTCAAGCACCGACCCGCCCGCGATCCGCAACCGGGCGGAGTTGGCCGATGACGCTGCAAACCGTGCTGCTGGTGGCCGCGGCATTGTTCAGCGTCGGACTCTACGGCGCGCTGTCGCAGCAGGTGGTGGTCATGGTGATGATGGGTCTCGAGTTGATGATCAACGCCGTCATCCTTGCCGCCGCCGGGTTTTGGTGGTTCACCGCGCCCAAACCGACCGGTCAGGTCCTGCTTCTGGTGATTATCGCCGCGATGACGGTGGAGATGGCGATGGGTTTCGCGGTGGCGACGCTGCTGCACCGCGAGCGCGGGGCCGACATGACCGACATGGCTGCCGACCTGGCCGGGTGAGCGGGGCGATGTCACTACCGCAGCTGGCCTTGTGGCTGCTGGTCCTTGTTCCGGCCATCGCCGCCGCGTTGGTGACAGTGGCGCGCCGGGCCGAGCGGTTTGCCGGCGGGATCGCGGTGGCGACGTCGGCGGTGGTGGTGATGCTGGCGGTCGCAGTGGCGTTCGCGCGGCCGTCGGTCAGTGTCTGTTTTGTCGCTGGTGCGCGATTCGCGCTGTCCGTCGATGCGCTGGCGGCGGTGGTGGTTCCGGTCGTCGCGGTAGTCACCTTGCTGGTGCTGATATGTGCCGCCGCGGAGATTCGGGTGGCTGCGGGCCGTTTTCACGGCTTGATGTTGCTGTTCGCGGCCGCCGCGGTTCTGACAGCCACCGCCGCGACGCTGCCTGCGCTGCTACTGGCGTGGGAGGTGATGGGGGCGGCGTCGTATGCGCTGATCGGGTTCAGGTGGCGCGATGACTTTCGGATGTCGGCCGGCCTGGCCGCTTTCGTCACTACCCGCACCGCCGATCTCGGGCTGTATCTGGCCGCCGGGGCCGCGTTGGCTGGCGGCGCGGGCCTGGCGCTAGGGGATTTGGCGGCCGCAACCCCCGGATGGCGCCATGTCATAGCATTCGGAGTCGTCATTGCCGCCTTGGGTAAGGCAGCGCAGCTGCCGTTCTCGTTGTGGCTCTCACGGGCGATGGAGGGCCCCAGTCCCGTCAGCGCGTTGCTGCACTCGGCGGCAATGGTTGCCATGGGCGGGTATCTATTGCTGCGCACCAGTTCGCTACTGGCCGCCGCCGGATGGGCCGCCGAGATGGCGGCCTGGAGCGGCGCCGCGACCGCGATCCTGCTCGGTGCCGTCGCGCTGGCCCAACACGACCTCAAACAGCTGCTCGCCGCCTCGACCGCTGCGCAGCTGGGGTTCGTCGTGATGGCGGCCGGCGTCGGCGCCGTGAGCGGCGGTGCCGCGCAGCTGGTCGCCCACGCCTTTACCAAGGCCGGACTGTTTCTTGCCGCGGGAGCCTGGCTGGCGCTGCTGGGCACCAAGGAGCTTGGCAAGCTGCGCGGTGTCGCTCGGGCCTGGCCACTTGTTGGCTGGTCTGCCACGGTGTGCGCGGCAGCATTGGCGGGCATCGCGCCGCTGTCGCTGTGGGCGACCAAGGACGCGGTGCTGGCGGCCGCGGCTAAACATTCGGTGGGCTTGTACGCGGCTGGATTGGTCGCCTCCGCGCTGTCGGCCGCCTACGCGGCGAAGATCCTCGTTGTCGTGTGGGACAAAGGAGCATCGACCATGTCTCGACAGGCGCGGAAACCGAAAGGTATCAACGTTTTTGAGCAGGTTCCTGTTGTCGTGTTGGCCCTCGGCGCCGCCGTGGCGGGAGTGCTGGCCTTACCGCCGGTCGCGTCCACGTTGGGCCGCGTCCTCGACGACGGACCGACCGCGCATCCGACGGTGCCCGAACTGGCGGCATCGGCGCTCGTGGCGCTGGTAGTGGTGGCCGCGGTCATTCGATGGAACGTTCCCCAGCCGCGATGGGCAGCCGCCTGGCTCCACCTGCAACCGGCCACCGACGCGGTGGTCGTCCAGCCAACCCTGCGCGTGGCTCACGCGCTGGCCCGATTCGACGACCGCGTCCTCGACGCGACGGTAGAGCGGATCGCCGCAGCATCGCTACGAATTGCCCGCTGGTCGGCCCGCGGCGATAACCGCGGCGTGGACGCGGCGGTGGAAGCGGTGGCGACACGGGTACGACAGCTCGGTGTGCTGGCCCGACGACCGCAGACCGGTCAGGTGCACCAGTACTACCTGGCCGCGGTGGTGGCGCTGGCGCTGAGTGTCCTGCTTCTCGTGGTGGTGAGGTAAAAATGCTGAGCCTGATTGTTTTTCTGCCGCTGGCCGCGGCGGCGGGCGTGCTCGCCCTGCCGCGGCGCGGCGACGCGGTGGCCCGCTGGGTATGGGTCGGCGTTGCCGCCGTCGATCTGGTGCTGGCGGTGGTGGTGTGGGCCCGCTATGCCACGCCGCGCCCCAACGAGCTGGCTTTCGAGGAACGGGCCCGCTGGATCCCTGGCGTCAACAGCAGCTACCACGTCGGTGTCGACGGCCTGTCGCTGCCGCTGCTGGTCATGACCGCAGTAATCTTCCTGGCTTGCGCGCTGTATGGGCTGCGCAGCCGCGACCGGCCCCGGACCCAGGCGGCGCTGTTTCTGTTTCTGCAGACCGTGAGCCTGGGCGTGTTCGTGGCCGCGGACCTGATCTTGTTCTTCGTGTTCTTCGACCTGTCGATCGTGGCGATGTACTTCGTGATCGCCGGATGGGGCCACGGTGACGCCGGCCGCTCGGCGCTGAAGTTTTTTCTCTACACTTTTCTGGGCTCATTGGCGCTATTGGTCGGGTTCATCGGCCTCTACGTCGCCGCCGAACCGCACACGTTTGACATGCTCGAACTGGCTGCCACCACACCCCTGTCCGGTAGCTCGCTGACCGGTTCGCTTGTCCTGGCGGCGATTGGGCTGGGGCTGGCGGTCAAGACCCCGACGGTTCCCTTCCACACCTGGCTTCCCCCGGCCCACACCGACGCGCCGGCAATCGGATCGGCGGTGCTGGCCGGGGTGCTGCTGAAGATGGGCACCTACGGGCTGGTGCGCATCGCCATGCCGATGCTGCCGCAGGCGTGGCGCAGCTGGGCGTGGGTGATCATCGCCGTCGGCGTGGTCTCGGTGCTCTACGGAGCGTTAGTTGCCTTGGCGCAGAACAACTTCAAGCGCATGGTGGCCTACACCTCGGTCAACCACATGGGTTACGTCGTCATGGCGGTCGGCGCCGCCGGCCTGGTCGCGGCAAACACCGCCGACGCGCGCGCGGTCGCCGTCAGCGGAGCCGTCACGCAAATGGTCAGCCACGGTTTGATCACCGGTGCGCTGTTCCTTCTTGCCGGAGTGTTCTACGACCGCGCCGCCAGCTACGACATGGACTCCTTCGGCGGATTGGCCGCGCCCGCCCCGAAACTGGCTACCGCATTCGCGTTCGGTGCGTTTGCCTCCCTGGGGTTACCCGGACTGTCTGGCTTCATCGCCGAATTCCAAATCTTCACCGGCAGCATCGCCGCAACACCGGTCACCGCCCTCGCACTGCCGGGCATCCTGATCACCGCCGCACTGTTGCTGCGTGCCCTGCAACGGATCTTCACCGGCGACACCCGAGGACATTCACAAGGGTTTGCCGATCTCACAGCATCCGAAATGGTCTCGGCGGGAATGCTTCTGACGCTCTCAGTCGTCATCGGTATTTTCCCCCGGCCCTTGCTGGACCTGATCGAACCGGCCTCGCACATCCTCATCGGGCTGGTCGGGAGATAGCCGGTGGACTCCGAGACCGGGATGCGGGCACTGCTGATGCTGCCAGAGATGCTGACCTTCGGCGGCGGTCTTGTGGTGCTGATCGGCGGTTCCTTCCTGCCGCGGCAACGGCAGTGGTGGGCCCGCATCCTCGCGGCCGCCGCCCTGGCCGGGGCCATCGCGGCTGCGCTGGTCGGCATGACGGGACCGGATCAGACCGCCTTCACGGGGACCTTCGCCGTCGACACCGCGACCGGGGTGGCGCGGATCGCCGCCGCCGTCGGGGTATTGCTGGTTCTCGCGATCGCGGGCGACGAAATCGCAGGAACCGCCCGGGAGAGCGAAACCTACGCGCTTCTGCTGTTTTCCACCACCGGTGTCCTGGTGCTGGCCGGGGCGAACGACTTGCTGGTTCTGGCCACCGGATATCTGCTCGCCAGCATCCCGGTATACGGATTGATCGGGTTGCGCAGCACCGGGTTGGCGGCCGAGGCGGCGCTGAAGACCTACCTGATGGGTGCCCTCTTCGGCATCATCCTGCTGCTGGGGATCACGGTCTTCTACGGCATCACCGGCGCAACGCGCTACGACGAACTCGCCCGAAATCTCGGCGGCGCACCGATCGCGGCAGTGGCAACGAGCCTGGTGGCGGTGCTGGCGGGGCTGATGTTTGAAGCCGGGGCGCTGCCCGCGCACTTCTGGGTTCCCGATGCCGCCCAAGGCGCCACCGGAACAGCGGCCCTCTTTTTGACTACCGTGCCAAAGCTCGGCGCCCTGATAGCGCTCTATCGGGTGGCCATCGTCTTGCCCAATACCGTGGCCTGGCCGCTCGTGATCGCGATATTTGCCGTCGCCACTATGACCTTGGGCAACCTGGCCGCTTATTGGCAGCAGGATCCGCGGCGACTTCTGGGGTGGTCGACGGTAAGCCAGGTCGGCTACTTGCTCGTGCCGATCGCCGTCGCCGGGCACAGCGAACTCGCGCTGCCGTCACTGCTGTTCTATCTGATCGGCTACACCCTCACCAACAGCGCCGCGTTCGCGGTGAGCACCGCCCTGCCCGATCGGCGTGACCTCACAGGGTACCGGGGTCTGTCACGAGCTCAGCCGTGGCTGGCCGGGGCGTTAGTAGTGGCACTGCTCGGCCTGGTCGGCACCCCCCCAACCGCGGTCTTCGTCGGCAAGCTCACCACGGCCACCGCCGCATGGGACGGCGGCAGCGCGTGGCTGGCGGCACTGGTGTTCGTCAATAGCCTCATCAGCCTCTTCTACTACTTGCGCTGGATCATTCCCCTATTCCAGAAACCGGAATCGACGACGGCCCCCACGCCGCGTCGCTGCTCGACAAGCATCGCGATACTCGCCGCCGGCCTAAGCCTCACCGTCGGCATCGCGGCCGGTCCAATGTGGGGAGCACTCGCGGCCGCGCCGATACGCTGAAGCTGGACCGCAGCCCAAAGAGCGTGGATTGAAACCGTGATTCCCCACCGGATCGCGCCGGCCTGCTCCCGCGGGCCAGGGGATCGGGACCAGCTTGCCGCGTCGCCGCGCAAAGGACGCTCACCCGCGGCCACAGCGCCACCGGCAGCGCCGAGCGCCGGGCCCGCGATCCGGACCCGGCCAGCCCCAAGCGGGGCCGTCGAGAAGTCGCAGCCCCGCGATGGTGGCGGCCGCCCTTCGACATGACTAGCCTCACATGTCGGTGAACTGCTCGTCGGTTGTCCTTGGAGGCGACGTCATGGCCCGCCTGACACGCGATCTCGACCGGGCGGCGGCGCGATGGGCCGGTGCTGGGCTGCTGCGCCCGGGAGTCTTGACGTTCCGCGGCGCCATCGGTCCGACCGACGAGCATGCCCACCACGCCGTGCAGGTCATGCTCGCCGATACGGAGCTGACGCTGATCGATGACCGGGGAGTCGAGCACCGCTCCGCGCGCATGGTGGTGCCAGCCAACGCGTGCCATCGCATCGCGGTTGGCGCCACAGCGGGGGTGATGGTATTCCTGGGCCCGGAAAGTCTGGCCGGCACGACAGCCGACCGGCTCGGACGCACGGCGTGGGAGCAGCCCGCAGTGGCCGCCGATGTGGACATGGCCGCCGGGCTCAGTGACGTAACGGATTGCGTGATAGCGGTATTCGGCTCGATCGGGGCGGTGGCTCCGCACCATCCCGCCGTGGTCGCAGCCGCGGCCCACGCCCAGGCGATGCTGGCCGACGGACCGGTCCGTACCCGGGATCTGGCAGCCCGGGTGGGGCTGTCCGCCGGTCGGCTCACTCATCTGTTCAGCGCCCAGATCGGATTGCCGCTACGTCGATATGTGTTGTGGCTGCGGCTGATCGCCGCCCTGCGGGCCGCGGCCGCCGGCAGTGACCTCACCGCCGCGGCCCACACCGCCGGCTTTTCCGACAGCGCGCATCTGACTCGCACCTGTCGAGCCATGTTCGGGCTCACGCCATCGACATTGCATCGCAGCATCGACGTCAGCGTCGACGACCGGTAGCCGACACAGTCAGCGAGGCCCTTTCGATGGCGTTGCGTGTCAGCAGGTTTGCTCCGCCGTCGAGGCCCCACTCGGGGCGCAGCCCGCCAGGCCCCGACACGGTCTCGCAGCACTGAATTCGGTTGGTCGGGAGCTGAACTGCTGCGCACATGCGAGTGAGCAGAAATGGTAGGTGACGCCGCGGCGCGTGCGCGTGGCGGCTATGTCCGCGTCGTGGAGGTGCATGCGGCACACCGGGTCGACACGCTGGCGCTGGCACCGGGTGCCCAGGCCAATAGCGAAAGCTCGCACCGGGTCAGCGAGGTTACGCAGGGCGAGGCGGCCCAGCGGGGTGGCGGTCAACCCGACTCTGCGGGCCGCTGCGGCGATCGGGGCTGTGGCCAGGGCTTGGCCTGCGCGGGCGGACGCAACGAGCCGGGCGGCGGTGTTGACGGTAGCGCCGTAGATGTCCCCGCCGCGTTCAACGATTGGTCCGTAGCTGGCCCCTGCCCGCAGTAGGGGGAACCCGTGTGCGGCGCTG
>NZ_VTZN01000097.1 GCF_008370645.1 Mycobacterium simiae
CGCCGACGAGGTCGAGCCCATCCGGCTGCCCGACCGCACCTGGCCCGACCGCGTTATCGGTAGCGCCCCTTTGTGGTGCGCAGTGGACCTGCGGGACGGCAACCAGGCGCTGATCGACCCGATGAGCCCGGCCCGCAAGCGCCGCATGTTCGACTTGCTGGTCCGGATGGGCTACAAGGACATCGAAGTCGGGTTTCCGTCGGCCAGCCAGACCGACTTCGACTTCGTCCGCGAAATCATCAACGACGGCGCCATTCCCGACGACGTCACCATCCAGGTGCTTACGCAGTGCCGTGCCGAGCTGATCGAGCGCACCTTCGAGGCATGTGAGGGTGCGCCTCGGGTCATCGTGCACTTCTATAACTCGACGTCGATCCTGCAGCGCCGCGTGGTGTTCCGAGCCGACCACGCCGCGGTGCAGGCCATCGCCACCGATGGCGCCCGCAAGTGCATCGAGGAGGCCGCCAGATACCCGGGTACGCAATGGCGGTTCGAGTACTCGCCGGAGTCTTACACCGGCACCGAATTGGAGTACGCCAAGCAGGTGTGCGACGCCGTCGGCGACATCATCGAGCCGACGCCGGACAACCCGATCATTTTCAATTTGCCCGCCACCGTCGAGATGGCCACCCCCAACGTCTACGCCGACTCGATCGAGTGGATGAGCCGCAACCTCGCGCGTCGTGACTCCGTCATTCTGAGCCTGCATCCGCACAATGACCGCGGAACGGCCGTCGCCGCAGCCGAATTGGGCTATCAGGCCGGGGCGGACCGGATCGAGGGCTGCCTGTTCGGCAACGGCGAGCGCACCGGCAACGTATGCCTGGTGACGCTGGGGCTGAACCTGTTCTCGCGCGGGGTGGACCCGCAGATCGACTTCTCCAACATCGACGAAATCCGGCGCACCGTGGAGTACTGCAACCAGCTGCCGGTGCCCGAGCGTCACCCCTATGGCGGTGACCTGGTCTACACCGCGTTCTCCGGCAGTCACCAGGACGCCATCAACAAGGGTCTGGACGCCATGAAGTTAGATGCTGACAGCGACGGCTCCGATGTTGACGACATGCTGTGGCAGGTGCCCTATCTGCCGATCGACCCGCGTGACGTTGGCCGCACCTATGAGGCGGTGATCCGGGTCAACTCGCAGTCGGGCAAAGGCGGAGTGGCCTACATCATGAAGGCTGACCACGGCCTGGTCCTGCCGCGACGGCTGCAAATCGAGTTCTCCCAGGTGATCCAGAAGATCGCAGAGGGCACAGTGGGCGAGGGCGGCGAAGTCTCGCCCAAGGAGATGTGGGATGCCTTCGCCGAGGAGTACCTGGCCCCGGTGTGGCCGCTGGAGCGGATGAAGCAGCGCGTCGATGCCTCAGAAGACGACGGCGGCGCTACTACCATCACCGCAACCGTCAAGATCAACGGCGTGGAAACCGAGATCAGCGGTGTCGGCAACGGCCCGCTGGCCGCGTTCGTCCACGCACTTGGCGATGTCGGGTTTGACGTGTCCGTGCTGGATTACTCCGAGCACGCGATGAGTGCCGGTGACGACGCGCAAGCGGCGGCCTATGTGGAGGCCTCGGTGAGCGGCCGGACCGCGTGGGGTGTCGGCATCGCGCCGTCGATCACCACCGCGTCGCTGCGGGCCGTCGTGTCCGCGGTCAACCGGGCCTCTCACTAAGTCTCGAAAAACGCCGCAGCAGCCGGTCGACCAATCCGGCCGGATCGTCGTCGGCGGGGATCGTGCGCGTGCTGAACACGTAGCCGTTAAGCAAGCGGCTCAGCTCATTCATTTGCTTGGGCGTCGGGGTGAAACCGGCCGCCTCGAAGATGAGCGTCGCGAAAAAAGTTTCAAAAGAGGGAGAGCTGCTGGTCGAGTAGGGTCGCGTCGCTGAATTCCTCCATGCTTCGGCCACCGACCACAGAACCCACACTGTCCATGAAAAGCGCGTCGGAAACCACCGGCACACCCAGTTGCAGGGCGTGGTAGCCCTTCCCCTGCTCGGGAACGGTTTCGTTGCAGACCACCAATGACGTTTCGCGGTTCACCTCGTCGCTGTAAGCCAACCCGGCATGCAAGATCCGCTCGACAAGCTCCTCGTGGGTGCGCCTGACCTCGGCCGCCAGCGCCACCCTCATACCCTGGACCAGCGGCCGGCCCGTCACATATCGGCCCGGGTTGAGGTATGGGCAGGGAACGCGGGAGGCGAGCACCTTCAGCGGCCACAGCTCATCGTGGGTCACCCGGCCGTTAGGCCAGCGGCGCCGAGCCACCGGACGTATCGGCAGCCAGACATCGAGTTGGCGCGCTCGCTCAAGCGCGGGCGCCAGCACCCCGGTCAATACCAGCGCGTCGTCGAACGCGTCGTGGGGCCGCTCTTGGGTCACGCCCCAGTGCGCGGCAAGCGTCTCCAACCGCAGATTCTCGATGCCCAGCTCGAGGCGCCGGGCCAACTCCACCGTGCACATGACGGTGTCGACGGGGAGCTCGGTGTCGGCGAGTTCGGCTTCAGCAGCCAGAAACGCGTAGTCGAACGCAACGTTGTGTGCCACCAGCGTGCGGCCACGGAGCACGTCAAGCACGGCACCGACGATGTCGGCGAACTGCGGCTGATCTTCGAGCATCGCGACCGTCAGGCCGTGTACATGGGTGGGACCTGGGTCCACTCCGGGATTGAGCAGGCTGACCACGGATTGCTCGACCCGCCCGCCGGCGTCGAGGCCGAGCACGGCGATGCTGATGATGCGGGCCTGACCCGGACGAAAGCCCGAAGTCTCGACGTCGATGACGGCCCAACCCGCGCTCGGGTGGCTGGCCGGCCGTCCCCAGGTGTGGCTCACAAGATGAGGATGGCATGCCCGACCGACATCACCGGCGTCGCTGCGCATCGTGTCGGCCCTAGACCAGCCCTAGACCACATGAGGGCGACCCGTCCGCCGCGAGCGGGAGGTACCCCCAGCGCCCGGCAACAAAGCGCCGAGCTTGCGATCGCCCTTAAACTCACCCGGGTGATCACAACCCGTGCTCGGCTAGCGCTCGCGGCGGGCGCGAGCGCGCGTTGGGCGTCGCGGGTCACTGGCCGCGGAGCCGGTGCGATGATCGGCGGCCTGATCGCCCTGACACTGGACCGCTCGGTGCTGCGCCAGCTTGCCGCAGGCCGCCGCACGGTCGTGGTCACCGGCACCAACGGGAAGTCGACGACCACCCGGATGACGGCGGCCGCTTTGGGCACGTTGGGTGCAGTCGCGACCAACGCCGAGGGCGCAAATATGGATGCCGGCCTGGTGGCCGCGCTGGCCGCCGATCGCCAAGCCAAGCTTGCGGCCCTGGAAGTCGACGAAATGCACGTGCCGCACGTGTCCGACGCTGTCCAGCCCGCGGTCTTCGTTTTGCTGAACCTGTCGCGGGACCAGCTGGACCGCGTCGGCGAGATCAACGTGATTGAACGCACGCTGCGGGCCGGCTTGGCCCGGCACCCGCGGGCCGTCATCGTCGCCAACTGCGACGACGTGTTGATGACCTCGGCCGCGTACGACAATCCGAACGTGGTGTGGGTGGCCGCGGGTGGTTCCTGGTCGGGCGACTCAGTGAGCTGTCCCCGCAGCGGCGAGGTCATCGTCCGCGAGCAAGGTCACTGGTACAGCACCGGTGCCGACTTCAAGCGGCCCAGCCCGCAGTGGTGGTTCGACGAAGACACGCTCTGCGGGCCTGACGGGCTGGTGCTACCGATGCGGCTGGCGCTGCCGGGCGCGGTGAATCGCGGCAATGCCGCCCAGGCGGTCGCCGCCGCGGTCGCGGTGGGCGCCGAACCAGCTAAGGCCGTAGCGGCCGTCTCGACCGTTGACGAGGTCGCCGGGCGCTATCGGACCGTCGCGCTTGGCCAACATGAAACACGGATTCTGCTGGCCAAGAATCCCGCCGGCTGGCAGGAAGCGTTGTCGATGGTGGACAAGCACGCTGCCGGATTGGTTATCGCGGTCAACGGGCAGGTGCCCGACGGCGAGGACCTCTCGTGGTTGTGGGACGTACGCTTCGAGCACTTCGAAAACACTGCCCTGGGAGCCATAGTGGCCGCGGGTGAGCGTGGGACCGACCTAGCGGTGCGGCTGGGATATGCGGGCGTGGAGCATACCTTGGTGCACAACACCATGGCGGCCATCGCGTCGTGTCCGCCCGGGCGGGTCGAGGTCGTCGCCAACTACACCGCGTTCCTGCAGTTGCAACGAGCATTGGCACGCCGTGGCTGACTCGGTGGTGCGGATCGGACTGGTCCTGCCCGACGTGATGGGCACCTACGGCGACGGCGGTAACGCCGTGGTGCTGCGGCAACGGCTGCTTATGCGGGGTATCGCCGCGGAGATCGTCGAGATCACCTTGGCCGATCCGGTACCGGAGTCGTTGGACCTTTACACGCTGGGTGGTGCGGAGGACTACGCCCAGCGGCTGGCCACCAGGCACCTGCTGCAGTACCCGGGCCTGCAGCGTGCGGCGGCCAGGGGTGCACCGGTGCTGGCGATCTGTGCGGCTATCCAGGTGCTCGGGCACTGGTACGAGACGTCGTCGGGGGAACGGGTCGGCGGTGTGGGCCTGCTGGATGTCACCACCTCGCCGCAAAATGCGCGCACGATTGGCGAGTTGGTCACCAAGCCGGTGCTGGCCGGTTTGACGCAGCCATTGACCGGCTTCGAAAATCATCGCGGCGGTACGGTTTTGGGTTCGGAGGCGTCGCCTGTAGGCTCGGTGGTCAGGGGGACTGGCAACCGGGCCGGTGACGGTATCGACGGCGCGATTCAGGGCAGCGTGATCGCGACCTACCTGCACGGGCCGTGCTTGGCCCGTAATCCCGAACTTGCGGACCTACTGCTGAGCAAAGTGATGGGATCGTTGCAGCCGCTGGAGCTGCCCGAGGTAGATCTCTTGCGCCGCGAGCGATTAACGGCGCGCTAATTCACCGACACCCTCTGGCCACCAGCGCATTACGCACCCGGGCTACTATTTCTTCGGGTTTATCCTCGGCGATCACGCGGATGATGATCCAGCCCAGTTCTGCGAGCTTACGTAGCCGCCACTGGTCCCGCACATACTGTCTGCGGTTGCTGCGATGCTGGTCACCGCCGTACTCGACAGCCACCTTGAACACTTCCCAGCCCAAATCCAGCATGGCGATCAGTCGCCAGTTTTCCTGCACCGGTATCTGCGTCGAAGGCGTGGGCATGCCCGCATCAACCAGAAGCAGCCGCACCCAGGTCTCCTTGGGCGATGCAGCGCCGGCGTTGACCAGCGGTAATGCCGCCCGCAGACGCCGCACCCCGCGCGCACCCGCGTAGCGCTTGGCGAGCAGGAGCACATCTTCGGTTGAGAACGGCGTCGCTCGCATGAGGGCGTCGAGGCGCGCCACCGCCTGCCCGCGTGGCAGGTGCCTGCCCAGGTCGTAAGCCGTACGCACGAGCGTGGTCACCGGCAAGCCGGCTACCCGAGTACCTTCGTCATCATCCAATGTCTCGTCACGAACGACGAGCCCGCGCGGCGGCCTGGTGTTGGACCAGATCAACTCGATCGACACGTCGTCGTCAACCCATTGGGCGCCATGCAGCGCCGACGCGGCGACGCCAGCAATTACCGCACGCCGACGTGACCACAACCATGCCCCCTCGATCCTGTCGTGAAGCGACAGCTGGTGCCGCTTTCGAAGGAAGACATCACGAAAGATCGCACGGTGCCACCGACGCAACTCGTACTCGGTCAGCAGTCCCTGCGCCAGCGCTTCACTGCCCAGAAACACCTCACGCACGCCGCAATGCTGGCAGCGGCAACCGACACCGCCCCGCGAGGCTGTAGTGGGCGTGAAAAAGAGCGAGTAGGCCGCACGGTAGCTACAGGCTCGGCGGAAGCTAGACCATGGCGCGGCGCCCAGTCAAAGCGCGGCCCAGGGTTAGCTCGTCGGCGAATTCCAAATCGCCGCCCATCGGCAGTCCGGAGGCGATTCGCGTCACGGTCAGACCCGGGATGTCGCGCAGCATCCGCACCAGGTAAGTGGCGGTGGCCTCGCCCTCGGTGTTGGGATCAGTGGCGATGATCACCTCGGTGATGTCGACGTCGTCTACGCGTTCGCCGATGCGGCTCAGCAGCTCACGGATGCGCAGCTGCTCGGGACCAATCCCGGACAGTGGATCCAGCGCGCCACCCAGCACGTGATAGCGGCCGCGGAACTCACGGGTGCGCTCCACGGCTTGGATGTCTTTGGGCTCCTCGACAACGCACACCAGCGAGCCGTCTCGGCGCGGATCAGCGCAGATGCGGCAACGCTCGTCAGCAGAGACATTCCCGCAGACGGCACAGAACCGCACGCCGTCGCGCACCCGGGCCAAAACAGCGGTGAGGCGATCGATGTCCGGCGGCTCGACCGACAAGAGGTGAAACGCGATACGCTGCGCGCTCTTGGGTCCGATGCCTGGCAACTTGCCAAGCTCGTCGATCAGATCCTGGACAGGTCCTTCAAACATGTCGGTTCAGGTCAGACCTCCGGGCACACCAGGCATGCCCGGGGCACCTGGCGCAGCCGGCCCAGGTGGCGCCGGCGGGCGCATCGCACCGGCCAACGCTCCGAGCCGTTCCTGCGCCATCTTCGTCACTTGCTGCGACGCGTCGCGCATGGCACCGACGATCAAGTCCTGCAAGGTCTCGATATCGTTGGGGTCAACGACCTTGGGGTCGATCGTTACACCGATCACCTCGCCACTGCCTTTGACACGAACCTGCACCAAGCCCCCACCGGCTTGACCGTGCACCTCTGAGTTGGCCAGCTGTTGCTGGGCCTCCAGTAGCTTCTGCTGCATCTGCTGCGCCTGGGCCAGCAGTGCGGACATATCGCCTCCGGGTTGCATGACAGTCCCCTCGCATCTTGGTCTCGAGTTGGTTTCGCCTGCGGTTGTCGGGCGATTCGAAACACCCAGCCTAGACCGCACGGCCTTACCTTGGCGCAGTGGACGTACGAGTCAGCCTGCGTGTCGCGATTGCCATGGTCGTGGGGGTCCTCGTCGTCCCCTCAACACCCGTCGTTCCGACAGCGGCCGCAACCCCCGCCAGCATCGCTGGCATGGTGGTATTCATCGACCCCGGCCACAACGGGGCCAACGACGCGTCCATCGGACGCCAGGTACCCACGGGTCGCGGCGGCACCAAAGACTGCCAGGCCAGCGGGACGTCGAGCAACAGCGGTTACCCGGAGCACACGTTCACGTGGGATACCGCGCTGCGGCTGCGCGCGGCGCTCAACGCGCTGGGCGTGCGGACCGCCATGTCTCGCGGCAACGACAACGCGCTGGGACCATGCGTCGACGAACGCGCCAACATGGCCAACGCGCTGCATCCCAACGCGGTCGTCAGCCTGCACGCCGACGGCGGCCCAGCCACCGGCCGCGGCTTCCACGTCAACTACTCGTCGCCGCCGCTGAACGCTGCACAAGCTGGACCGTCGGTGCAGTTCGCGCGAGTGATGCGCGACCAGTTGAAAGCCTCGGGCATCCCGGCGGCCAACTACATCGGCCAGGACGGCCTGTACGGACGTTCGGATCTGGCCGGCCTGAATTTGGCGCAGTACCCGTCGATCCTGGTCGAGCTGGGCAACATGAAGAACCCCGCTGACTCGGCGCTGATCGAGTCCGCCGAAGGTAGGCAGAAATATGCCGACGCACTCGTCCGCGGCATCGCCGGTTTCCTGGCCACCCAGAGCCAGGCGCGCTAGCTTTCGAGTTCCTTCTTCAGGTTCGCCAGCACCTCGTCCTGGATTTTCTGCAAACCCAGCGGGGCGAAGGTCTTCTCGAAAAACCCTTTGATGCCGCCGGCTCCGTTCCAGCTGGTTTTCACGGTGACGCTGCAACCGGGTCCCGCAGGAGCCACCGTCCAATTGGTGATCATGGACGAGTTGGCGTCCTTTTCGATCACGGTGTGGCCGGCGACGTCCACGTTGACCTGAACATTGCGAACACGTGATTTGGTCGCCTGCAGCCGCCACTTTGCCACCGTGCCCTGCCCTTGGCCGCCCTCAAGCACCTCGTACTCGCTGTACTGCGGAGAAAGGATCTTAGGGCGGACATTCCGATAGTCGCCCACTGCATCGAGTGCGGCCGCGGGCTCAGCGTTGATCAAGATTGTGCTGGCTGCGCTCACCTGTCCCATCAGGCGCAACTCCCTTATTCATCTAGTCTTTGAGCCCGCGCGCGGATGCAGGGGCTGTGGTCGGTGACTACGATATAGGTGATGCCCGTCCGTGAATCTGCGCTGTCAGCCCACACGAAGGGCGTCGAGCGCTTGCTCGCCTGCTATCGATCCATCCCCCCAACGGCAACAATCCGATTAGCTAAGCCAACGTCAAATCTTTTCCGCGCCCGCACCAAACGCGATACGCCAGGTCTGGATACGTCCGGCCTGACCGGCGTCCTGAACGTCGATCCCGACGCCCGCACCGCCGAAGTGGCCGGCATGTGCACCTACGAGAATCTGGTCGCCGCGACACTGCGTTACGGCTTGTCGCCACTGGTGGTTCCGCAGTTGAAGACCATCACCCTCGGCGGGGCGGTTACCGGCTTGGGCATCGAATCGGCTTCGTTTCGCAATGGCCTGCCCCACGAGTCGGTGCTGGAGATGGACATTCTCACCGGCGCTGGCGAATTGGTCACTGCGTCCCCCGGGCAGCACCCCGATCTATATCGCGCATTCCCGAATTCCTATGGAACACTGGGATATTCGACCCGATTGCAAATCCAGCTGGAGCCGGTGAAGCCATTCGTGGCGTTGCGGCACATCCGATTTCACTCGTTGTCCGAGATGATCGCGGCGATGGAACGCATTGTCGAAACCAAAGGACTCGAAGGTGTCCCGGTGGACTACCTGGACGGGGTTGTGTTCGGCCCCGACGAAAGCTACCTGTGCGTCGGGGTACGGACAACCACGCCGGGCCCGGTCAGCGACTACACCGGAAAAGACATCTACTACCGGTCAATTCAGCATGAGACTGGATTCAAAGACGACCGCCTGACGATCCACGACTACTTCTGGCGCTGGGACGCCGACTGGTTCTGGTGTTCACGCGCGTTCGGGGCGCAGCATCCGCGGCTGCGACGCTGGTGGCCGCGCCGCTACCGGCGCAGCAGCGTCTATTGGAAGCTGGTCGAGTTGGATCAGCGCTTCGGAATCGCCGACTGGATCGAAAAGCGCAACGGACGTCCGGCCCGGGAACGAGTTGTGCAAGACGTCGAAGTGCCCGCCGAGCGAGCCCGCGAGTTCCTCACCTGGTTCTTCGAGGCCGTGCCGATCTCACCCATTTGGGTGTGCCCCGTGCGGCTGCTGGATCATCGCGGCTGGCCGCTATATCCGATTCGGCCGGACCGCACCTACGTCAACATTGGGTTCTGGTCATCGGTGCCGGCAGGTGCCGGCACGGGTGTGACCAACCGGGCGATCGAGGCAAAGGTGAACGCGCTCGATGGTCACAAGTCGCTCTACTCCGACAGCTACTACACCCGCGAAGAGTTTGACGAACTCTACGGCGGGGAGCCTTACACGACCGTGAAAAAAACCTACGACCCCGACTCGCGTCTTCTGGACCTCTACGCAAAGGCGGTGCAACGACGATGACAACAACCAGGGAAACCAACCGACCCGTGGGCCCAGTGGCCGGCAAATTGAGCATGGCCGAGGTGTTGGCCATCTTCGCCGCGAGCGGACGACAGCCCTTGAAGTTCATCGCGTACGACGGCAGCACCGCCGGAAGCGACGACGCGCAGCTGGGTCTAGAGCTCACCTCACCGCGCGGTGCGACCTACTTGGCCACGGCTCCCGGTGAGTTGGGCCTCGCTCGCGCTTACGTTTCCGGCGACCTCCAGACCCACGGCGTGCATCCTGGCGATCCCTACGAGCTGCTCATCACGCTGACCGACCGGGTCAATTTCAAACGGCCGTCGGCGCGGGTGCTGGCCAGCGTCGTCCGCTCGATCGGCATCGAGAATCTACTGCCGATTGCACCGCCGCCGCAGGAAACGCCGCCCCGCTGGCGGCGAATGCTGGACGGCGTCATGCACAGCAAGACCCGTGACGCCGAGGCCATCCACCACCACTACGACGTCTCTAACACCTTCTATGAGTGGGTGCTCGGGCCGGCGATGACCTACACGTGTGCGGTCTATCCGCATGCGGACGCGACGCTGGAAGAGGCCCAAGACAACAAGTACCGGCTGATCTTTGAAAAGCTGCGACTACAACCGGGGGATCGGCTGCTCGACGTGGGGTGCGGCTGGGGTGGCATGGTGCGTTACGCAGCGCGACGGGGGGTTAATGCCATTGGCGCCACCCTGTCGGCCGAGCAGGCAAAGTGGGCGGAAAAGGCGATCGAGGACGAAGGTTTGACGGATCTTGCGCAGGTGCGCCACGCCGACTACCGCGACGTGGCCGAGACCGGATTCGACGCCGTCTCGTCGATTGGGCTTACCGAGCACATCGGGGTCAAGAACTATCCCGCTTATTTCGGGTTCCTCAAGTCGAAGTTGCGTACCGGCGGCCTGTTGCTCAACCACTGCATCACGCGGCACGACAACCGGTCGACGTCGTTCGCAGGCGGGTTCACCGACCGCTACGTCTTCCCGGATGGAGAGCTGACCGGCTCGGGGCGCATCATCACCGAAATCCAAGAGGTCGGCCTCGAGGTGCTGCATGAAGAGAACCTTCGCCACCATTACGCGATGACGCTGCGGGACTGGTGCCGCAACCTCGTCGAGCATTGGGACGAGGCCGTCGCCGAGGTCGGGATGCCGGTCGCCAAAGTTTGGGGTCTGTACATGGCAGCTTCTCGGGTGGCGTTCGAACGGAACAACCTTCAGCTGCACCATGTGCTGGCCGCCAATGTTGACACCTGGGGCGACGACGACCTGCCCCTGCGGCCGTGGTGGCAGGCCTGACTAACCGTCGATGCGACGAGCGCCCAGCTCGTTGCGCAGCAGCTCGAGTGCCACCTCTTCGGGGTCGCGGCGCCGCTGTGGCTGGTCACTGTGGCCGGCTTCGGCCAGCATGCTTTCCTCTTCATCGTGCTGAGTGGAATCGATTTGTGGCACAAGCTCTTCCGCTTGGGCCGGTGCTGGGGTTTCGACGGGCTCTGGGGCGCCAACCTCGCACCGCACCCGCCAGTTGACTCCCAGCGCGTCTTTGAGCGCCTCGGCAATCACGTCAGCGTTGCGCTGTTCGCACAACCGCCGGGCTAGCGGCGCCGAATCATGGGTCAGCACGAGAGTGTTGTCCTCCAGCGCACGAACGGTGGCCCCCGCCAGCATCACCTCGGTGGTACGGCTGCGCTGGCGCACCTTGTCACGCACCGTGGGCCACATGGCACGCACCGCGGCGGCGTTGAGCTCACCCTGAGTCGAAGGTGGCGCCGACTCGGGCTTCGGCTCCGGCGGCGCTGGGGGGCGCTTAGCCACCGGTGCAGCCGGTGCGGGGGCGGGCATCGTGCGCGGGGGTTCCGGCGCCTCCGGCGAGGCCGGGATCGACATGGCCAATCGGGTCTCGATTCGCTCCACACGTTGCAGCAACGCCGCCTCGGCGTCGCTGGCCGACGGCAGCAGCAGCCGCGCGCAGATCACCTCCAGCAGCAGACGTGGCGCCGTCGCGCCACGCATCTCCCCTAGGCCGGCCTGGACCACCTCAGCGTATCGGGTCAGCGTCGCCGGCCCCAGGTGCACCGCCTGCTCCCGCATCCGGTCCAACACGTCTTCCGGTGCATCCACCACGCCGCGGGACACGGCGTCGGGAACCGCTTGCAGGACCAGCAGATCACGGAATCGCTCCAGCAGGTCGGTGGCAAACCGCCGAGGGTCGTGGCCAGCGTCGATCACCGATTCGACGGCGCCGAACAACGCTGCGGCGTCTCCTGCGGCCAGCGCGTCCACCGCATCGTCGATCAATGCCACATCGGTAGCACCCAGCAGCCCTAACGCCCGCTGGTAGGTCACGCGACCGCTATCCGAGCCGGCCACCAGCTGGTCCAGCACCGACAGGGTGTCGCGGGGCGAACCGCCGCCGGCGCGGATCACCAGCGGATACACCGCGTCGTCGACGACGACATCTTCCTGCTCACAGATCCGTCCGATCAACCCGCGCATGGTGCGCGGCGGCAGCAACCGAAACGGATAGTGATGGGTGCGCGATCGGATCGTGGGCAGCACCTTCTCCGGTTCAGTGGTGGCGAAGATGAAGATCAGATGTTCGGGAGGTTCTTCGACGATCTTGAGCAGCGCATTGAAGCCAGCCGTCGTCACCATGTGCGCCTCGTCGACGATGAACACCCGATACCGCGATTGGGCCGGCGCGTAGAACGCACGATCCCGCAGCTCGCGGGTATCGTCCACGCCGCCGTGGCTGGCGGCGTCCAGCTCGACGACGTCGATGCTGCCGGGCGCATTCGGGGCCAGCGACAGGCAGGAGTCACAAACCCCGCACGGCGTGGCCGTCGGGCCCTGCGCGCAGTTCAGGGATCGCGCCAGGATGCGCGCCGACGAAGTCTTTCCGCAGCCGCGCGGCCCGGAGAACAGGTAGGCGTGATTGATCCGGCCGGCTTCCAGAGCGACCGAAAGCGGCTCGGTGACATGCTCCTGACCCACCACCTCGGCGAAGGTTGCCGGCCGATACTTGCGGTAGAGAGCCACGTCAGCAGGCTACTTGGGCCCGGTGACGATGCGGACCCCAGAGGGTCCGCTGAGGAGGCGGGCAATCAAGCACCGCCCGGTGACGATGCGGACCCCAGAGGGTCCGCTGAGGAGGCGGGCGGTGCGGGCATCGTGTGTGCGCTGGCGGCTTTGCGGGTGCGGCCAGGGCGGGTCTGACGTCGCTTTTCGCGCCGTCCCCGCACACTAAAGCCAAAGAACGCTATACCCGGGCCAGCAACGCCTCGGTACTAGCCAGCAACGCGCAGGTCGCCAGCCCGTCGACCGCGTCGCGCAGGTCAGGTATCGAGGGAAAAGTGGGTGCAATTCGGATGTTCTTGTCGTCGGGGTCTTTTCGATACGGGAACGACGCTCCCGCCTCAGTGACCGCGATTCCGGCGTCTTTGGCCAGTGCCACGGTCCGGCGCGCCGTTCCCGGCATCACATCGAGGCTGATGAAGTAACCCCCCTTGGGCTCCGTCCAGGAGGCGATCTTGGAATCAGTCAGCCGCTGATCGAGAATCTCCAGCGCCAATGCGAACTTCGGCTCCAGTATCTGCTGGTGGCGCAGCATATGTAGGCGTACACCGTCCGCATCGCCGAAGAACCGCAGGTGCCGCAGCTGGTTGACCTTGTCCGGGCCAATCGACTTCTTACCGGCATACTGCAGATACCACGCGATGTTGCCCAGCGATCCGCCCAGAAAACTGACGCCTGCCCCGGCAAAGGTGATCTTTGACGTCGACGCGAAAACGTAGGGTCGGTGCGGGTTGCCGGCCTTGGCGGCTAATCCGAGCACATCAACCTGCCGGATGAAGTTGTGCGTCAGCGTGTGCACGGCATAGGCGTTGTCCCAAAACAACCGGAAATCGGCGGCCGCGGTCCGCATCTGCACCAGCCGCCGAACCACGTCCCACGAATAGGTGATGCCGGTGGGGTTGCCGAAGACCGGTACCGTCCACATCCCCTTGATCGCCGGGTCCGCTGCGACCAGTTCTTCGATCAGGTCGACATCAGGGCCATCCTCGAGCATCGGGATAGGGATCATCTCGATACCCATCGTCTCGGTAATGGCGAAGTGACGATCATAGCCGGGGACGGGACACAAAAATTTGACGCCCGGCTCGTCCTTCCAGGGTCGCGGTGAGTCCACCCCGCCGAACAGCATCGAGAACGCGACCAGGTCATGCATCAACTCGAGGCTGGAGTTGTTTCCTGCGATCAGATTTTGCACGGGGATAGCAAGCAGCTCACCGAAGATGGCCCGCAGCGCCGGCAGGCCGTGGAGTCCGCCATAGTTGCGGGTGTCCACGCCTTCCGGGTCACGGTAGTCATCGCCAGGCAGGGTCAGCAGCTGGTTGGACAGGTCGAGCTGCTGCGGGGATGGTTTGCCCCGCGTCAGGTCCAAAGCCAGCTGCTTGGCCTGCAGCGCCGCGTAACCCTGTTGATGGCGGGCATGCAGAGAAGCCAGCTCTTCAGGGCTGAGCGAATCGAACGACACCATCCGGCCCTTTCGCCGTGCACGTGCGGCAGGTCTTGAGTGGTTATGCCGCCTCAGACTGAAGGGGACCCCGCGCACCCGACAGAGCCCATTGACCCTTGCTGCCTTCCAGCCCTGGGGGAGTTCATAGGATAGACGCCGCGCGGGGTCCAACGGCGAGTCTAATACCCTGGCCTGAAAGACACTGAGCGGCGCCCAACGGCTACCATGTCGGCGGAGGATTCGCCTAGTGGCCTATGGCGCTCGCCTGGAACGCGGGTTGGGTTAACAGCCCTCGCGGGTTCAAATCCCGCATCCTCCGCACTCGGTTCGCCGCGCGGACAGACACGGTGTGGGCCGGCCAGCTTTGCGGGAAACCTGAGCTGGCCGGGCCCACCAGTACGAGGAGGCATATGGGCCGCAAGTGGGCCATCCTTTGGCACGCATCGTTTTCGATCGTCGCCGGCCTCCTCTACTTCTATTTCGTCTTGCCTCGCTGGCATGAGCTGATGGGCGACACCTCGCACGTGTTGGGCACCACGCTTCGGATCGTGACCGGCGCACTGATCGGCCTGGCCGCCCTGCCAGTGGTATTGACCCAGCTGCGCACCCGCAAGCCGGAACTAGGCATCCCACAGTTGGCGCTGTCGATCAGGACCTGGTCGGTCGTGGCCCATGTGCTGGCAGGGGTGCTGATCATCGGCGCCGCGATCAGCGAAATTTGGTTCAGTCTGGACTCGTTTGGGCAGTGGTTGTTCGGTGTCTACGGGGCCGCGGCCGCGATCGCGGTGCTCGGGTTCTTCGCCTTCTACCTGTCTTTTGTCGCGGAATTGCCGCCGCCACCGCCGAAACCGCTCAAACCCAAGAAGGCCAAGCAGCAGCAGCGCGTTCGTCGCAAGAAGAGTGCGAAAACCGACGAGGCCGAATCCACCGCCGAAGAAACCGAAGAAACCGAAGCAGTAGCAGAAGCGGAGCCAGCCGAAGCGGAATTGCCCGAGCCCGAACCCGAACCCGAACCCGAAGCCGAGACCGGACTGCGTAACCGCCGCCCGACCGGCAAAACGTCGCACCGGCGCCGGCGCGCCCGCACCCGCGGCGGGGTCGCAGTCGAGGACTAGTTCAGCGCTGACGAAGACGCTGCAGAAAGTCGGAGATCCCTAGCCGGGTATGTTCGGCGCCCCAGCGTTGACGAACCTCGCGGTCGATATCACCCGATGCACGGATTCGCGCGATGGTCGGAGCTCGCAGCTGAGCTTTGGTGTGCCGGTAGGCCTCGGCGGGGATTTCGCCAAGGCTCGATGCCTCCGCAACCGCCGCCTCGAGCAGACCTTCGGCGACGACGCTGTGCGCAAGGCCCCGGGCGATGGCCTCAGCGCCTCCGAAGCTGGCACCACCGAGCAGCACTTCCTCGGCGCGGTCTCCACATGCGTAGCGCATCACCTCCAGTGCGGCGACCGGGAACGGCACTCCCACCTTCACCTCGGATGCCCCAATGAAGGCATCCGGGCTGATCAAGCGCCGGTCGCAGGCGCACGCGAGCACACACCCTCCGGCAATAGCGGCACCATTGATCGCGGCCACTGTTGGCCCTGGATAGCTAAACATCGCCTCGAACGCGTCGGACAACGCCGGGACCAGACGGTCGGTGTAGCTCGCACCGCCCTCCAACACACGCTTGAGGTCTACCCCCGCGCAGAACACCCGACCGGCGCCGGTGATCACCAGGGGGCCACCGTCTGATCGCTGCTGACGGATGACGTCGGTCAGCTCGCCGAGCAGCTCGACGTCCATGGCGTTCACTCGCCCCGATGAGAGGGTCAGCACGCGCGCCGTATTCAGGGTCTGGATGTCAATCACACTGACACTTCACCACTGCGGGTGACGAGCGACTTGGCCGGGTCACCCGATAGTTGGGATCGGTAGCTGAGGCTGCGATTTGTACTTACTGCCATGACGACGCCAACGGGGCGGCGCATGACGGAAGGAAGTCCAGTGAAACGTGTAATCGCAGCTGCGGTTGGAACCATCGGCTGCGCTTCGGCGCTGGTGGGCTGCTCCAGCGGCGGCCATACAGCTAGCCCGGCATCGAGCGTGGCAACCGGCGGTGGGGGCACCGTAGTCCAGGTGGGCGGCACAGACCTTCCCGGCCTCAACCCTGCCTCGGTGACCTGCGTCAGGCAGGGCGGCAAGATCAACATCGGCAGTGGCTCCACCGGCGGTCAGCAGGCGCTGGCAGTCGTGATGACCGACGAGGCCACACCGCGGGTCGAGTCGCTGGCGCTGGTCGTTGATGGCAACGCCTTGTCCGTCACCGACAACATGGGCGCGAAGGTTGGTTCGGCGAAGGTCGCGGTGGACGGTAAAACCTACAACATCACCGGTCAGGCCCAAGGCGCCGACCTGAAAAACCCGATGGCCGGCATGATTACTAAGGACTTCACCGTCAAGGTGACGTGCGGCTAGTCGAAAGCATCCGGCCCGGCGGACATGCCCCATGTCGGCCGGGCCGGACTTAAGATGCAGCCGTGTCGATTTGCGACCAGCTGGAACGCGCCCGCCGTCTGGCGTTTGCCGCTAGCGAGCCAGACGCCCGGGAGCTGCTGTTGTCCCTGATGCCGCGGATCGAGCAGGCCGATCGCGACGACCTCTTACTCGAGGTCTTCGCCCAACTAGGCGCGATCTACCTGACCCGGGGCGCCAATGACGGCGTGCAAGAGTGTATTCGGCGTATTCGCGACTGTCTGGCTAGCTACTCACGAATTCTCGCCGGCGCTATACCGGAGGCGGCCGGCCAGGTCCGGTTGTCAAACGCCGAGATTGCGCACATGGTCTGCCGCTATTCACGGCGCGCGCAGTTTCTGGAAACCGGCCTGGCCGCGGCGCAGGGTGATCACGACGGCGCCCAGATGGCGCTGGAGCTGTTGGCGCACGACTCGGATCGGACGTTCGCCGACCTCGTCGACGAGCACGCGTACCTGCTTACCCAAGCCCGGATCGTGTGCGCGAGTGCGCTGTGCGACGATGACCTGTACACGCGATCGCTTGCCTTGTGGCAGGGCATTCTTGAAGCCTTGGACCGCCCGTCCGGTGGTGACCCGCAGTACGCCGATTTCCTCTGGGTGTTCGGGGCCACCGCCTACGGCAGATTCTGCGTTGCGACCGGACGGCTGTCTGAAGCCGAGCCTTGGCTGCAGCGCGCGGGCGCCCGGGCACAAGCAAACGGATGGGAATTAGCCAGCGCCCGTACCCAATTGGAGCTTGCAGCGGCGCACTGGTTGATCGGCGACCACCTGAAAACCGAGCAGCTGGTATTGCAGGCTCACCCGGTGGTCGCCCGACACGCGCGGGCGCACGACGTCGCACGCTGTTGGTTGTATCTCGGTTTGACCCGATTGGCTAGCGGCGCCTTGGCAGCTGCCGACGAATGCTGGGGACATGCGGAAAGGAATTGGCGTGAACTGGGCAGGCCGCCGTACCTACACCGCATTCTGTTGCAACGCAGTTGGATACCAATTTTCTGCGGCCGCTTCGCCGATGCAGTCGAGTTGATCGCGCAGGCGCGGGATTTGCTCGACGCCTCAGCACGCAGCAGCTGGTTGCAGTATGCCCAACTGGACTATCACCTAGGGACGGTGTGGCGAGCTGATGCATTGGCAGACCTGGGCTTCGACGGTTCCGGCGACCCAGACGAGACACTACCGGAAACCGCGGCCCGGCAGGCCGAGTCGCTGGGCATCGCGCACGGCGAGGTCGGGACGCCGCAATATTGGCGCGCAATGACCAAGCTGGAACAGGCCGCCGAACTCCAGGTGCCCGCGGCGTTGGCCGTCGACTCGGTGCGCTATTCGATCGCCGACGCCGACGCGAGAGCACGCTGGGCAAGCCACGTTTCGGCACCGATGCTAGCCGGCGCTTTCGCCGTCGCCTGGGAGTGGGATAACACCAAGCTTGTCAGCGAACTCGTCGAGTACCACAGTGCGCGCGGAACTTTCAACCCGGTACCGCGATCACCGGCGATGGGCGAGTGGGCATCCACGGCCACCGTGCCCGCGTTCGTCGACACCGATGAGACAGAGCTGAGAGCTGCGGCGCCGTCGTCAACCGACACCTCGCTGACCCGGCTTGGACCGCTGCCTCCGTTGCAGATGCAACCCGACACCGATCCGATACTAGGTCACTACCGCACGCTGGCGGTTCAGCGCTACGGACGCGAAGTCACTGCGCCCGAACCCGCTTGGTCCACCTGGCCATGAGCGACTCGCATCGGCTGACGCTGGTGCTGCGGTATGCCGACGTAGGGATCGCCACCTACGCCAGCATGCGGGTAGTCGGTCAGCCGTCGAAAACTGTGGCCTGGGTAGTAGAAGAGCCGATGCTGCTGGCCGCCCTACAAGAACTGGCCGACGCGTTGCCTGAGCCGCACGGCTCCGAAACCCGGCGGGATGCCATCGAACGGGCCCTGAACACGGGCCCTTTCGCCGCCCCTGATACCGAGTTAACCGTCGCGTACATCCTCGGTGTGCTGCTGATTGGCACCCCTGGGTGGCAGCTGTTGGCGGAGTGTGTGGCCTCGCCACGCCCGGTTCTGTTCATCTCCCCCAGCGCCCGCCTCGCCCGGGTGCCCTGGGGGTTGCTAGCGCTGCCGAAATCGGGGCCAAGCAAAGCAGAGCTGGTGCGGGCCCGCCAGGAGGCCATCACGGCAAGCGGTCGGGTGGCCGCCCGAATCCCTTGGCAGCTAGCCGATATCCGGGAGCACACCGACGGCTATCGCCTGATGGAGTTGGTCGATGTGCTGCTGGCGGCGCCGCAGCACATCGTGCACGCGCCACGGGAGCCGGCCGACTGGGACGCCCGGCGAGACGGCCCGCCGGTGCTGGTGCTGGATCCGCGAGTGCCCGGGCAGCGGCCCGACTCCGCGCTCGGTTCGGTGCTCGGCCGACCCTCCGGCCAGACGCGGCTGGCCAGGCACTTTGCCGAGCTGATGCAGCGTCGCCAGGTGCTCCCGGCGGTCAACGCCGCAGTCGAGTTGTTCCGCCGTAGCGACGCCGACCGCGGCTGGCTGGGCACCTTGCTGGCCCAGCACCCGAGCCGACTTTTCTTTGTCGGCCATGCGAGCTCGGCCGACGGCAATCTCGGTCAAGCCGACCGGGCCGCGCTGCATCTTGCCTGTAGCGCGACGATTCCCGGCGATGCCGCCGCTATCGGTCAACACCGCCCGTTGACGGCCTCGGATGTGATGACGCTGCAGTTGCCGATGCCGCCACGGGTTGCGCTGCTGGCGTGTGCGTCGGGGGGTGACTACCAGTTCGATGAGGCGACCGGTCTGGTTGCGGCGATGATCCTCGGCGGTGCTCAACTGGTGACCGCCACCTTGTGGTCATTGCCCACGACAGCGGCCTATCGCCAATTCGCGGTCGCCGATGCTGATCCGATGGCCGAAGTGGTGGTCGCGGTGGATCACGCCCAGCAGGACGACGACGCGGGATGCGCCCTAAACCGTTGGCAGCGTAGTCAAATGCGGCTCTGGCGGGACGGAGCCGTCACCGCCAGCCCACTGTATTGGGGTGCCCTGGTCACTTTCGCTGTCGACGGCGCACGCTGATGGTCAGACGAAGGTGAGTCCCCTTGCGCGGACCGCCAACACGTCGTCGGGCAACGAAAGGTTCTCGCGGTCAGTAGGATCGAAGGCGACCAGAACGACGAGGCCGGGACGCAATACGGGGGTGTCTGGATCGTCGTCATCGCGCACCAAGCGGCCAATGAATGTGTCACCGTGGACGCTGGCTACCTCGATCCAGATCTGACGTTCGCCGGCAGCGACGGTGTGCACGGTGCCCACCCCGACGGTACGGCCGTCTGCTGGTTTCTGCCGCGGTCCGCAGATGACCCGGCCGACCAGCACAACAGTGGCCGCAGCAAGGGCAACACTGGTGAACGCGATCCACAACTCGTGGAATGAGAGGTACAGCATGGTGGTCGCGATCAGCGCAAGCTCGGCGCCGATAGCCAACAGCTTCGACTTGTTCATGTCACCAGGCTCTAGCGAGCCACCGGCTACCAAACCCAACTTTTCGGATATCGCGATGCTCGCCGATGCCCCTATCCTGTCCTCATGAGCGCGGATCCGCAGGCGACGGCCGTCGCAGTGGGTTACCCCCGCCGAGCGGTGATTGATCGGGCCTGGCGCGCAATCGGTCCCGGTGTCGAGGTACTCAGCAGCGATGACGGTGGCCCGCTAAGCCGTACCGTCAAACGCATCATCGATCCGCTGGTGCTGCGCCTGCGTTCCAATCCGCAGTATTCGGCGCCG
>NZ_VTZN01000098.1 GCF_008370645.1 Mycobacterium simiae
TAGCGCTCGCCGGCTCGACGACGTGCTCAGCAGCAGAACAATCACCGGACACGGTGGACGACACGAGGCTCGCGTTCCCCCCGGACGGCTGTGGCCGCCGGTCTCCGCCATCCTCTGTATCCAACCATAGATCTCGCAGGTAGAGGCTCTCATGCATCGATCCGCCCCAGCTGCTCGCGCATAACCTTTTCCAACCGAGCCGATTCGTCAAGCGCCTCCAGAAGTTCCTTCTTCAGTCGAGTGATCTTTTCGTCAATTGGCTCGCCGTCTGCTACGACAGCGGGCGCTCCTACGTACCGTCCAGGCGTCAGTGCGTAGTCAGCAGCCTTGATCTCCGCCAATGAAGTCGACCTGCAGAATCCCGGGATATCCTGGTAACTAAGTTCTTTCGCAGCAGCAGACTTTGACCCACGCCACACGTGATAAGTGTCGCCAATCCGAACAATCTCCTCGTGCATGAGCGCCCGCTCGGCCCGGTCGACCATATAGCCAAGGTCACGAGCGTCGATGAAGAGCACCTCACCGGACCTATCGATCGAACCTTGCTTGCCAGCGCGCTTGTCCTTCGCGAAGAACCATAGGCACACCGGGATTCCGGTGCTGCGAAACAGCTGGGTGGGCAACGCGACCATGCACGACACCAAATCCGCCTCGACGATCTGCGCGCGAATATCGCCCTCTCCGTTAGAGTTCGACGACATCGAGCCGTTCGCCATCACCACCCCGGCCCTGCCCCCCGGCGCGAGCTTGGACAGAATGTGCTGAATCCACGCGTAGTTCGCGTTGTTGGCGGCCGGCACGCCGAAACGCCACCGCGGATCTTCCGCGTTGCGAGCCCAGTCTTTGATGTTGAACGGCGGATTGGCCATCACGAAGTCCATCTGCACGTCCGGATGCTGGTCGCGGGCGAGCGTATCACCCCACCGTGCACCGAGCCCCTTGTTGTCGATGCCATGAATAGCCAGGTTCATTTTCGCCATCTGCCAGGTCTCTTCGATGCTTTCCTGGCCATAAATGGAAATGTCTTTCGGGTCCCCGTCGTGCTCGTAGATGAACTTCTCGGTCTGCACGAACATGCCGCCCGACCCGCAGCACGGGTCGTACACCCGGCCGCCCGATGGCTCCAACACCTCAACAATCACCTTGACCACACTGGGTGGGGTGAAGAACTCCCCGCCCCGCTTTCCTTCCGCCCGAGCGAAATTGCCGAGGAAGTACTCGTAGACCTCCCCCATCAAATCGCGTGTGCGGTGCTCACCCTGGCGACTGAAGCGGGCGCTGTTGAACAGGTCGATCAGCTCGCCTAGGCGGCGCTGGTCGACATTGTCCGTGTTGTACAACCGTGGCAGCGTTCCGCCCAGGGTCGGGTTGGCTTTCATCACCGCGTCCATCGCCTCGTCGATGAGCTGACCGATGTTCTTCGCCGGATGACCGCCCACCGTGGGCCGGCCTTTCGCATTCTCCGCCAAAAACTTCCAGCGAGCGTTGGGCGGTACCACGAACACCCCGTAACCCAGGTATTCTTCCGGGTCGTCGATCAGGTCTTCGATCTGGGACTCGTTCATCCCGTCGGTCGCAAGCTCCACGCGAATCGCCTCGCGCCGTTCGTCGTACGCATCCGAGAGGTACTTCAGAAACACCACGCCGAGGATCACGTCTTTGTATTGACTGGCCGATAGCGACCCGCGCAACTTGTCGGCGGCCTTCCAGAGCGTGTCTTTGAGCTCCTTTATCGTCGAAGGTGCCTGCGGCTCTGGTTTTTTCCTCGGCGGCATTCTCGCCGTCCTTCCTATCGGCACCCGGCGGTGATGGCGGGCGTAGTGGGTTCCAACAGCAACGTGCTAGCCAGGGGCGCGGTCGGCGCCAACGCACGGCAATGTCGGCGGCCAGGTCACCCAGGTCGAGATGGTCGATGGCCCCGAGATCAGCCACCCATGGGCCCTGAGCGTTCGCGCCACCCAGACCCACCCATAGGCCCGGACGCTGCCAGTGCACCTCTCGCCACAGGCCACGCGGCAGACGAATGGCGGTAACCATAGTGCCGACCCGAAGGGCTTAGGCACGATGCTGCGGCAATGGCCCGCGAGGCTGTCGCAAGCTCGGCGGCCGGTTCGAGCAAGAAAGCACCCGGCGTCGGCTCCCCGGCAGCTTGAGCGCGCGTGATCCGCCCATTCTCCACACGAATCAGCGCGTCAGCAGGGCCGCAGGAAGCCTCCACCAGATCGTCGACATAGCGAAGCACGGTGGGCATTTCCCGCAGCATCAGCGAATCGTCGGGATCGAGCTCCGCCGCACGTCGAATGCGCTCGGCCTCAGACGTGCCGGCGAGTTGCTCGCCCGCGCGGACATGCCAGCACAACAGGGTGATGAGATCTTCCAAAGCAGCATCATCTGGGACCGCAAGGGCAGGTGCAACGCGGGCGTGCCCGACGTCGAAGGCCTCGATCTGGGTTCGGTCATCGCCCAGCCAACGGCGTGCTACATGACGGAGCTTTGGCCGGTCCCACCCTGGGATGACCGCTTGCAACTCAACATGGTCCGGCGGCGGATATCGGGACTTCGGTGGGCGCTCCAACGCGCCGTCGAGCGACTGCACGCCCGTGTCACCGCCCACGATGCCGATAACGGCCGAAGAGCCGACGATCACCGCAGCAAGCCGTTCGCGTCGTACAGGTCGTCCTGCCGGATCCTGCGCTTGTCGTGGTCGGTGAGAAGTGCGTCTAGTTCCCGCAGCGTCTCGCCCGCTGCCGTGCAGCTGAAATCGGCACGCGCACTGTCCCCAATATCACATTCCGATAGGCGGCCCGCGACGGCGCGCACCGCAAACGGGAACCTCGATGAGGAGAGACAGTCTGCACCGTTGCGTTCGGCATCCTTCACCCTGACCTTGCCATGCACCAGCAGCGGAAGCAGCGCATCACGACGCGACGCCAACCACGCGGATTCGACTCTCCGGCAATGACACAGAGCGCCCAGGCTGGAGACTGCTTGTGCCTGTTCGGTGGTCAACCGCCGCACATCTGGTACCCGAACCTGCAGCAGATCACGCGGTTGGATTCGCTGGCGGCTGCCCGTCATTCCCACCACCTGCTGCCGCAGCCCGGCGAGGACCTCAGGTTGCCGCAGCGCTGACCACAAGGCTGATGTATCGACGTCAACAGGACGCAGCACGACGAATTCCGTACTGGCCAAAGCCATTTCCGAAGGCAAGCTGGCGACATTCCAGATTCGCGGGATTCGCGGATTGAGCTTGGCGAACAACACGCACGGCTGCTTCACAATGAACTTGGCGCTTTTGATCATTCGACGATCGACGACGGTAGGCCGAGCGGCCTCATCGAACGCCGCGAAACTGTAAAGAGCCACCCTATCCTCGAATCGCTGCGGATCGAGAACTGTGGCTGCACTTCTCGCCAGGGTCGACAACGTCACATGATCAGCGACTCGCTCGACGAGCGCTAGCACAAATGCCTCGGCGGCTGCAATAACCCGCTCGTTGGCGGCGACCTTGTCGTCCAAGGCGCCGAGAACATCCCCGATTTTGGGGCGGTCAGGCGCGGCGGCAGCCTGCACCGAAACGTTGCGCAAAATACTCTGACTGAGCAATGGCTGGCTAGATCCGGCGCGAAATCGGTTAAGTCCGCAGCTTTGCAATGCGTAATACCAGTACCGCGTTTCCTCGGGGCACTTAGCGCGACAAGCAACTGCGTTGTCGGTGACCCAGACGTCGGAATCGTGGTAACGCATGCTGCCGCAATACGAGCCCACCCGACCGATCACGATCAGCGGGCCGCGGGCATTGGGCGTGCTCGCACTACCGATTACCCCGTTGGCGCCACAAACGGGATAACAGCCACCGGATGACCCTGCGGGCCAAGCACTTCCGTTCCAAAAATCGAGATAGTCACCCAGTGTGACGTTGCCGCCCATCAGCTGGCCCGCCGTAACTGCCCGGCGAGATCGCCCCGGCCGCACACGCTGACCCCACTCAACGCCAGCCAAGACGCCATCGACGCCAGTTCTGCGGCCAGTGCGGCAGCAACCCGCGCCCGTGGCACGTCAGGTTCCCCGAACGCACCCAGCACCTGCAGCGTGTCCGCGACACGGTCGGCTTTGAGGTCCACCCGCGCGACCAGTTTTCCGTCCAGTAGCAGCGGCCACACGTAGTAGCCGTACCGGCGCTTGGGCGCCGGGGTGTAGATCTCGATGCGGTAGTGAAAGCCGAATAGCCGCTGCACCCGGGGCCGGAAGAAGATCAACGGGTCAAACGGACACAATAACGCGGTGCCACGGTCGCGGCGCGGCACGGGTTGACCGGCCCGCAGGTAGGCCGGCGCCGACCAGCCCTCAACGTCCACCCGCTCAATCTGGCCAGCGGCCAACAAGTCCGTGATGGCCGGCTTGACCTGCTGGGCGGACAGCCGGAAGTAGTCACGCAGGTCTGCCTCGGTGCCCACCCCCAACGCAGTCGCGGCTCGCAGAGTGAGTTCGCGGACGGCCGCGGCATCGTCGACTTCTTGAGCCAACACCTGCGGCGGCAGCACCCGTTCCACCAGGTCGTAGTGTCGGGCGAAACCGATGCGGGTCGCCGTCGCCAGCACACCAGAGGCGAACAACGCCTCGGCGACCCACTTGGTGTCACTGCGGTTCCACCAGGGTCCTTTACCACTGCGCGGCGCAGCGGCCAAATGCGTCTCGATCTGCCCGGCAGTGCTGGGCCCAAGCTCAGCGATGGCCGCGACGACGTCCTCGGCCAGCCGCGGGTTGGCCTTGACGATATGAGTGCCCCAACGGCCGTGCCGATACTGCCGCATCCGCCAACGCAGCAATGGCCAGTCGTCGACAGCCATCAGCGCGGCTTCGTGCGCCCAATACTCGACCAGCAGCCGCGACGGGCGCGGGCCCCAGGTGACGCGGTCGAGCACGTCACGATCGTAGGGCCCGAGCCGGCTGAAAACCGGAGCATAGTGCGCCCGCACCGCCACCGATACCGAATCCAGCTGCAGCACCTGAATACGCGAGATCAGCCGCTTGAGGTGGGCGCGGGTAATGGCCCCGCAGGGCTTGGGCTTCGTGAAGCCCTGCGCCGCGACCGCCACCCGGCGGGCCTGCGCAGCAGTCAACGTGCTCATGACCGACGGTAGCTGTGGAACCGATATCGCAAACCGGACCGACTGACCCGCCACTCCCCCACTTCGCCTTGCCAGGTCGCGTCCAGCACCGGAGCCAGGGCGTCGCCGTCGTCGCGGGCTAGCTCGATGTCGACCTCGGTGACCGCACACCGGCTGGCGCGCGGCAGCGCCAAGGCGTAGATCTGCTCGCCGCCGATCACCCAGCTGCCCGGCTCAGTCAGGGCTTCCTCGAGGGAATTGACTACCTGCGCTCCGTCGGCGATGAAGTCGGTTTGGTGACTTAGTACGACGTTTCGCCGGCCGGGCAGCGGGCGGACGCCAGGCGGCAACGAGTCCCAGGTCCGCCGTCCCATCACCACGGTATGGTCCATGGTGACCCGCTTGAAGTGGGCAAGGTCCTCGGGGACCCGCCAGGGAATGTCACCGCCGCGGCCGATGACACCCGATGTCGACTGAGCCCAGATCAGGCCCAACCCGGCAGCCTCGTCGTGGGCGCACGTCATACAGCTACTGGGGCTTTGATCGCGGGGTGCGGTTCGTAGTTCTCGACGGTGATATCCTCGTAAGCGTAGTCGAAAATTGAATCTCTTTGGGCTAGAACAAGTTTAGGGTAGGGCCGGGGCTCGCGCCGCAATTGCTCGCGAACCTGCTCAATGTGGTTGTCGTAGATGTGGCAATCCCCGCCGGTCCACACGAACTCACCCACCGACAGGCCGGCCTGGGCGGCCATCATGTGGGTGAGCAGCGCGTAGCTGGCGATGTTGAACGGCACCCCGAGGAACAGGTCGGCACTGCGCTGATAGAGCTGGCAGCTCAGCCGGCCCGCGGCGACGTAGAACTGGAAGAACGCGTGGCAGGGCGGCAGCGCCATCTGGGGGATGTCGCTGACGTTCCAGGCCGACACGATGATGCGTCGCGAGTCGGGATCGGTGCGCAGCAACTCCAGCGCGGCGCCGATTTGGTCAATGTGCTCCCCGGACGGGGTTGGCCAGGACCGCCACTGCACCCCGTAAATCGGCCCTAAATCTCCTGTGCTGCTAGCCCATTCATCCCAGATGGTAACTCCGTGCTGGTGCAGCCAGCCGATGTTGGAGTCCCCGCGCAGAAACCACAGCAACTCGTAGGCCACCGACTTGAAATGAACTTTCTTGGTGGTAATCAACGGGAAGCCAGCGGACAGGTCATAGCGAATCTGCTGCCCGAACAGACTGCGGGTGCCGGTGCCAGTTCGGTCGGATTTTGCCGCACCCGTGTCGAGCACCAGGCGCAGCAGGTCCTCGTAGGGGCTCGCAATCGGCACGCGGCCAGCTTAGCGGCGATCGTAGGCCCGGCGAAGCCTGGCGCGGCGGGTGAGCGCCGAGGTATTCACGTCGCAGCCTAAGGAGTACAACGGAGGCCATGCCGAAGATCACCGATACCGTTACCACTACCGACGGCAGCTGCCGTGTCCGTCTGTTCACCCCTGAAGGCACGGGCTCGTGGCCCGGCGTGGTGATGTTTCCCGACGCCGGCGGCGCGCGCGAAACGTTCTACCAGATGGCGGCCAAGCTGGCGGATTGCGGCTATGCGGTGTTGCTGCCCGACGTGTATTACCGCGAGGGCGACTGGGCCCCCTTCGACATGGCGACCGCGTTCGGCGACGCGCGAGAGCGCGCGCGGCTCATGTTCATGATGGGCACGTTGACACCGGACCGGGTCACCCGCGACGCCGACGCCTTCTTCGACTACCTGGCCGGGCGCCCCGAGGTGACCGGGGAGCGCTTCGGTGTATGTGGTTATTGCATGGGTGGGCGGATATCGGTGTTGCTCGCCGGGCGTCTTCCGGATCGGGTCGCTGCCGCGGCGTCTTTCCACGGCGGCGGCCTGGTCACCGACAATCCGGACAGCCCCCACCTGCTGGCCGACCGCATGCGCGCCACGGTGTACGTAGGCGGCGCCGAGAACGACCCGTCGTTCACCGCCGCCCACGCCGAGCAGCTCGACAAGGCCCTGACGGCGGCCGGTGTACGGCACACCATCGAGTGGTACCCGGCCGCCCACGGGTTCGCGGTTCCCGACAACCCGCCCTACGACCGGGCATGCGCCCAGCGGCACTGGGCGG
The DNA here is from genome assembly GCF_008370645.1 of Mycobacterium simiae. Taxonomy (GTDB): domain Bacteria; phylum Actinomycetota; class Actinomycetes; order Mycobacteriales; family Mycobacteriaceae; genus Mycobacterium; species Mycobacterium simiae_A. Next base: position 7,234 of record NZ_VTZN01000098.1, read on the forward strand.
CGATGACCGCAACCTTCAGCTCGGCGCTCGGCTATTCCGGCGAGCAGACGTAGACTCCCGCGAATTCTCGGCGTGTCGCGCGATTCTGCGTCTGCTCGCCGAAGTCACGTGACCGGCAGGTCGACCAATGTGGCCAGCCGAGTCCGATGCCGGTGCGCGGTGCCCAGGGCCAACTGGTCGCTCTTGGCCCGCTTCAGGTACAGATGCGCCGGATATTCCCAGGTCATCCCGATCCCGCCGTGCAGCTGCACGCACTCCTCGGCCGCATGCACGGCCGCGCCGCTGCAGTAGGCCTGTGCCAGCGCCGCCGCGACGGCGGCGTCGCTATCACCGCGAGCACAGGTGTCGGCGGCGTAGCGGGCCGCCGCCGTCGCCGAACTGACCTCGAACCACAGATCAGCCAACCGGTGTTTGATCGCCTGGTACGAGCCGATCGCGCGGCCGAACTGCTTGCGCTCCTTGGCGTAACCCAGTGTCGTCTCAAAACACCACTGCGCGACCCCGAGTTGTTCGGATGCCAACAGCGCCGCTGCGGTCTGTAGCGCCTCAGCCAGCGCGGCCTCGGCGGGGCCTATCCGCGATGACACGGCACCCGAAAACGTCACGTCCGCAATGGGTCTGGTCATATCAAGGGCTAGCACCGGCGATACCTCGACACCGGGCGCGTCGCGGGCGACGGTATGGAGCTCCAATCCGTCCGGCCCGGCGACCGGCACCACCAGCACGTCGGCTTCCTGCGCGCCCGCCACGCTGCTCACTCGTCCGGTCAGTCCGTCGGTGCCGTGACTCGCCCCGGTCACCGGATCGCCGGGCGCGGTAGACAACGGCACTACCAGCGCCGCCGTGACGACGCCCTGGGCCAGCGCCGACACCGTCGCCGTCGCTCCGGACCGCAACAGCGCGATTGTGGCCAGTACCGCGCTGGACAGGAAGGGAACCGGTGCCACGGCCCGGCCAACCTCCTCCATGACCACCGCCGCCTCGCGGGCACTTGCCCCGGCCCCGCCCAGCGCCGCGGGGATCAACAACCCCGCCACCCCTAGGTCGGCGGCCAGCGTGCGCCAGGTGGCCGAAAAGTCTTCAGGTGGTGCGTCGTAGGCGCGCAACACAACTTCGGGTGAGCACCGATCAGCGAACAAGTGCCGGACGCTGTCCCGCAGCGCCTCCTCGGTGTCGGAGTACAGCAAGTCGGCGATGCTCATCGCGGCAAGTCCTTCCAGGCGACCGCCTTGTCGACACGGTGTTCGCCAGGCAGGCCCAGGATCCGCTCGGAGATGGTGTTGCGCAGAATCTCCGAGGTGCCGCCCTCAATCGAGTTGCCACGAGCCCGCAGGTAGCGATAGCCCGGCCCGCGACCGATCAGGTCGACGGTCTCGGTTCTACGCAGGGTCCAGTCGTCGTATTTCAGACCGGACTCGAAGTGCAATTCCAACTCAAACCCCGAAATCTGTTGCGCCAGGCGGGCAAACGTCACTTTCATGCCGGCGCCCTCGGGTCCGGGCTGACCACTCGCAGCCTGCTGGCGCAGCCGCTCGCCGGTGAGTCGGAGCACTTCTGCTTCCACCCACAGCCGCATCATCTCGTCGTGCAGCGCCGGGTTACGCAGCGCTGGTTCGCCGCGCCAGGCTTCGGTGACCCGGCCGATGTGACCGCCTTCGCGCGGGACGCCGGGTCGGGAGCCGATGGCGACGCGCTCGTTGTTGAGGGTGGTGGTCGCCACCCGCCAGCCGCCGCCCTCGGGACCGAGCCGGTTTGCGTCGGGCACCCGGATATCGGTGAGGAAGACCTCGTTGAATTCCGCCTCGCCGGTGATCTGGCGCAGCGGCCTGATGTCGATGCCGGGTTGCGTCATGTCGCACAGGAAGTAGGTCAAGCCGGCGTGTTTGGGCACTGTTGGATCGGTGCGCGCGACGAGGATAGCCATCTGCGCATGCTGGGCCATCGACGTCCATACCTTCTGTCCGTTGACAATCCAGTCGTCACCGTCACGCACGGCCCGGGTGGCGACTCCGGCCAGGTCCGATCCAGCACCCGGTTCGCTGAACAGCTGGCAGTAGAGGTGTTCACCAGTGAACAACGGGCGTAGGAACTTTCGCTGCTGCTCCGCGGTGCCGAAGGCGGCGATGGTCGGTGCGGCCATGCCGATTCCGATGATGTTTCGGCCGCCGCCTGCCGGAGGCGCGCCGGCCGTGGTCAGTAGCGCGTCGACGTGCGCCTGGTAGGTATGCGGCAGGCCGAGTCCGCCGCTGCCCGGCGGGAAGTGCACCCAAGCGAGCCCCGCGTCAAAGCGCGCGCCGAGGAATTCCCGCGGGTCGGTGGTGGCCGGGTCGCGCTCGTCAAGCAAAGTCCGAACCCGTGCTTCCAGGTCCTCGATACTCATGGTGAGGCTCCGGAGTTGGCTCCAGATCCCCTGAATCCCAGTGCATTACCGAGCAGCAGACCACCGTCGATGACCATCGTCTCGCCGGTGATCCAGCTCGCCGCATCGGAGACCAGAAAACCCACGGCTTCGGCCACGTCGACCGGTTCACCGATGCGTCCGAGGGCTATGGTCGCCGCCAGCGGATCCTCGTGGTCCTTCCACAACGCCTCGGCCAGCCTGGTTCGCACAACCCCGGGACAGATCGCATTGACCCGCACCCGCGGCGAAAGTTCCAGCGCCAGTTGCTTGGTCACATGAATCAGGGCGGCCTTGGTGGCGTTGTACATACCCATGGCTGGGGCTTGGTGCATGCCGCCGATCGAGGCGGTGTTGATGACGACGCCCCCGTGCTCGCCCATCCAGGCCTTGACGGCGAGCGACGTCCACAACAGCGGGGCCCACAAGTTCACGTCGAAGATCTTGGTGAAGCGCGCGTGATCTTGCTCGATCAGTGGACCGAACGCCGGGTTGGTGCCCGCGTTGTTGATCAGAATGTCCACACTGCCGAAGCGCTGCAGGGCAAGATCCACACAGCTGCGTGCGGCATCCTCGTCGACCGCGTGAGCACCGACGCCCATGGCCCGGTCACCGACTTGTGCGGCGGCCGCGTCGGCGGCCTCCTGTTTACGGGCGGTAAGCACCACATTGGCATCGGCAGCCGCCAGGCGCTGGGCGATCGCTAAGCCGATTCCTCGTGAGGCGCCGGTGACTATCGCGGTGCGGCCGGTCAGTTCCAGTGCGGTCATGGTGGTGCCTTCTGTTGTTGGTGACCGAGTTAGGCAGTCAGAGCATCGGCCCGATCCCTTGGGCGATGTGTTGTCCACGGGATAACGGGTATACGCCGCGCATGTTAGCGAAACTAAACCTTATGAAAACAGTAGTGGTGGCCGGGGCCATCGCTGCCGCGATCGCCGCCGCACCCATGGCCTCAGCCGAGGCTTTTGCGGTGGTTCCGGTCACCAGCACGGCGAGCACTCATTTCCTCCCGGTGAACGTGCCCGGTGGTGGGGGCTGCGACGAAAACGGCAACTGCGGCCAGGGCGGCCAGCAGGGCGGTCCCGGCGGCGGTCCGGGCGGTAGCGGTTGCATACCGGGCGTCGGTTGCGGCTCAGGGGGGACCGATGCGGGACCCGGCGGAGTGCCGGGCGGCAGCGGCTGCATCCCAGGCGTTGGTTGCGGTTCCGGCCACGCGTAGCAGACGGGTGATCAGACCACGATCTGCTTGGGCATCACGGTCGGCTTGAATCCATAGCGCGGCCCCGCGTAGGCACCGGCACCCTTACCCGCGGCGGCGATGCCCGGCGCCCCGGGCATCGCCGTGATCCCGGCTTCCTCGGGGACCGCCCAACCGCTGCCCTCCAACGCCGTGGTGCCAGATGTCAACGCGGGCGCGGCACTCGACCAACTCACCGGCACCGACAGCTTGCCGACGGCGGACGCCTGGCCCAGGCCGGCCAAGACCGAGGCACCGCCGGCTGGTGTCACCGCGTTCGTGGTCGCCGCTGCGCCCGCAATGGCCGGAGTGATGTTGAGGGCGGCGGCCCCCCCGGCGGCGTCTGCGACGTTGAGTGCATGCCCGAGGAAAAGGGCGTTGGGGATCGCGGCCATGACGAACCACGCCGCGGTGTTGACAATGCCGTTGACGGTGTTCTGGAAGAACGTGTTGCCCAGCAGGTCGCCGATGTCCTGGATGATTCCGCCTAGTCCTGCCGCCGCCGCAGGCGAGGCCAACCCCATGACGGCGTTCGGCACGTTGGTGATCAAATTCGCCAGCCCGACCTGCTGCACCGTACCGGACGCGGCCGCCTGGCTGACCGCAGCGGCCTGGCTGGCCAGCCCGGCCGGGTTGGCGATCTGCGACGGCGTGGTCAGTGGGTTCAGCATTCCGGCGACCGCCGACGAGGCCGCATAGCCGTACATCGCCAGAGCATCCTGCGCCCACATTTCGCTGTACTGCGCCTCTGTGGCCGCGATGGCGGGTGTGTTTTGGCCCAGGACGTTGGTCGCCACCAGGGCCGCCAGCAGTGCCCGGTTGGCCAGGACCTCGGGTAAAGGCACTGTGGCGGCAAACGCCGCCTCGAACGCGGCCGCCGATGCGGTGGCCTGCGAGCCGGCGTGTGCCGCAGCTTCAGCGGTGTAGATCAGCCACGCCATGTATGGCTGCGCCGCGGCAGCCATCGACGTCGACGCCGGACCCATCCATTGCTCAGTAGTCAGCTGGCTGATCACCGATTCGAAGGAAGCGGCTGTCGTGCTCAATTCGGCCGCCAATCTGTTCCACGCCGCCGCGGCGGCCATCATCGGCGCCGCTCCGGCGCCGGCGCACATGCGTGCAGAGTTGATCTCTGGGGGCAACGCTCCGAAATCCATTGTTGTTCAGTTCCTTTGGCTTAGTCTCGGTTGTTGTCGGCAACTTGGCGCCTGGTCGCTAGACGACCTCAGGCTTCGGCATGACCAGCGGCTTAACGCCGTAGCGCGGCGCGCCGAACCCGGCGTTATTCCGCGTTGCTGACGCCAATCCCGGCATTCCAGGAAGGACGGTTCCCTGCCCCGCCTGCGGTACAGCGGCGGTCCACCCTGCGCCGTGCAGCGCGCTTACGCCGCTGCCCGATACCAGGGTGGCTGGTCCGGCCCAGGTTGGCGGCACCGAAGCTAGGCCGATCGAGAACCCCGCGGCTGAGCCAGCCGCGACCGGTGCCTCGCCGAGGGCGGCTCCGGCCGCCGCGGCGGCCGGTCCTAGGGCGGCTTCACCCAGGGCGGCGGCATCGGCTCCGGCGGCCTCAGTGGCCTCAGTGGCCGCCGGAAGAATTGCCCCGCTGGCCAGCGCAAGCAAGTCCGATGCGGCCGAACCCCAGTTCCCAACTCCGATGTTGAACATGTTGGCGATATCCGTGATCCAGCTGGGGGTTTGCCCCGGCAATGCGCCGAGGATGTCCGTCAACGGCGAGGCTGCCGCGGACGAATTGGCCGCCTCAGCGGCCGCATAGGTGCCGGCGCTGACTCCGAGGGTGTTGACCATCATGTCGTACATGACTGCGGCTTCGGCGCTCACTTGCTGGTAGAGCGTGCCGTACGCGGTGAACAACGAGGCCTGCAGCGCCGACACCTCGTCGGCCGCGGCAGGAAGCACGCCGGTGGTGGGTGCTGCCGCAGCCACGTTCTCGGCGCTCATCACCTCACCGATGGTTTCTAGCTTGCCCGCCGCGGCGGACAACTCTTCGGGCTGTGTAGTCAGGAATGACATGTATGGCTCCTTCTGTCTGAAGCGGGCTGGCCGTTTCAGTGGCCAACCTTCCTGTAAATTTGCTGTGTAAGCTCTGCATATTTGCTGAGTAGCACCTGTGTGATGAAATAAGGGTAGTGACTTACACCCCCGCGGTCGCAATCCAAAGGCGCAAGCGGTGAAGCCGTTTACGGTCTCTTAACGCCGACGCCGGCAGCGCTAACACTGTCCTGACCAGCGTGTCATCTTTCCGCGGCTGGTCGCACCGAAATGGGACAGGTGGCGCGCGATTTCTCGGCTCGGGTGACGCTGCGGCGGTCACCGCACCGGTGCGCCCCACTGGACCTGTGCGCAAAGCTGTCTTTTGAGTAGTTTGCCGCTCGCGTTGCGCGGCAGCGTGCCAGGCAACACTGTGACGTATCCGGGACCTTGAAGTCGGCCAGCTGACGTCCGGCAGTGTTCGAGCACGGCCGTCATGTGCACCCGGCCCGTCTCGTCGACGCGCACCACGTCGCCGGTGTGCAACCAGCCGTCCAGAATCGTGGCCGAGGCGGCTTCAGGCGGGTTCCAGTAGCCCGCCATCAGCCAAGACCGTCATCAATGAGGTTGTCTCGGTCATGCCGTATCCGCTCAACACGGCGGCATGTGGAAATGCGCTGTTCAGCGCGCACACCAGCGACGGGGCGATCGGCGCACCGCCATAGCCAACCCAACGGACTCTGGACACATTTGCATCCGCAAAGTCCTTGTGTCGCAAGACACATGAGTACACTGCTGGGACGGTGACCAGAAACGAGATTCGCTCGGCGGGAAGTGCGTGCAGGCGGTTATATGGGACAACGGCACTGAAATGAGGGTGCGGACTTCTTGCCAAGATGCCTTACCTGCTCATGGCAACGCAGCGTGTTCTCAGTGCTCGTCAGGAACGCCTCTTGGGTGGTCGGCACGCCCCTCGGGTGGCCAGTGGTTCGCGAGGTGTAGAACAGCGCCGCCACGTCATGCGGGCCGAGCTGTTCGGTGACTTATGGTCTACCGTCTGGCAACCTCCAGTCTGACGGCAGATCCACGTACGAGCCAGCATCGCACAACACATGGTCCAGCTCCGATCGCGTCAAGCGCGTGTTGACCGGCACGGCGATACCACCGGCCATTACCGCGCCAAAGACAGCCAGCACCCAATTGACTCCGGCGGGGTACCGGACGGCTACACGGTCGCCGGCTTTTGGACCGCCGCAGCCCGCCGGCGACCCGCGACGCGCCAACCCACAACTGCCGGTAGGGCAACCGCTCGCCATCAAGTTCGGCCACTGCTTGGCTGTTCGGGCGGCTGTCGACGTGTTTGGCGAGCAGCCCAGCAGCGTGGTCGGCAAGTCGTTGTAGTGCGGGACGCCGTCACGACCGAGGGGCTTGCGGCGTCATCCTCGGCGCAGACCGCCGCAAGAGAATGCAGCGAGTGCTCGTGGCGCCGGTTTGCCGATCTGCAGGAGCGTCTCGACATGGCGCGGAAAAACCGCATAGGGCGCTTCAGACGAAGACTTGCTTGGGCATCACCACTGGCTTAACTCCGTACCGCGGCCCTGCCCCGATACTGGCGCCGTTGGCTCCTGCGACCATTCCCGGCCCGGGCGGCACGGCTGCGATCGGTTCGTCTTGTGCGGGAACGGCCCATCCGGTGCCGTCCGAGGCGGTGCCGGCAGTTATCGCAGGAGCTGCGCTAGACCAGGTTGCTGGCACCGACAAGCGACCGACCGAGGAGGCATTGCCCAAACCGGCCAGAATCGGTGTTCCGCCACCGCCCGCCGGGGTAACACTGCGCGCCAAGGCGGCTGCCGCCGCAGCACCCGGAGCTGCCCGTCCAGCGGCGCCCACGATGTCGGCGTCGACCCCCTGATCGGTGGTGGTGGTAACCATGGTGAAGTCTGCCCAGGCGCCCGAGGCGCCATGCCAAGCGTGTTCTATGGCCAAACTGGTGCGATTTGTGGAGCGCGGCACGAGTGCGCTCAGCCCCGCCGCTTCAGCCTCCGACGTGACCGGGGAGGAGAGGGTCATCACAGCAGTGGGGACGTCGCTGATCAAGCTAGTAAGACCCGCCTGCTGTGCACAACCAGCTGCGGCGGCCTGCCCCGCAGCGGCGGCTTGGTTGGCGATTCCGGCCGCGTTGGTGAGATGCGACGGCCTGGTCAGCGGGTTCAGTCTTCCGGACACAGCAGAGGAGGCCGCATAGCCGTACATCGCCGCAGCGTCTTGGGCCCACATTTCGCCGTAGCGCGCCTCGGTCGCCGCGATGGCCGACACGTTGTGCCCGAGGATATTGGTCGCTACCAGCGCGGCCAACTGGGCTCTGTTGGCCGCAACCTCGGCCGGAGGCACGATGGTCGCAAAAGCAGTCTCAAAGGCGGCAGCAGAAGCCAGGGCCTGCGCTGCCGCGAGCGCAGAGGATTCAGCGGTGTAGGTCCACCAGACCACGAGGGGCTGCGCCGCTGCTGCCATCGCAAGCGACGCCGGACCCATCCACTGCTCTGTGCTCAGCCGCCTGATGACCGACTCGAAGACGGATGCAGCAGTGCTCAACTCGACAGCTATGCCGCTCCACGCAGCCGCAGCCCCCAACAACGGTGCCGCGCCCGCGCCGATGTACATGCATGCGGAGTTGATCTCTGGAGGTAGCGCCCCAAAATCCACTTAGGCACTCCGCTCTGGTCGAGGACATAGCCAGTAGGTGCTCCATCTGCGGCAACCATTATGGCATCAAGGTTGCCGCTAAGGTGGCGCCCAGCTCATAGGCACGGTCACGCGCTGTGGCGTCGACCGCGCCGACGACCTCCAGCATGTCGGCGACCTGGTTGAGCGCTAGCCCAGTTGCCAGCTTGCTGACGGCGGCTGCGGCGCCAACGGTGTCGTTGTTGCCATGTACCCACAAGCCGTAGGGTCGGCCCGCGACGTGATCCAGGCACGGGTAGTAGACGGTGTCGAAGAAGTGTTTCAGCGCCCCGGACATGTACCCGAAGTTAGCCGTGGTGCCGAAGAGGTAGCCGTCGGCATCGAGCATGTCGGGAAGCGTTGCGGCCAACGCCGGCCGGGCTATCACCTCCACACCCTCGACCTCCGGATCGTTGGCCCCCGCCAAGACCGCCTCCAACAGCTCACGCGTGGTCGGCGACGGGGTGTGGTGCACAATCAGTAGCTTCTTAGTCACGTGCCGGCCTGCAACGCCGTTCCAGATCCCGGGCGGTTTTCATGGCTTCACGAGCGCGGCGGCGATCTCCGGCGTAGTCGTAGGCTTTGGCCAACCGATACCAGCGTCGCCAATCGTCGGGGTGGTCTTCTACTTCAGCTCGCACGGCTCCGAACAAGGCATCGGCCGCCTCCCGTTCGATCCGCCCGGAAGCCCGTCGGGGCAGCGCACTGGTATCGAGCTCCATTTCGTCCTGCGCGATCAGCCGGGCCAGCTTCTGGTGTGCGAATCCGGCCCTCAGCGTGGCGATCATCGCCCATAGTCCGATCGCAGGCAGCAGCAGCAGGGCCAGTCCCAGGCCCATGGCGGGTGCTCGGCCCGAGCCGATGAGCGCCAATCCAATCCGGCCGAGCAGGGCGAAGTACACCAGCAGCGCCACGCACATGAAGGCGATGAGCAGCTGGACGGTCAGGCTTCGCGAAGCGCCGCTCATGCCAGGTTGAGCAGCGGCTCAATGCCTATGGTGAGGCCCGGACGCTCTCGAATCCGGCGCACCGCCAAGAGCACCCCCGGCACAAATGAAGTGCGATCGAGGCTGTCGTGGCGAATCGTCAGGGTCTCCCCCTCCGTGCCGAACAGCACCTCCTGGTGAGCGACCAGCCCGGCCAGCCGCACCGCGTGCACGGGAATGCCGTCGACGTCGGCGCCGCGGGCTCCGGGCAAGCCGGTGCTGGTGGCATCGGGGTTGGGCGGCAACGCTTTTCGCGCCTCGGCGATTAGCTTGGCGGTACGCGTGGCCGTGCCCGAAGGGGCGTCAGCCTTGTGCGGGTGGTGCAGCTCGATGACCTCGGCTGACTGGAAGAACGGTGCGGCCTGCTTGGCGAAATGCATGGACAGCACTGCCCCGATCGCGAAGTTGGGCGCGATGAGCACCGAAATACTGGGTTTGTCGGCTAGCCACGACTCCACCTGGTGTATTCGCTGGGCGGTGAAGCCGGTGGTACCCACCACGGCGTGAATTCCGCTGTGAATCAAGAACTTCAGGTTGTCCATCACGACGTCTGGGTGGGTGAAGTCGATGACCGCCTCGGTGCCGGCGTCGGTCAGCAGGCTCAGCGGATCACCGGCGTCTACCTTGGCCGACAGTGTCAAGTCCGCGGCGGCCTCAACGGCGCGTACCATCGTTGCTCCGACTTTGCCTTTGGCTCCCAGCACACCTACCCGCATGACTTCACCCTAGACCGGTGTTTGAGCGGGCTTGGTCTACAGTCGCGCCAGCTTCTCGTTCAATCGGGGTGCCCACGACACGAGCTGGCGTTATATTCAGGGGCCGTGGCTGATGGTGCGCGCGAAACTGCAGGACAATTCGTCAATACGCATGCGGCACTTGCCGATTTTTGGCACCCGGTGGCGCTGTCCTCCGAGGTGGCGGGAGACCCGGTTGGGATTGTGCTCGCCGGCGAGCACTGGGTGTTGAGCCGCCTCGACGGCGTCGTCGTTGCGTTCGCGGATTCGTGTCCGCACCGGCGGGCGCGGCTCTCGGCCGGTCAAATTGTCGGCGATACCTTGCGCTGTGGATACCACGGATGGCGGTTTTCCGCGGACGGTACCTGCATAGAGATTCCGGCCCTAGGTGATGGGGCGTCGATCCCGGCCCGCTCGACGCTGCCTCGGCCGGCGGCTGTCACCGAACGATACGGCTTCGTGTGGCTCGCGCCGCGTACGCCGTTAGCCCCCTTGCCGGACCTGGCCCCGCCGTCGGGTGAGGCCAACAGCGGGACAGCTTTCTTAACGCCCAGCGAAGTAAAAGTCAATGCAGCGTTCATCATTGAGAACTTCCTCGACGAAGCACATGTGCCCTTCGTGCACACGGCGACCATTGGTGGGGCCGGCCCGGAACCCATCGAACGCCGCGACTTCCAGCGGCGCGGAATCGGATTCACGGCCACCACCGAACACACCTTCACCAACCGCATCGACTCAGCCGTGCATGAAGGTGTCCGGTCCGAGGTACAGCTTCGCCGGCTCACCTACCGCTACTGGCCGCCGTTCACCGGGACGCTGTGCATCGAGTATCCAGACGCGGGGGGCTGGCATTTCATCACCCTGGCTGTACAGGCCAAAGACCGCGAGAACTCCCGGGTCTACAAATCGGTGACCGGATCGGAGACGCCTGATGCAGACCAAGCCGAAATGTTCGCCAAGTACGAGCAAATGATCTGGGAGGAAGATTGGGCGTGGCTGGAGCGAGCAATGTCCGGCGTAGAATTTCCCCTCGACCTTTCGGCTGACCTCCACACCAAAGCGGACAGGCTCTCCGTGGAGTTCCGGCGCATACTTGCTCTTATTTCGAGTGGGGAGAGCCTGCCTGACGAGCTTGGTCTTGCCTAATCGCTTCTCTCGCGAAGCCGCGGGCCGACCCCAGCCCACGGCAAGCCACGGCAGCACCCGGCAGGCGCAACTCAGCGATCCCGTCGCCGCTGAGCGCGCTACCTGGTGAACCGCACCGCCGGCCGCTCCGGCAACCGCTGGGGAGAAACCCTTCCCGTCGTTGCCAGAAAGATCCCGCCAGCACCTTTGTTCCCGGACACACCACTAGCTTGACAATGATCGCCTTACCGCGCGCACTATCCTTGAGCCCTGTTGATACTTCAGGTGGACTGTGCGGGTCGTCTGCGGCGAATGGCGTGAAAGGCGTTGAGCCAGAAGCGTTTCCGGGAACAGGGTTTAGGCATGCGCAGGTGGTGGTGTGGCGTTCGCCGCGAGCAAGCCGAGCGGCGGCGCCAAGATACGCCGATGCAGAAGAGATTCAACGTGACGATTGGCAGGTCGATCGACCGTTCGAATTCAAAGTGCCCGTTCGAGATCGGCGGCACTGCGCGGTCGCGTACGTCTTTGATACACGGCCAGTCTAGCAAAATCACTGGTGCTGAAAGGGATTCAGAGCTAGCCAGATAGCAATTCCTAGTCGGCGCGCCACCACTGCCGATTAGTCGCCGCGGCCCATGCCATGGCTACCCATGCCACCGCCCATGCCGTCGTCGCTCATTCCGCCGCCGCCCATGCCGTGGCCGCCCATGCCGCCGCCCGTGCCGCCGTCGTCGCTCATTCCGTCGCCCGTGCCGCCGCCTGCGTTACCAGGACTGGGAACGTGACCATCTACCGGTGGCTCAGTTGCCCCGGTCGCCGGTGGCCCTGCTGGCAGTAGTGGTGAATTGCTCGGCGGGAACGCGGGCGCCAGCGGCGCATCGGTCGGCGGGCCCGCAGGGCGTGGTGGAGTACCGTTCGGTGCTGCCTCCGGCCGTTGGGGGCCGAACGGCGGCGGGAACCCTACGCAGTCCGCCGCGTGGGGATTCGCGATACAGTCGTCCTCGAGCGGCCCCTGAGGAGGGTTGTTGTTGCCCCATATGCCGTTTCCAAATGGGCCGCCCTGGCAGATTGCCAACGAAGGCCACTGCAAGCATCTGTCGTCATTTGGGCCGGTGGGTAAGCCGTCGGAGTGACAGGCGAGATTGCCCGGGTCACAAGGTGGATCACCCGGGTCGTTGGGACTGTCGAGTGGAACCGGCGGACCGGCCGTGCCTGCCAATCCAGCCGTTGCGTGAGCAGGGACGGCCATGCACGTCGCAGACGTCACAATAAGCGCTGCGGCCGCAGCCATTTTCGTGATCGTGCCGCAGACACCGCAAGACAACGCCCAGTTCAACCCTCACTCCTTTGGTGCAAAACAAGACCGACGTCCTTGAGCCCCAGGACATTGCAGATAAGACAGCACTGCCCGTAGCTTCGCAGCGCTGCTGGACTCAACCGAGCCCACCAGCACAATTCGAGCCGTTGGCCCAGCAACCTCGGACCAGGCAGCCCACACCTGCCCACCGCGCACCTACCCCGGCCAGTTCCGTGATCTGACGAGCGATCACGCATGCGCTTGGCGGCATCGCGATCCGGCGCGGTGATCGCCGCACCCTCGAAAAGGCAAGCTGTTCCGTGGTTTCCGCGAAGAACCAGACGTGATCGACCGTCAGCCCAACGGCGTTGGCGCGGGCATCCATCTAGCCCACCAATCACCACAGACCCGGCCGTAGCGGACCGCATCGTCACCGTG
>NZ_VTZN01000099.1 GCF_008370645.1 Mycobacterium simiae
GCTAGACTCACCCACTTTTCGGGTACACCCCTGATGGGGATAAGTCAGTTCAACTGCTCAGTTCGCAGCGCCACTCCGGCGGCCGGGAAGCGCGCCAGCAGCGCATCACCCATCGCGGCTGCCGGGGTCAGCACACCGTGCAGATCCGAAAGCTTGTCGCGATCACATGCAAGTGCTAAGCCGCACTCCCCCAACAACACCGAGGTCGCCAGGTAACCGGGATCGCCCTGCTGCTCCATACGCGCCACATACCGGGCGCCGGAGCTAGTGCTGGTGTAGGTCTCGACTCGGTAGTAGCCGCGCTCACGAGTCGCCGCCGTTGGCCCGGTTCCGGGTTTGGGCACGACGCGCTCCACCAACCCTCGCGGTAATAGCCGAAAGTAGCGGCTGCCCAGCCCGGTCGTCACCTTGGCGAAGCCGGTGACAAGGGCCGACGTCACCGGCGCAAGGACCGATGAGCCTAGGCTCATGTGTTCGCTGTACCGGAACTTTCTGCCATAGGCCCAGCCCAATAGGGCGTTGCTGCGGCGCACGATCCTGGTATTGGCAGGCGCCATCACGAATCCTGCTGTCCACAAACCGCTCAGCTCGGGGGCAAGTCGACTCCCGCGCCGCCACGGCAGATCCGGCTGCGGGCCTAGTTCGGGCTCGGCAGCGCGTTCGGTGCTCAGCATGTAGGGGTCGGCAAACTGGCGACGCAGCTCGGGGTCGGCGGAGACGGCGCGCATGACTTCCAGCATCGACGCGATGGTGCCGCCGGAAGCTCCGCCGGCGAAAGATCGGACGACAAAGTCGGTCTGGCCCAGCTCTCCGGTGCCGTCGTCACGCGCCGCCCGGTACAGGGCATACACGCTGAGGTCCGACGGAATCGAGTCGAAACCGCAGGCATGCACGATGCGGGCGCCGGTGTCGGCGGCCTGCTTGTGGTACAGATCGCTGCTTTGGCGGACGAACGGTGTCTCACCGGTCAGATCGGCATAGTCGGTGCCGGCGGCTGCGCACGCGGCCACCAGCGGCAGTCCGTAGCGCAGGTAGGGCCCGACCGTGGTGACGACAACCCGGGTGCGGGCGGCCAGCTGTTCCAGCGTCGAGGGCCTGCCGGCGTCGGCGGCCACGACTGGCCAGGACTGCGCCGATTCGCCCAAGGTGTTGCGAACCGCGTGCAGACGCTCGGTCGATCTGCCGGCCAATGCGATTCGGGCCGGTCCGCCGGCGCGGGCCAGGTATTCGGCAGTTAGTTTGCCAACGAAGCCGGTCGCCCCATACAGGATGATGTCGAACTCACGCGGCGTTGCAGTCACCGGCCCGACGCTACCCCCAAGCCCTGGGTTAACGCGTAGCCAACCCCACATACACCAGGGTGCCGGACCGCGATGGTCCGACACCCTGGGCACGCAGGCAATAGCGCGATGTCGATCAGCCGCGTCGACCGCAGACCGGCCAGGCGCCGATCCCTTGGGAGCGCAGCACGTTCTCGGCCACCCGGATCTGCTCCTCACGGCTGGCGCCGGCCGCCGAGCCGGACCCGCCGTTGGCGTGCCAGGTCCCGGCGGTGAACTGCAGGCCGCCGGAGTAGCCATTACCGGTGTTGATCGCCCAGTTACCCCCCGATTCGCACTGGGCGATCGCGTCCCAGTTCACGCTGTACGCCTTGGAGGCCGGCGGCGCGGGCGGTACGTCTGGCCCCGCGGGCGGCGGCATACCCGGGTCGAAGTCGACAGGCTCTGGAACCGGCGGCGCGTCGTCCGGAGCCGGCCCTGCCGGCAGGTCAACGGGCGCGATCTCGGAGTCGGCGCCCGAAGGTGGTGGCAGGGTGGTGTCAAAACCCACGAGTTCGGGGGTATCCGGAGCCGAAGGCACGTTCGGGTCGAGGCCCTCATCTGCATAGGCGACACCGGACGGCATAGTCACAAGCGTCCCGGTGATCGCGGCCACGATGAGCGTCTTGCGGACGTTCTTCAACATTGTTCCTTTCGCGGTGCGCGCGCCAAAGCAACCCAGCCCACGGGTCGTGGGTCGGATGCTTCCGGGTGGATTGCTGCTTTGAGGCGTGCCGTCTGGTTTCGGCACGACAGCGAAGGGCTCGAGTTGCCCGGCCGGTTCTCACCGACTGCTACGACGGCTGCTCCCAAACAGGGTGCCATCCTTAGCTCCGCTCACACGCGGGTCCGTGGATTCAATTTTGATTAATTACCGTTACCCGGTTTCGGGCTAAAGGCACCGTACGATAACGATTTGGATTCGTCATCTCTGCAGAATCGGCATCTTCAGTTCTATAACGAGCTAATCACGTCCGGGTACCAGAATGGTCGATGCAGGTCAGCAGCGTGTTTGCCGCTGCGACAGATCGCATGAGACAACGGGGCCGCCGTGAGCCGAATCACGCCAATATTGTGAGCTGCAACACGAATTTGCTGGAAGCGGAACCGGGGCGACCCTTCCGTGTTGCGGCGAGTCGTAGTGACCTGCATCATAGTGCGTGGTTGATCGATGGCCTGAACACCATGTCTCACAGCTAGATTCGAGGATGCCACCAGAAGATTCACAGGGCTGCACCGCGATCCGCTTGTCAGCCCAAAACTACGTGACACCAGTACTTCTGGCTGCTTCGATCAAGCTATCGAGTCATAGTCACCACACTGCCGCGGCCCCGGGCGACGATGCGAAACCCGGCCGTAAGGGTGACGGATGCATAGCACCAGCATTTTGCTGCAGGATAGCTAATCGGCTTCGCTTCGACTCAGGCCGCAGGGCCATAGGATCATGGGATAACCGAGCTGGGCCGGAAGTCCAAATATGCTGTGCCGCAGAACAATACGATACAAGTCGGCCCGGCTGGAATTTTCGCTTGCCGCCCGAAGCAAACACCAATATTAAATTCAAATTAATAACGAATTCACTCAATAGAACAGAGAATACATTTCTGAGGCTCCGGCTAAATTGATCACAAAGGGATAGCGGGCGAGACTCGGAAAACGTCAACGGCGAATTCGATCACGGGCCGAGACAGCTGTCTGAGCTGACGGTCAGCGCCAGGGCTGTGCGGGTACGCGCAGGTCAGCTTCGGTATTGATATTGGACAGCGGCCCGGAATCCGACATCACGATCCGTTGGGCATCGCAGACATCGACAAAAGCGCTCATCTTGCGCTCACCGGCGCTGACCAGTGCGTCAACCCGATCGACTAAATCGGTCCGGTATACCGCAGCCAGGTAATGGCTGCGACCGTCCCATGGCAGTACCACTTCGGCATTGGTCTCCACCGCGCGGCGCACCAGATCGTCTATCAATTCGACTGTCAGCAACGGCATGTCGACAGCGCACACGAAAGCGAACCGGGCGCCGGCTGCGGCGGCTGCCCGCAAGCCGCGAGCAGTCGCCGGCAGCGGCCCCAGCCCTCGCAGTTCGTCGCGCAGGATCGAAACCGGTAACGGAGGCAGTGGTTGCCCCGGAGCCGCTACCACGAATACCGGCTGGCAGCGCTCGCCGACAACACCGACCACGTGCTCGACAAGCGTCGCGGTCCCACCGGGAAGCGGCAGGGTCGCTTTGTCGCGACCCATCCGGCGCGACTCGCCTCCGGCGAGTACAACTCCGGCTAATGGCATTGCGTCCGAATCGATTTCAGCCACCTCAGCCTACTGTCCAGGTGTCCCGACCGCGCAGCAGGGATTGCAGCGCACCGGCATCGGTGGGATGCGCGCTCCGGGCCGCGCTGACCTGGGCACGCGCCGCATCGTCGTAACTGGGCCGGCTGATGTTGCGGAAGATTCCCAGCACGGTGTGCTCGAGGTTCTGATCCGACAGCCGAGACAACGCGAAGGCATAAGCCGTGTCCTCGGCGTGGGCGTCGTGCACCACAATCTCTTCCACAGCGACGTCGGCGGTCTTGGCGACATCCAGGCTGAAGCCGGACTTCACAACGCAATACTCGCCGTTGGCGCCGAAGATGATCGGTTCGCCGTGGCGCACGTTGATCACCCGCTCTTCGGCCCCCTCCTTACGGAGCGCGTCGAAGGAGCCGTCGTTGAATATTGGGCAGTCTTGCAGGATCTCGACCAGGGCCGCACCGCGATGCTCGGCGGCCCCGCGCAACACCTCAGAAAGCCCGGCGCGGTCTGAGTCCAGTGCGCGGCCGACGAACGTCGCCTCGGCTCCTAGCGCCAACGAGACCGGGTTGAACGGGTTATCCAGCGAACCCATCGGTGTCGACTTGGTGATCTTGCCGACCTCCGAGGTCGGCGAATATTGCCCTTTGGTCAACCCATAGATCCGGTTGTTGAACAGCAAGACGGTGATGTTGACATTGCGGCGCATCGCGTGAATGAGGTGGTTGCCGCCAATCGACAACGCGTCGCCGTCGCCGGTGACCACCCACACCGAAAGGTCTTCTCGGGCCAGCGCCAGACCGGTCGCGATCGCGGGCGCGCGGCCGTGGATTGAGTGAAAACCATAGGTTTCCAGATAGTAGGGGAACCGGCTGGAGCATCCGATACCGCTGATGAACACGATGTTCTCGCGGCGCAGCCCGAGTTCGGGCAGGAAGTTGCGGATCGTATTGAGGATGACATAGTCACCGCAGCCCGGGCACCAGCGGACCTCCTGATCGCTGGTGTAGTCCTTCGCCTTTTGCGGTTGGTCCGCCGCGGGGACGCGGGAGTTCTTGGTCAAACTCGGGGTCAGTCCGAGGTCGGTGCCCGCCAGCTTGTCGGTCACGTTGCTCATGAGCGCCGCTCCTTCCCCCCACACGTGGGTGGTGCTCCCACGGCATCGTCGCCGACGCGACTCATGCGTTAGCTCCCGTCTCCACCGTGGCCGCTCCCAGTTTGGCGACCATCGTCTTGTCTTGCTCGATTTCGGCCAGTGTCCCGCCCAGTGCGGCGCGGATGACGCGGCCGATCTCGTCTGCCAAGAACGACAAACCTTGAACCTTGGTGACCGATTGAATGTCGACCAGGTACTTGCCGCGCAGCAAGAGCGCCAGCTGACCCAAGTTCATTTCTGGAGCCACGACTTGCGGGTAGCGTCGCAGCACATCGCCCAGGTTCGCCGGGAACGGACTGAGGTACCGCAAGTGGGCATGGGCGACCTTGACGCCCTTACGTCGCGCGCGCCGGCAGGCCTCGCCAATCGGCCCGTAGGAACTGCCCCAGCCAATCAGTAGTAGCTCGGCGTCTCCGGTAGGGTCGTCGACTTCGAGCTCGGGCACGCGAATGCCGTCAATTTTGGCTTGGCGTATGCGGACCATGAGGTCGTGATTGACCGGCTCGTAGGAGATTGCGCCGGAGCCGTTGGCGGCCTCGAGTCCCCCGATGCGGTGCTCAAGGCCGGGTGTGCCTGGCACCGCGAACTGACGGGCAAGCGTTTCGGGGTCGCGGGCGTAGGGCTGAAAGGGCTCACCGGGTTTGGCGAACGTGTGCTCAATGGGCTCAAGGGTGTCAACGTCTGGGATCCGCCATGGCTCGGAGCCGTTAGCGATGGCCCCGTCAGAAAGTATGATCACCGGCGTGTGGTAGGACACCGCGATCCGCGCCGCCTCGATGGCAACCGCGAAGCAGTCAGCCGGTGATCGCGGCGCCAGCACCGCCACGGGTGACTCGCCGTTGCGGCCGTAGAGCGCTTGCAGCAAGTCAGCCTGCTCGGTCTTGGTCGGTAGTCCCGTTGACGGCCCGCCGCGCTGCACGTCGATGACCAGCAGCGGCAGTTCGGTCATCACGCCGAGGCCAAGCGCTTCGGACTTCAGCGAAATACCCGGACCGGATGTGCTGGTGACTCCCAGCGCTCCGCCGTAGGCAGCGCCCAACGCCGCGCAGATGCCGCCGATCTCGTCCTCAGCTTGGAAGGTAAAGACGTTAAAGTTCTTGTGTTTGGACAACTCGTGCAGAATGTCAGAGGCCGGAGTAATCGGATAGCTGCCCAGCACAACCGGAACATTGGCCAGCTGACCGGCCGCGACAATGCCGTACGCCAGGGCCGTGTTTCCGGAGATCTGCCGGTATTCGCCGGGCGGCAGGGCCGCCGCCGGAATCTCGTACGTGGTGCCGAACGCCTCAGTGGTCTCGCCATAGTTCCAGCCGGCCTTGAGCGCGAGCACGTTGGCCTCGGCGATGTCAGGTTTGCGGGCGAACTTCTCCCGGATGAAGTGCTCACTGGTCCGAATCGGTCGCCCATACATCCACGACAGCAAACCCAGGGCGAACATGTTCTTGGCACGCTGGCCGTCTTTCTTCGACGCGCCGATGGATTCCACCGCGCCCAGGGTCAGCGTGGTCATCGGCACCGAATGCACGACGTAGTCGTCCAATTCGTCAGACTCCAGCGGATTGGTTACGTAGCCCACTTTCGTCAGGTTGCGCTTGGTGAACTCATCCGAATTGGCGATCACCATTCCGCCGCGCGGCAGATCACCGATATTGGCTTTCAACGCCGCCGGGTTCATCGCGACCAACACGTCGGGCCGGTCACCGGCTGTCAGGATGTCGTAGTCAGCAATCTGGATTTGAAAAGACGAGACGCCGGGCAGGGTTCCTGCCGGTGCTCGAATCTCCGCGGGGTAGTTCGGCTGGGTGGCCAGGTCGTTTCCGAAAATTGCCGCTTCCGACGTGAACCGGTCACCGGTGAGCTGCATGCCGTCGCCGGAGTCCCCGGCAAAGCGGATAACGACGTTGTCGAGGTGCCGCCGCGGCCGGGCCAGAGACATCGCCGCTTCGGACTCTGATCCGGCTGCGCTGCCATTCGGATCCACGTCTCCGCCTTCCCTCTGTTCCGGACCGGCACTCCGCTGCAGCTTCAGGTTACGCGCCGTCGGAGTGACTCCCCCCGTCCTCCCGTTTCATGCCACTGGCGGTACCGATTATGGCACTGCTTGCGGTTTTGCGTAGCTGTCTCAAATCCCTGCAGCACGCTGCTTCCGCTGCCAAAAGTCCATGTCAACAACGCGCCCCCGGACCAGCCAACACCAAATTGTGGTGTTGGTCACTTCTACTCGAGACGACCCGCAAACATATCCGCGGCCGGCGGGCTACGCAGAAGAACACGTTCTATTTCGTTCCAAGGCGCCGCCTCGGCAGGGCGAACCCAGCGGCGATTCGCGCCTAGGCGCTCTTGTCCCGACGCTCGGTGCGCGACGGCTTGCGCGGCACGATTGTCGGTAGCACGTTGTCCTGCACGGTCTCCTTGGTGACCACCACTTTGGCGACATCATCTCGGCTGGGGATGTCATACATGACCGGCAACAGAACTTCTTCCATGATCGCCCGCAAGCCGCGAGCGCCGGTGCCGCGGTGGATCGCTTGGTCGGCGATCGCTTCCAACGCATCGTCGGTGAATTCGAGTTCTACACTGTCCATTTCGAACAGCCGGGTGTATTGCTTGACCAACGCGTTCTTCGGCTCGGACAGGATCGTGACCAACGACTCTTTGTCCAGGTTGGTTACCGAGGCAACCACCGGCAGGCGACCGATGAACTCGGGAATCAAGCCGAACTTGATCAGATCCTCCGGCATCACTT
The DNA here is from genome assembly GCF_008370645.1 of Mycobacterium simiae. GTDB lineage: Bacteria > Actinomycetota > Actinomycetes > Mycobacteriales > Mycobacteriaceae > Mycobacterium > Mycobacterium simiae_A. Next base: position 7,511 of record NZ_VTZN01000099.1, read on the forward strand.
CGGCGAAGTGGTCGGTGGTGTCGATCTCCGCCTTCGAGCGGACCTCGGCACCGAATCCCAGACCACGCTTGCCGACGCGCTCGTAGATGATCTTCTCCAGCCCAGCGAACGCACCCGCGACGATGAAAAGCACGTTGGTGGTGTCGATCTGGATGAACTCCTGGTGCGGGTGCTTGCGGCCACCCTGCGGGGGAACCGACGCCTGGGTGCCCTCCAGTATCTTCAGCAGAGCCTGCTGAACGCCTTCACCGGAGACGTCACGGGTGATCGACGGGTTTTCGCTCTTGCGGGCGATCTTGTCCACCTCGTCGATGTAGATGATGCCAGTCTCGGCGCGTTTGACGTCGTAATCGGCCGCCTGGATGAGCTTGAGCAGGATGTTCTCGACGTCTTCACCGACATAGCCGGCCTCGGTCAGCGCGGTAGCGTCGGCGATCGCAAACGGCACGTTGAGCATCTTGGCCAGCGTCTGAGCCAGGTAGGTCTTGCCGCAACCGGTAGGTCCCAGCATCAAAATGTTGGACTTGGTCAACTCGACGGGCTCGTGGCGGGAGTCGCGGCCCTTCTCTCCGGCCTGGATACGCTTGTAGTGGTTGTAGACCGCAACCGCCAGTGTCCGCTTGGCGGTGTCTTGCCCGATCACGTAACCCTCGAGAAAATCCCGAATCTCGACGGGCTTAGGCAGCTCGTCCAGTTTCACATCGTCGGCGTCGGCGAGCTCCTCTTCGATGATCTCGTTGCACAGGTCGATACACTCGTCGCAGATGTACACCCCGGGACCAGCGATCAGCTTTTTGACCTGCTTTTGGCTCTTCCCGCAGAACGAGCACTTCAGCAGGTCGCCGCCGTCTCCTATGCGCGCCATGATGGTGAGGGCCTACTTCCTGTTCGCCATTCGTATTGCCGTGCCGCGTGTATTCCCCGACGCTACCCGCTCGCTCCGGCTCACCGCGACCGTTAGCGGCGAATAGCGTGTTTGATATTCCTAGGTTTTTTGGGTATCCGTGCCGTCGTGCCGTCGTCTGGATGCAACATATCGCTCCACAGCGCCCGCCACTCGTCGAGACGCGCAATCGGTTTCCCTGGCGTGTCGCGATCGTTATGCCACCGATGCGCATCACGTGGCGGACTGGTGACTGCCAGACCCCAGGCGCTCACCCTACAGTGAGCGTGTGCGATTGGCTGAGAATTCCGTCGTAATAAGCGATGGCGGCCTGGCCACCGAGTTCGAGGCGCGCGGTCATGACCTCTGGGACCCATTGTGGTCGGCACGGCTGCTGGTGGACGCACCATGGGAGGTCGCCGCGGTGCATGCGGCGTACTTTCGCGCCGGCGCCAATATCGCCACCACGGTCAGCTATCAGGCGTCGTTCGAGGGCTTAGCGGCGCGCGGAGTTAGCCGAGACGATGCGGTCCTGCTGCTACGCCGCAGCGTCGAACTGGCCTCGCAGGCACGCGACAGGGTCAATGCCGGCGACCTTTGGATTGCCGCCTCAGTCGGACCGTACGGCGCAGCACTTGCCGATGGGTCCGAATACCGCGGTCGTTATGGCCTCAGCGTCGCGGAATTAGCCCGGTGGCATCGGCCGCGGCTCGAGGTGTTGGCCGACGCCGGTGCCGACGTGCTCGCCCTGGAAACCATCCCCGATAGCGACGAAGCCGAAGCCCTCGTCAACGTTGTGCACCAGCTGGGCGTGCCAGCTTGGCTCAGCTACACGATCGACGGGACGCGAACCCGCGCCGGACAACCGCTCGCCGACGCGTTCACGGTGGCCGCAGGAGTTCCCGAGATCGTGGCAGTTGGCATCAACTGCTGCGCTCCCGACGACGTGTTGTCGGCCATCGCCCTAGCCGACATCGGGAAGCCGGTGATCGTCTATCCCAACAGCGGTGAGCGTTGGGACGGCCGGCGCCGCATTTGGGTAGGTCCGCGCAGGTTTTGTGGGCAGCTAGCCGCACAGTGGGTCGCGGCGGGCGCGCGCATCGTCGGCGGATGCTGCCGGGTGCGGCCGGCCGACATTGCCGAGGTGCGCCGAGCGTGCAATCCGTGCGAAAAATCGGTGGCGGATTCGCAGTAGGTGCACGTTCGGCGAAGTGTCAGCCCTTCTGCGCGGACAGCTTCCGGTACTCCAGAACGGTGTCGATAATGCCGTAGTCCTTGGCTTCTTCGGCGGTCAGAATCTTGTCGCGATCGGTGTCCTTGCGGATCACCGCGGCGTCCTTGCCGGTGTGGCGAGCCAAGGTCGTTTCCATCAGCGTGCGCATCCGTTCGATCTCGGCGGCCTGGATCTCCAGGTCGGAGAACTGTCCTTGAATCACGCCCGATAACGACGGCTGGTGGATAAGCACCCGCGCATTCGGTAGCGCCATCCGCTTGCCCGGTGTACCGGCGGCCAGCAGCACCGCGGCCGCCGAAGCGGCCTGACCCAGGCATACCGTCTGGATGTCGGCGCGCACATACTGCATGGTGTCGTAGATCGCCATCAGCGAGGTGAAACCGCCGCCGGGCGAGTTGATATACATCGTGATGTCGCGATCGGGGTCCAGCGACTCGAGCACTAATAGCTGGGCCATGATGTCGTTCGCGGACGCGTCGTCGACCTGGACGCCCAAGAAAATGATGCGTTCCTCGAACAGTTTGTTGTAGGGATTGGACTCCTTGACGCCGAAGCTCGAGTGCTCGATAAACGACGGCAGGATGTACCGCGCCTGCGGCTGGATCTGAGGATTCACTTGGCTTCTCCGTTGACGTGGGCAGCGCGGGTGATGATGTGGTCGACGAAACCGTATTCGAGGGCTTCCTGAGCGGTGAACCAGCGGTCACGATCCGAATCCGCCTCGATGCGTTCGATCGGTTGGCCGGTGAATTCGGCGTTGAGCCGGAACATCTCTTTCTTGATGACGGCAAACTGCTCGGCCTGGATGGCGATGTCGGCTGCACTGCCGGTCACCCCGCCCAGCGGCTGGTGCATCAAGATGCGGGCGTGCGGCAGCGCATAGCGCTTACCCTTGGTGCCCGCCGCCAACAGAAACTCGCCCATCGAGGCGGCCATGCCCATGGCGTAGGTCGCGATGTCACAGGGCGCCAGGACCATGGTGTCGTAGATCGCCATCCCGGCGCTGATCGATCCGCCCGGTGAGTTGATGTAGAGGCTGATGTCCTTGGTGGGATCTTCGGCGGCGAGCAGCAAAATCTGCGCGCATAGCCGGTTGGCGACGTCGTCGTTCACCTCCGAGCCCAGGAAAATGATGCGCTCGGAGAGCAGGCGCTCATAGACCGAGTCGGTGAGGTTGAGACCCTGCGAGTTCGAACGCATGTCAGACACTTGGCTCACAGTGGGACACCTGCTTTCTCGAGTTTCGTATGAACCGACCCTAACCAACCGCACGCGCTGTTTGGCGACCACGCACGCCCTGAAATGGACACGTTCGCTCTCAGCGTCATCGGGTTGTGGCCTTACTGGCCCTTGTCGGTTTCATCTGTATCGGCCGTGACTTCGTCTGAGACGCCGGCTGGGGCCTCGCCTGCGTCGTCGGCATCCTCGGCGGCTGCTTCACCTGCGGAAGCTTCTTGGGGTTCTTGGGTAAGCAAATCGGTAACGTCGTTCACCGGGGCTGGGCCGAAGAACTCGGTGGTATCGATCGGGTTGCCGGCGGTATCGGTGACCGTTGCGGCTTGAGCCGCAGCCCGAACGGCCAACTCACGCCGAACGTCGGTGAACATCGAGGGCAGCTGGTTGTTTTCCTGCAGGTAGGCAAACAGCTGTTGCGGCTCGACGCCGTACTGTCGAGACGTCGCCAGCAGTCGTTCGGTCAGGTCATCCTGGCCGACCTGAACCTTCAGGTCGTCGGCCAAGGCGTCCAGCAGCAGCTGCCTCTTGACGTCCTTTTCCGACGCGCTGCGAGCCTCGGCGTCGAACGCCGCACGCGACGAACCTTGCTCGGCGAGCAGTTCGTTGAACCTGGCTTCGTCGTGGTTGAGGCCGCTAAGTGCGCTGTGTATGACGCTGTCGTACTGGGCCTGAACATAGGATGCCGGCACCGGCACGTCGACCTGCTCAAGCAGCGCGTCGACGGTGGCGTTGCGAATCTGCTCCACCTGGTGGACACGCTTGGCTTTGAGCACCTGCTGGCGTAAGTCCGCGCGCAGTTCGTCAACGGTGTCGAATTCGCTGGCCAACTGGGCGAACTCGTCGTCAGGCTCCGGCAGCTCCCGTTCCTTGACCGAGACAACGGTAACCGTGACGTCAGCCTCGCTCCCCGCGTGTTCGCCGGCAGCCAGCTTTGCGGTGAAGACCCGCGACTCTCCCACCGACAATCCGACGACCGCGTCGTCGAGGCCGGCGATCAACCGGCCCGAGCCCACCTCGTGGGACAAGCCCTGGGCGGCGGCATTGGGCACCTCCTCGCCGTCGACCGTGGCTGACAAGTCGATAGTGATCAAGTCGCCGGTTTCCACCGGTCGCTCGACCGGGTTCAGTGTGCCGAACCGGACGCGTAGCGACTGCAGCTCGGCTTCGACATCGTCGTCATGAACCTCGACGGGATCCACCGCGACGGTCAGCTGACTCAGGTCCGGCAGCGTGATCGTGGGGCGGATGTCGACCTCTGCGGTGAAGGCGAGGTCCTGGCCATACTCCTTGCGGGTCACCTCGATGTCGGGCCGACCCAGTGGCTGAATTTCCGATTCGGCCAGTGCCTGTCCATACCGGGTGGGCAGCGCATCGTTGACAATCTGATCGAGCATCGCCTCCCGGCCGAAGCGTGCTTCGAGGAGCCTGACCGGCGCTTTCCCCGGCCGGAAACCAGGCAACCGCACCTGTTTGGCCAACTCTTTGTAGGCCCGCTGGAAGTCAGGCTCGAGCTCTTCGAAGGGCACCTCCACATTGATGCGAACCCGGGTCGGGCTCAGGTGCTCGACACTGCTCTTCACGGATGTGCTCCTCGGTGGTCGTTTCTGGCAGTCGGCTGGTCGGGGTGACAGGATTTGAACCTGCGGCCTTCCGCTCCCAAAGCGGATGCGCTACCAAGCTGCGCTACACCCCGCGCTGACCTCGCGATCCTACGGCGCGCCAACACAAAGCCCGCAGCGACCTCACAATGCGCGAGGCGGTCACATAATCGCGTCGATTCGATTTGATCTTGGCTACCACGTAGAGTTTCGCTCGACTTAACGCACGCGGGCGTAGCTCAATGGTAGAGCCCTAGTCTTCCAAACTAGCGACGCGGGTTCGATTCCCGTCGCCCGCTCAGGCTAAGCGGCCGCACCGGGGGGGAACACGCCATGAGCGATGCCGACGTCCGGGGCTTATGCGCGCCCGACTTCGTAAACGTACGTGCAGCGTTTGAGCGCAACTTTGCGCTGGGTCACGAAGTCGGCGCGGCCATCGCCGTGTGGGTGGACGGCGAGCTCGTCGTCAACCTGTGGGGCGGTTCGGCCGACGCTGCTGGCACCCGACCGTGGCAGCACGACACCCTGTCCACCGTGCTGTCCGGCACCAAGGCCCTCACGGCGACCTGTGTCCACCAGCTTGCCGACCGCGGTGAGCTCGACTTGCAAGCACCGGTGGCCCGCTATTGGCCGGAATTCGGGCAGGCGGGCAAGGAGAACATCACGGTGGCCATGGTGTTGAGCCACCGGTCCGGTGTGATTGGGCCGAACACGCGAATGAGCTGGCAGCACGTCACCGATTGGGATTTCGTGTGCGGCCAATTGGCCGTTGCCGAGCCCCGTTGGAAGCCAGGTACCGCCCAGGGCTACCACATGACCACCTTCGGCTTCATCCTCGGCGAGGTGTTTAGCCGCATCACTGGTCGCACCGTCGGGCAGTACCTGCGCAGCGAGATCGCCGAGCCCATCGACGCCGATGTTCACATCGGCTTGGCGCCGTTCGAACAACACCGTTGCGCTGAGCGGGTCAACAAGCCGCACGCCCGGGATCTCCTGGCCGACGTGCAGGCCCCCAGCGATCCGGTCAGCCTCGACGAACACCCCAAGGCGGCACTGTCCATTGCCATGGGCTTTGCCCCAGACGACGAACTGGGCTCCAACGACCTGCAGCTGTGGCGCGAGCTGGAGTTCCCTGGCACCAACGGCCAGGTGTCGGCGCTGGGATTGGCGACGTTCTACAACGCACTTGCCCAGGAGAAGCTGCTGAGCCGCGAGCACATGGATCTGGTGCGGGTGTCGCAAGGTGGCTTCGACACCGATTTGGTGCTGGGGCCACGGGTGGCCGACCACGGCTGGGGTTTGGGCTACATGCTCAACCAGCGTTGCGTCAATGGGCCCAACCCGCGGATCTTCGGCCACGGCGGGCTGGGCGGCTCATTCGGTTTCGTCGACCTCGAATACCGGATCGGCTATGCGTACGTGATGAACCGCTTCGACGCCAGCAAAGCTAACGCCGACCCACGCAGCGTCGCCCTGAGTAACGAGGTATACGCGGCCCTCGGGGTGGGGCAGAGCTGAACTTGCCTCACCGTTGGCAAGTCGGACACCAAAACACATTCCGGCCCTCCAACACGGCAGTGCGCACCGTTGTCCCGCACACTCGGCACGGCTCCCCGGCGCGGCGATAGACGTAGGTGCGGGGTCGGCCTGGCCCGTAGGACGGCGGGCCGCGGTCGTGTTCGGGGCGCACCGCGATGATCTTGCCGCGTCGCAAGCCGACCTTCATCAGCGCCACCAGGTCGGTCCATGCCGCGTCGAACTCCGCTGCGGTAATCCGCTGACCGCTGCGATACGGGTCGATGCAGTGCCGGAACAACAGCTCGCTGCGGTAGACGTTGCCGACCCCGGCCATCACCGTCTGGTCCATCAGCAGCCCACCAATAGGCCTGCGAGACTTCGCGATTCGGGCCCAGGCCCAGCACGGATCGGCATCCTGGCGCAGTGGGTCGGGTCCCAGCCGGGTTAGCACCTCGTCGACTTGGCTCTCGTCGATCACCTCGCACACCGTGGGGCCGCGCAAATCAGCGCCGTACTGCGCGCCGACCATGCGCATCCGCACCTGTCCGACCGGTTCGGGAAGGGGCTCAGCGGCCGCGCGTGCCCATTCAGTGAAGGTGCCGTAGAGCCCCAGATGCACATGAACCACCCCACCGCCGGCGTAGTGGTGAAAAAGATGCTTACCCCAGGCGCTGGTTCGGCGCAGCACCCGGCCGTTTACTGCGGCGGCCGGGTCGGCGAAGCGGCCCTGGGGGCTGGACACCGCCACCGGCGCACCGGCGAAGCGGCGCTGGTGCAGCCGGGCAAGCCGGTGCAGCGTATGCCCTTCGGGCACGGCCGGCTCCTACGCCTGGGCGCCCGGCACCGGCGGCGCCTCGTGGGTACGTTCGTACTCACAGAGGATGTCGATGCGGCGTTGGTGGCGTTCACCGTGTGACCACTGGGCAGCCAGAAAGGCATCGACGATGGCCAACGCCTCGGCGACGCTGTGCATACGGCCACCGATGCCGATCAACTGAGCGTTGTTGTGTTCACGAGCCAGTGACGCGGTCTCCACGCTCCACGCCAACGCGCATCGGGCGCCGGGGACCTTGTTGGCGGCTATCTGCTCGCCGTTGCCCGATCCGCCCAGCACAATCCCCAGACTGCTGGGATCAGCCACCGTCTGTTCGGCGGCGGCAATGCAGAACGCCGGATAGTCGTCGTCAGCGTCATAGGTGAAGGCGCCGCAGTCGATCGGCTCGTGTCCAGAATTCTTCAGGTGCTCGATGATGTGTTGTTTGAGCTCGAATCCGGCGTGGTCGGAACCCAGGTAGACGCGCATGCCCGACATCATGCCTGAGCTAGTGCCCGACACCGACATGGCCCCCGTCGCGGCTAATATGTCCGGCCTAGTCGAACTGGGGCGGCTCCGTGCGAGTCCTCTTCAGCTCGAAAAAGTGTGGATAGGCCGCGAAGGTCACCGAGGCGTCCCACAGCTTGCCCGCCTCCTCACCACGCGGAATCTTCGACAGCACTGGGCCAAAGAAAGCTACTCCGTTGACATGGACCGTCGGAGTGCCCACGTCGTTACCCACAGCGTCCATACCGGCATGGTGGCTCTTGCGCAGGGCGTCGTCGAAGGCGTCAGTGCTGGCGGCCGCGGCCAGGTCGGCCGGCAGGGCGGCCTCGGCCAACGATTGCTTGACCACCTCGTCGAGGTCTTTGTTGCCCTCGTTGTGAATCCGGCGGCCCATAGCCGTGTACAGCGGGGCCAACACGGCCGAGCCGTGGGCCTGTGCTGCGGCGATCGCCACCCGTACCGGTCCCCAGGCCTTGGCCATGGCTTCGCGATACTGCTCGGGCACGTTTTCGCGGTTTTCGTTGAGTATGGCCAGGCTCATGACGTGGAACGTCACCTCGATATCGCGGACCTGCTCCACCTCGAGAATCCAGCGCGAGGTGATCCACGCCCAGGGGCACAGCGGGTCGAACCAAAAATCGGCGACGGATTTTGGGGGGGCTTGCTCGGACACGGTGCGATCCTCTCCGGGAAAGTGTTAGAGACGGTCAAAACGCTCCTCTAACTGAACCTCCCCAAGAGCGGGAGTGTTCCCGCCGAGCGGCATCGCAACAAATCCAGTGCCTTACGCCGAGCCAGTCCGACACCGGGTGGTGAAACGACCCGCTGCAGCACAGCGTCGCGTTCGCAGCCTGGCGTCACCCAGGCGCCATAGCGCCAGCCGATATGTTGTAGTCCGTGGCACTCCCAAACCTCACCCGCGACCAAGCAATCCAGCGCGCCGCCCTGATCACTGTCGACAGCTACCACATCGACCTCGATGTGACTGACGGCAACGGCGCTGCAGGCGAAAGCGCTTTCCGATCCACCACCACGGTGGTGTTCGACGCACTGCCCGGCGCCGACACGGTGCTCGACATCGCCGCCGACACCGTCCGCAACGCCAGCCTCAACGGCCGCGAACTGGACGTCTCGAGCTACGACGAATCAACCGGCATTCCACTGCGTGGCCTAGCCGAACACAACGTCGTCGTCGTCGACGCCGACTGCCGGTACTCCAACACTGGCGAGGGCCTGCACCGCTTCGTCGACCCGGTCGACGGCGAAATCTACCTGTATTCGCAGTTCGAGACCGCCGACGCCAAGCGGATGTTCGCCTGCTTCGACCAGCCCGACCTCAAGGCCAGGTTCGACCTACGGGTCACGGCCCCCGCGCATTGGAAGGTGATTTCCAACGGCGCTGCCACCGCGGCGGAGAACGGGGTGCATACCTTTGCCACTACGGCGCGCATGAGCACCTATCTGGTGGCGCTGATCGCCGGCCCGTACGCAGCCTGGCACGATGTTTACCGCGACGAGCACGGTGAAATCCCACTCGGCCTTTACTGCCGGGATTCGCTGGCACAGTACATGGACGCCGAGCGGTTGTTCACCCAGACCAAACAGGGATTCGGCTTCTACCACAAGCACTTTGGCATGCCGTACGCCTTTGGTAAGTACGATCAGCTGTTCGTACCAGAGTTCAACGCCGGCGCCATGGAAAACGCGGGCGCGGTGACTTTCCTCGAGGACTATGTGTTCCGCAGCAAGGTCACCCGGGCCGCCTACGAGCGGCGCGCCGAGACGGTGCTACATGAGATGGCGCATATGTGGTTCGGTGACTTGGTCACTATGGCTTGGTGGGACGACCTGTGGCTCAACGAGTCCTTCGCCACCTTTGCTTCCGTGTTGTGCCAAAGTGAGGCAACCGAATTCACCGAAGCGTGGACAACGTTCGCCACGGTTGAGAAGTCGTGGGCCTACCGCCAGGATCAGCTGCCCTCGACGCACCCGATCGCCGCCGAGATCCCCGACCTGGCCGCGGTGGAGGTGAACTTCGACGGCATCACCTACGCCAAGGGAGCTTCTGTTCTCAAACAGCTCGTCGCCTACGTCGGGTTGGAGCACTTCTTGGCCGGGTTGCGCGACTACTTCCGCACCCACGCGTTCAGCAATGCCACCTTCGACGATTTGATTGCCGCGCTGGAAAAGGCTTCCGGCCGTGACCTGTCGACCTGGGGTCAGCAGTGGCTGAAGACCACTGGGCTCAACACGCTGCGGCCGGACTTCGACGTCGACCCCGATGGCAAGTTCACCCGCTTTGCCGTACAGCAGAGCGGCGCGGTGCCAGGCGGGGGTGAGACCCGGGTGCACCGGTTGGCAGTGGGCATCTACGACGACGATGTCTCCAGCGGGTCGGGCAAGCTGGTCCGGGTCCACCGGGAGGAACTCGACGTCGCCGGTGCGGGATCGGAAGTGCCGGCGCTGCTGGGTGTTTCGCGGGGAAAGCTGATTCTGGTCAATGACGACGACCTGACTTACTGCTCGCTGCGGCTAGACCCCGTGTCATTGCAAACCGCGCTGCAGCGCATCGCCGACATCGCCGAACCGCTGCCACGCAGCCTGGTGTGGTCAGCGGCATGGGAGATGACCCGCGAGGCCGAATTGCGCGCCCGCGACTTCGTATCACTGGTGTCGGGTGGCGTGCACGCCGAGACTGAGGTCGGCGTGGCGCAGCGGCTGCTGCTGCAGGCGCAGACCGCGCTGGGTTCCTACGCCGAGCCGGGCTGGGCCCGCGAGCATGGTTGGCCGCAGCTCGCCGACCAGCTAGTGGAATTGGCCCGCGACGCCGCGGCCGGCTCCGATCATCAGCTAGCCTTCGTCAACGCGTTGTGCGGGTCGGTGCTATCGCCCCGCCACGTCGAAACCGTGACCGCGCTGCTCGACGGTGACCCGGCCGAATTGGGGCTGACGGGCTTGGAGGTCGACACCGACCTGCGCTGGCGCATCGTGATCGCGCTGGCAACCGCGGGTGCCATTGACGCCGACGGGCCGCAGTCACCCCGGATCGATGCCGAAGAACAGCGCGACCCGACCGCCACCGGCAAGCGGTACGCCGCCCAGGCCCGCGCGGCACGGCCACAATTCGAGGTCAAGGAGAGCGCCTTCACCACTGTGGTCGAAGACGACACCCTGGCCAACGCCACCAGCCGCGCGATCATCGCGGGCATCGCCGCGCCGGGGCAAGGTGAGCTGCTCAAGCCTTTCACCGCACGCTATTTCGAGGCGATCCCGGGAGTGTGGGCACGGCGATCCAGCGAGGTCGCCCAATCGGTGGTGATCGGCCTGTATCCCTATTCGGACATCAGCGAAGACGGCATTGCTGCCGCCGACAACTTCCTGTCCGCCCTGGAGTCGGAGGTGCCGCCGCCGTTGCGGCGGTTGGTGCTGGAAGGCCAAGCCGGAGTCAAGCGGTCGCTGCGAGCCCGCCGGTTCGACGCTGCCGACGAGGCATCCGGGCCTGACTGATCTAGGCCGGCGAGATCCCTGCGCTGATCACGCGGATAGCGCTGACCAGACCGCCGATCAGGTTGCCTTGTTCAAAGGCTGAAGAAGCGGCGGCGACGCCCAACGGAGCCGCCGATTCGGCGCCGCGGCCCCGTAGCGCTGAGCCGTAGACCACTTCGATGGCGCACTGGTCGGGTGAGACGGCGATCAGCACCGCATCGGTAGGCGTGGGTACCTTCGCCAAAATCTCACGGGCCCGTGCGGCGGTGTCGGTGCCCAAGTCTCCGAGGTACACCGCAAACCGCGCCCGCGATTCTCGTGAGCTGTAGGCCAGCGCGTCGTCCAACGCCACCAGGTCCTTGATCGGGAATGGATAGTGGACGGACAGTTCTCCGGGCTCGGTGACCCCCGAGATGCGTCCGCTGCTGGTGAGGACCCAACCCTGCGGCAGCTCGGAAGGCTCGATCGTCGCAACTTCACCATGTGCCACTAGCGCCACCTCCAACCGAGAACTCTGCTGAGCCGTGCCCGCCGTGGAACGCACCGACGTCTTCGTCGATTGCGGCCCATAGGATCGGTGGATGGGTCCACTTCTCCGACAGCTCATACGTTGCGGGGTGCGGCCCCTTGCGGGAAAAGAACAACAGGCCCAGTACGACCGCCAGCAATAACGGGATCCCGACGAACAAAAGGTGAATCTCCATAGCGTTCACGACGCAAACCGTATCCCACCCATGACCAACTGAGGCAGGTCGGACATCAGAAAATCAGGCAGCGCCTTCCCCGAGGTATCGCTCCCACGAGGGGTCCAGCTCTTTGACCGCGGACAGAAGACGCCAGTGCTGCCCGGTCGGCGGCAGCGGCTTGCGGCGCAGTGACCAGCCAAGTTCGCCGAGCAGGCGGTCACCCTTATGGTGATTGCACGTCGAGCAGCACGCGACGCAGTTCTCCCATGAGTGCTCTCCCCCACGGCTACGTGGCACCACGTGGTCGACGGTGTCTGCCTTTGCCCCGCAATAGGCGCAACAGAAACGATCACGGTGCATCAGCGCCGCGCGGGTCATCGGGACGCGCGCCCGGTAGGGAACCCGGACGTAGGTTCGCAGCTGGATCACCGATGGCACCACCAGCGAGCTCGTTGCTGAGTGAATTACTGGCCCCGCGGGATCATCGTGCACCACATCGGCCTTGCCACAGATCACCATGACCACCGCGCGTCGCACCGGCAGCGCGGTAAGCGGCTCGTAGGTGGAATTGAGCAGCAATACCCGCCGGCGGCTCCAGACCGATGCGCTGTCGTGGCGGTTGGGTGGGTGGGTTTCGACGCCGAGGGTGG